>CAUTNS010000056.1:0-2656 GCA_963540345.1 uncultured Candidatus Saccharibacteria bacterium | reverse complement strand
GCAGCGGTCTGCAAAACCGTGTACACCGGTTCAATTCCGGTCGGTGCCTCCAAAACTCAAACGCATTAACTTAAACAAGTATTTTATTAAAACGTGAAGAACGACCACAACAAAATCTTCTTATCTGTTATTATCCCTTCATATAATGAAGCTAAAAATTTTCAACGTGGCTGTCTAAAAGACCTCCTACCGTTTCTTGAACAACAAGGATACGCGTATGAGGTTATTTTTTCTGACGACGGCTCCACTGATGAGACTGTGAAATTGCTGTCCGATTACCGTGACGCCTGGCAATCACGCCTCCAGAATGGGGAATTAATAGTATTGAAAAATCAGCATGGTGGCAAGGCAGCCACGGTTTGCGCCGGCATGAAGCAAGCGCGCGGAGCGTGGCGACTCTTTACCGACTTTGATCAGAGTACGCCAATTTCTGAGGTCAGGAAGCTACTAAAAAACCAGGATTCCTTTGATATTATTTTTGGCTCGCGCAAAATCGATACTAAATCAGTCCACGCTAAGTGGTACCGCAAATTTATCGGTGATACCTTTAATTTGATCACCCGCTGTCTCACCGGTCTCAAAATTCGAGATACTCAATGTGGTTTCAAGCTCTTCAATGAAAAAGCAAGCGTAGTTTTTGATCAACTTTATGTCTATAATCCAGAGCGAACTAACGAGGCTGGTGCTTTCACGGGGGCTTTTGATGTCGAATTGTTTGTAATTGCAAAACAACTCGGACTTAAGGCAAAAGAAGTGCCAATCCGCTGGCAGCACTTCGCCACCGACCGCGTCAACATCGTCAAGGATTCCTGGCGCATGTTCAAGGATATTTTAAAAATCCGCAAAGCCAAATTACAGGGGCGTTATCAAGGTCCTAAAGATCAGGGTCCTAAGGATTAAGGCTCCAAGGATCAAGGCTCCAAAGATCAAGGCCCTAAAGATTCATAGTTAGAAATAGCCGGTTATTTTCGGCAGAAGTCGCTATATTTCAGGGCATGTTCAGTGTCCTGATTTTTTGTCTTAGAAAAACCAGCGCCTTCTAATATTGTTGTCATCTTTGCATCATAATAGACATAGCGTATGCACTTAAATTTCTTCAAGTCCTGCTCGTTGAAAACCTTAAATTCACTCTTATTAAGCGGCGCATAGCCACCACCTAGCTCCTCATATGGTGTATAGAAATAGATTTTATTATTAGGTAAATAGTATCCTAGCTCAATTGCCTCATATGGTGAATCTGTTAGAATCGACAGCTCTGTTATTCTAGCCTGGTCACGCTTATCTTCTTTTTTATCGGTTGCAGAAATCCTTGTCGCCATTTCACGAATGTCTGGCTTCTGCATCCTCTGAAAGTTAAAATTACCGACCTGTTGAAGGTTAAAGATTCCAAATCCCACCAGCGCAAACAGGTAAGTCATCGAGAAATAGCGTTGCTTAGATTGCGCTTCGAATACTAAATAGGCAATCAGAGCAATTAAAAACGGTGCCGAATAAACCAGATACCTCTCAACGTACATCGGCTTAACTAGGCAGATCAAAATCTCCACGAGCAGTGGCCCCGCTGCCATAAAAATTAAGAAGCTGGTGTTTTTCTGTTTGTTTTTTATTTTTTTAGCGAGCAATACTCCAAACAGAGTAATGAAGCCCAAGATCAGTAGCCCAAAAATCTGGTCAAGCTGCCAAATCGGTTTATATAGTAAATTAAAAGAGAAGACCCCAAGTAGGTTATTTACTGTCATTGGTTCTGAAATTTGTGCCAGCGCACCGTTGGTAAATTGCTTTATCGCGACAAATAGCCATGGCGTAAATAATAGAACGGCAAGGATGTACATCAGCCAAAATTCTTGGCGCAGGATCGGCTTCTTGCTCTTTACTGTCTGCCAAATTAGATATGCAAAATGCGTCAGCCAAATCACAATCGTATAATATAAGGTCAGCATTCCCAGTGCCACGAGTGCCGCATAAGCAAGTTGTAATAAATGGCGTCGCTTTGCGTTTTTTTCGGCCTCAATTAGGACTAGAACGAGGGTTGCAAGCACCGCCAACATAGTTGCCATGGCATACATTCTGATCTCAAAGCCGTAGCGGATTAACATTGGGGAAAGACAGAGCAAGAAGGTTGCAAACCCGGCAAATGGTTTATTAAATAAACGTTTTAGGAGTATTGCCATCAGAATAATTGCAAAAAACATAGGGATTACACTGGATAGCCTGAGGCTTAGCTCGCTGAACCCAAATAATCCACCCCAAAAATGTAGGAACAAATAATAGACTGGCGGATGTACGTCGATTGCTGTTAGATGAACTAACTCGCCAATGGGTCTTTTTGCTAGAGTAATTGAATAGGCCTCATCAAACCAGACGCTTTGACTCATACCAATCGATAGAGAAATTACCGCAAAAATTAGCGCAAATCCAACAACCAGGAGTAAGAAGTGCTTCTCAAATAGCGCGCCAAGTTTTACTCTAAGGCTTTTTACTGACAATATATCTTTTTCCAATGTATCTTTTTTTACCATATTTTCTGATTTACGAGTTCCCATATGCTCATTTTACCACGTATTATATGGTAAAACCTTGGCAACTGTACTATAATACAGCTATGCCCGAATGGCGGAATTGGTATACGCGTTCGACTTAAAATCGAATGGAGAAA
>CAUTNS010000055.1:0-2681 GCA_963540345.1 uncultured Candidatus Saccharibacteria bacterium | reverse complement strand
CTTTCCATCGCTGCACCCAATCTTTCTCATATTCCGCAGCTCGACGACGTGTTCCATGTTTGAATTTCATTACTTATTTCCTTTCGCTCTATTATGTGATTTACATAGCATCTCGCAATTATCTATTGAGGTCGCACCGCCTCTGCTCCAAGCACTAACGTGATCAGCGTCCATTTCATTCAGCTTCCATATCTTTGCCTTATTAGCATCGTGACCTATTGCACAATAAGAACAGTTTGACACACCTTTTTCTTCCGCAGTTTCGGTCTGCTTTTTATAAACAGTTTGTTTAGTTGCATCGTCAAACACTCTAACCTCAAGCAACTTCGTATCACCAAGATCACCTCTTTGTCCAGAATACAGCCCCAAAACATACTCAAAGATCCCCTTACGATTTTTTACAAATGGGTCACCATATAACTCACTAACTTTTGCGGAAATTTGGTCAGAGTTATACGAAAACTTGTGATATTCTTCATATAACCTTCCCCATTCCAGACCACGCATTTCTTTCTCGACTTGATTAAAGGTATTTGATACCCAATTCAATACCGTATCAAAATAAGTCTTCGCTTCTGTAATAGAATCATCAAATCTATGCTGCGACATATATTCTGAGACCGTCATCTTCTTTGCATCCGCAATCCATTCCAGCGCCACATGCCAAAAGTCTTGCCGCCTGGCATCACCATTGATATATGCACTCCACATAGCGATCATAGCATTACCGGAATTTGAGAAAGTCTCCTTACCTAATGTCACAAAAGGTCCAGAATAAATAGCATTCAGCAATTCCTGCTCATTAAGCGGTACACCAACAATGTTAATCGTCTTAAACCACTCCTTGATTTCACTCTCTGTCCCTTCACATTCATACACCAAAAGCTCTGTTTCTAATATTTTCTGGCGCAAATCATGCGGTAAAGAATCAAAATGCGTCTGATTACCATTGCGCATAATTGAGAAGCGCCCTTCAATGAACCGACCAATCGAGGTAATTCGTTGCTGCCCGTCCAAAACCTCCAAATTATCATCCTCTAATTTATTAAAATATATTAAACCAATTGGGTAACCTTTTAATATAGATTCAATAACCGCAACATCTTTCTTGCCGTCAGCATAAATGTAATTACGCTGATACTCTGGTTGAATTGTCAACTTACCACTCAAGCCAAACAAACCCTTCCCTTCAAACTCATTATAGGTAAAGCCTTTAGTGACCTCAGCAATGGTATATTTTTTTAGATTAGCAATCATTTTTCTGCTCCTTTCCTGCGTATTGTGACTCTTGCATATGTAATTTTCCCATTAATTTTACCTTCCGCATTTTTAATTAGTCCTGGTATGGAGGTGGCGTATGAGTATTCTTGCATATTTCTTTTGTCCATCAACGTATGCTCTCTCCCCGTTGGCTGCTGGATGCCTGAGTTCTTCGAATGAGTATTCTGAAGTACGGCTGGACGACAACTCTCTCTCTCTCTCTCTCGACGGAAACGACTAAGTCCTTTCCGTCGTCACCCTTTCGAAAGGCAACTATCTCAAACTGATCTGGATTATACTTGTCCAGGAATGAAATAGGCACACCCATTACGCCGGCATAATCGCTTGGAATTGCATCTGTAAACGAAACCTCAATCGCATCATAGTTATCATACTTTTTATAGCACACATCACTATTTATAACTTTTTTGTTGAACTTTTTATTCTCCGCCATAGTCATCAGCTGCAACTTCTCATGACGTTTGCCATGGTCAAGATTAGCAAACCATACTACATTACGGAACTTAACTAACCCAGTTTTTTTATCATAAACGCCACTAGCAAATTCCCGCTCTTCTGACTTAGCTATCTTAAAATAAGCATTGCCCCCTGAAAATCCATTTCCAAGCCACATCTTATTCATCATAATTTTTGGAAAAATTTCCTTGTAAGTAATGGCGTTCATATTGCCAATAATCAAAAACTTCTTATCGTACTCAAACAGCTGTGCCACATATTCACGAAATAATGAGAACGGTGGGTTGGTCACTACAATGTCGGCTTGTTTTAGCAGCTCAACACATTCTTTTGAGCGAAAGTCGCCCGGCGGAAAATCGTCGTCGCCTTTCAGTGATCGACCACCACCATTAGCCTGAATAATTTTTTTAATATCCTCTAGGTCGTATATGCCGTCACCATTTTCGTCAGACACCTCAGTAATTTCAATCACCCGACCTTTTGTCTCGCCATCTTCGGTTGTCGTATTGGTCTGTGGTGAAGATTTTTTAACTGGCGAAATCTCTTTATCCGGCATATCTGGCAAAAGTGAACTTTGTAGCTCAGTTCCCGCTACCGGCGAGTTGAAATAACTGGTAGCAATCAACTTCTTGATACCATAAGCGTTGAATTTATTGGCAAAAAATTTGAAAAAGTTGCTCTCGTACGGGTCATCACAATTAAGATACACGACCTTGCCACGGAACACGTCTGGGTTGTAGTCAATATATGCTTGGACTTCCTTTTGGATGTCTTCGTACTGCGTATAGAACTCATCATTACGAGCTTTCTTTGCTGATGTGAGGTTATTATTCGCCACTATTATTTATGCCTTTTCTTAATTTTAATATAAAAATCACCTCTTTTGACCTCGAGAATCCGCTCAGGTGTTTTATGCGGACGGTACCATCTCGATTCCAAAAGAA
>CAUTNS010000054.1:0-2750 GCA_963540345.1 uncultured Candidatus Saccharibacteria bacterium | reverse complement strand
TGGGTGTTGCGTGATTCTTGGAAGTTCCAACGCTTGACAGTACCAGCGAATCCTTTGCCTTTCGAAATACCAGTAACTGCCACCTTGTCTCCAAGTTCGAAGCTTTCTACAGTGAGGACATCACCGAGTTTGAGCTCTGGAGTGGAATCCGTACGAAATTCCTTCAAGATTTTAGGACTTAATGTTTCGTCAGCTTTTTTGACATGAGCTGATACCGACTTGCTCAGATTCTTACCCTGACCGTATCCAAGCTGCACAGCATTATAACCATCGGTGTCGACGGTCTTTATCTGAGTCACTGTGGCTGGTCCGGCTTGAAGGATGGTAACTGGAGTTACTAATCCATCTTCGCCGATGATCTGGGTCATACCAATTTTGGTGCCGAGGATGACTTTCATCTTTTCCTTTCCTTTAATGACGACACTCTAATAGCTAGACTAAGAGGAGTTCCAGTTTGTTTCTCTGCTTGGCCTATAATTTTCTAAAAAAATTATTGCAGTCGGAAACGAACGGCTTTTTCTTTGGTCTAGTTAGTCAAATGTCACCTTGATAAACTTACACGAGTATTTTAGCACAAACCCAGTGTTTCTTCAAGGGGAGTTTTTCTAGTCAACTTTCTCTTCGTCAGTTTTGGTACCTATCTTTTTGGCGGTACTGATTAATTCGGTTTTGGAGATTTTTTCATAAAAGAGTGGTTTTCTGATCGCGATCAGAATAGACAGTACAAAGAAATAGATCAGACAGGTGATTACGTAAGCGATGGTAAGAACCGCGGTAGCGTTTTCGTCAATAATATTATTGAAGCTGAGTAGTTGAATGGGGAAAAAAGCAATGGCCGGAATGATAGCGAATTGGAAGAAGAAGGCCGTAAAACGGATAAATAAGTGGAGAAATTTATTAAAGATTGAAGTTGAAGCCGTTTCGTCAATTAGCTTGACTTTTAGATTGGTCATAAAGAAACCAAAAGTATAACCGCGAAAAATCATAACACTTAGAGTGAGATAAAGAATGACAGAAATGAAAGCAGTTAAAATTGAGAATTCAAGACGGAGGATTTTCATAATAAATGGGGCGAGAGTAAGGAGAAAGGCAATGGAGCCGATTGCATCAAAGACGAGAGCCACGAGTCGCCTTAAGAATGAGATTTTCTTGCTGCGATCATAACTTTTAAGATCAATTTCCTCACGAGTCGGTAGGAATTTAGCTAAGAGATTGGCAAGAATAAAGCCGAAGATGCCACCAAGAGTATTTGTGATAAGATCATCAACATCGAAGAGGCGATAATTGCCAGCGTAGATAAAATAGAGTCCACTGAGCTGAGTCAGCTCAAAGAATAAGGAGAGGAGGAAGGACTTGACGACTGCTTGTTTAAAATTGTTACGGAAATAATAGCGAAGATAAAAACCAAAAGGCAGAGTCATGAAGATATTAAAGACAGTCGTAAGGAAACCCCAGTTTTTAAAGATAGTGAGGAAGGATTTTGGGTCCTGAAGATTAATATGTGTATGTTTTGCGATGTCAAATATAAAATTGAGCGGATTAAGTTGCATGTGGTAGCCATGCAGGGATTGTGCTTTTTCTGCCGATGGGAGTGGCAAAATAATTAAACAGTAGGTACAGAGGAGATAAAGAATAAAAGAGTAGACGATCCAGACGCGCAGGCTCATGATGGAGCCATATTTTTTGTAGTTATAGATTAGGTATGGCACTGAGAAGACCACCGCTATGGCTGGAAAAATAACGGAAGCTTGTTGAATTGCGTCTATGTATGAGTGCATACTTATATTATATATTGTTTCCTAATAAAAAATAGCTCCACGGAGGAGCTATTTTTAGTTGTTTAGGTTTTAGAAGTCTGCGTCTTCATCTTTGACGATTTTGAAGTCGCCGAAGTTACCTTCAGTTTCCTCTTCAGAATCTTCTAATTTACGTACACCGGTACCTACTGGAATCTTGCGGCCGATAATGACGTTTTCCTTCAAGCCGTGAAGCTTATCGACGCGACCATTGATGGCGGCATTAATAAGAACGCGGGTTGTATCCTGGAAGGATGCAGCTGAAAGGAAGGAGTCTGACCAGATTGAAACCTTGGTAATACCGAGAAGGAGCTGAGTGTATTCAGCTGGAGTACGACCAGAGGCGATACATTCACGATTGGCTTCTTCAATAGCGTTGACTGATGTGATATCACCAGCGACAAAGTTAGTGTCACCAGCATCTTCAATCATGACACGGCTAAACATCTGGCGCACAATCACCTCAAGGTGTTTTGCGGAGACATCATTACCGTTGGCAGCGTAGACAGCCATAATATCATTCATGATATAACGAGCAGTTGCTTCTACACCCTTATACTTGAGCTGATCCTGAAGATTTAGAGAACCAGTAGTGAGACGATCACCAGCCTCGACGGTATCATTACTCTTAACGAGCATTTCAGCGTCATTTGGAATTTCAACACGGACTGGACCACCAGCACCTTCGGTGATGAGAACGGCACCATCGACGATCTGAGCGTTGCCATCAAATGGAGCGATGATTGGTTCCATACCTTTAGACTTGGCGGCGATGACGTCGCCAGTCTTAACGGAAGCACCATCTTTAACCATGATTTTACGACCATCGGTCACTTCGATGCGTTCAGTCTTACCTGAAGATGGGGTGATTTGAACCACAAAGTGATTGCCATCTTCCCAAACTTCACAGAGACCAGAAACTGGAGCAATCCAAGCTTGACCTTTAGGATTTCT
>CAUTNS010000053.1:0-2843 GCA_963540345.1 uncultured Candidatus Saccharibacteria bacterium | reverse complement strand
AATTTGTATAACTTGTAGTATTAATCTGTCTCTCCTATTCCCCATCATATCCCACATATTCTTCTTTATCCGTCAACACATCTTGGTGATATCCGACAAGTAGTTTATATCCTTCCGGCGCAATCATTTGTTCTGCAATATGCACTCCATTTCTATCAACTACCTCCCGATTCGCCGCCGATAGATTATACTGTTCCACTGCTGCCAAAAAAATTCTCACCATCCTCTCTCGATTCTCTCGGAGCCAAGCAATATCCCAACTCTTCTCCCGATGAACAAAAAAATTACGAATTTTATTCAAAATCCCCTCTTTTCCTGCCTCAATACCAAGTTGTACCATTACTTATAATCATATCATGTCTTATTTAAAACAGAACTTGCTATAATAAAGCTATGATTTATGATATTGCAATTATTGGTGCCGGGGCTGCCGGCATGACTGCCGCACTCTACGCTCTCCGTGCCAACAAAACTGTCCTCCTACTCGAATCAACTACTTACGGTGGTCAAATTCTCCAATCCCCACTCGTTGAAAACTACCCAGCCCTTCCCGACATTTCAGGTGCTGACTTCTCAAATAATCTCTACGCTCAGTTAAAAGCCCTTAATCAAAAAATCACCTATCAGACAGTACTAGATTTATCTAGACAAAATAACATCTATCAATTAACCACCAAGAATCAAATCTACCAGGCTAAGACCGTTATTCTCGCCACTGGTACTATTAGTCGTAAACTTAATCTTCCAAACGAATCTAATCTCGTCGGAAAAGGTATCGCCTTTTGTGCGACCTGTGATGGTTCACTCTATAAGAATCAAGACGTTGCCGTCGTTGGTGGTGGTAGTTCAGCCGCCCTCTCAGCCTTATATCTTTCTGACCTATGCAAAAACGTCTTTCTTATTCATCGTTCCACTCATTTTCGCGCCGAGGAATTACTCCTTCAAAAACTTGAAACCCGTCAAAATATTCACATTATCGCCGATAACGAAATTAAAGTTCTACTTGAGCAGGATGGTCTTCTTTCTGGAGTTAGTCTCAAAAATCCTCTACAACAGTTTTATCATTTTAAAAACCAAGAAAAGTCAGCCGATACCAATTCTGACATTATACCAAAACTCGATCCAATCGATTCTGCAGCATATAGTTGTTACGATAAAGCTAATAACATTCTTTATATCAAAGCCCTCTTTATTGAAATCGGTCGTATCTTCCCTAGTACATCACTTCTCCAGAACCTTATCGAGACACATAATCTAAAAACCGATGAAGCTGGCTTCGTCATCACTAATCATCGCTGCGAAACTAACCTACCAGGTTTTTATGCAGCTGGTGACTGCTGTTCAAAAGAAATCCGACAACTCGTCACAGCCACCAGTGACGGCGCCATAGCCGCCACCTCAGCACTAGACTTCCTAAGCTAACCCTAAAAAATATAAGGCCTGCTTAGTAAGCTAGCCCTAAAAATATAGGATCTACTTAGTAAATTTAGAATATAAAGCTTGAATAAGACCATAAAAAATGGAGCCATTGACAGGGATCGAACCTGCGACCTGCTCGTTACGAATGAGCTGCTCTACCAACTGAGCTACAATGGCAACAATCAGATTATACCATAATTTTTATTCTCCTCTAAGATATACGAAACATAGCAACTCATAAGGTTCGCCCACCCCTCTGTTTTTTTGCTATAATATATTTATTCAATCAGCTATTACATCTATTTTATGTCCCATAATTCTATTAATCATAAACATAATCAAACTAAATCAAACCCGAGCCTCTCCTTTTTGTATGATAAAAATTTTGCTCACCGTGGACTACATGGTACCTTTTTCCAAAATAACACAGAAACCTTTATCCCGGAAAACTCACTTGCTGCCTTTAAGAATGCCATTGACCATCATTTTGCTATCGAGCTCGATATCCACATTCTTTCAGATAAAAAAATTATTGTCTTCCACGATAGCAATACAAAGCGCCTCACTAAAAGCTCAATCAAGCTAAAGAAAAGCACCCTTGAAGATATTCAAAGCCTTTCCCTGCAATCTGAACAAACCACGGACGAACATTGTATCCCAACCTTCAAAAAAGTTCTAGACCTCATTGCGGGAAAAACTCCTCTGATTGTCGAATTAAAATCTGAACCTTTCGTCAACTATAAAAAATTTTGCAAAAAGACCACTAGTCTTCTTCTTGAATATCAAAAAACTTACTCAGCTACAAACTTTGCTATTAAAAGTTTTGACCCCCGCATTGTACACTGGTTCAAAAAATACACCACCTTCCCAACCGGGCTACTCATTGCCAGTCGGCCCCGAATTTTAATCTATTTTGGATCCATTTTTCTCCGCTTTCCCCTCATTCATTGGCTCAAACCAGATTTTCTCTCCGTTGATAAAAGAATTATTCAAAGAACCACCATCCAGAGAATTCGAAAATCTCATCCAGTCCTCTGCTGGACTATTCAAAGTGACTCTGAATACAAATATTACCAAGATAAAGCCGATAATCTAATTTTTGAAAATAGCCATAAAAAACAAAATTAATACGGTAATCTGAACTCCAATCCTTAATCTAAAATCCGATTCCCCCTACATACAACAAAAAACAGCCCTAAAGCTGTATATGTGGCGGATCCGACGAGACTCGAACTCGCGACCTCTGCCGTGACAGGGCAGCGCTCTAACCAACTGAGCTACGAATCCACTACCAGTAGTATATATTATCACCTCTATTTTCGCAAGACTTTTCTGCCTTTTTTCTATTCTATGCTAAAATAATATTATTGCGAGTATCGTATAACGGCTATTATGTTTCCTTCCCAAGGAAGAGACGAGGGTCC
>CAUTNS010000052.1:0-3008 GCA_963540345.1 uncultured Candidatus Saccharibacteria bacterium | reverse complement strand
AGCCTGATTTATTGGCTCCTGGCTAAAAGTATAAATGACGATACTTAAAGCTTTTGAATTTTCTCATTGCCAGGGACCGAAGTATGGCAAGATAGTTATATTATAATGCAAGTGTTTAAAATAGCAAAATAAAAAAAGTGGGGAGTCTGGTTAGGACTCCCCGGTGTTGAGGCTACTGGAAAATGGAAGTTCACTGGTGTGAGAAAACAACAAAGGGGAAAACTTTGGAAGTTTAGCCAGTGATAACCTTGTCTTTACCAGTTCGAACGGTGCCAACCCTGCGCCTCGGCGCCTCTGATAATCATATCCTTTTCTTCCGGACTTATGTCCGGAAAACGTTCAGGATGGTTAACGAGTGCGTCTGCCATGGTCTGATAGCTGTCATAGACACTGTCGTAACTGTTTTTAGTAACACAGTCTGTGAAGACATGTCTCATACAATTCACCCCCTTTCTGTATGAAATTTTTTGCTTCTCTAGCTGTTCTAGCTGTTTAGCCTCTAAAAGTGCATCGGACTCACCCCTTTCTAATATACCGACGGTATGATTTTCAGACGTTTATGGGTAAATATAAACGCTTGGCAGCAGTTATCTATGTTCCCAAACGTCTGTGACACTATAATAACATAAAAATATATTATGTCAACTATTTATTTTGATAACGGTCGACAAGTGTTTTGCAGAATTCCTTAATGTCACTAAGTTTTGGCTCTTCTAAGTCAATAGCGTTAGTTGGTGAGTCGGAGTCTAAGAAGTCAAGTGAGGTGATTTGATGATAAACAGCATGGATGAGCTCCTCGAAGGTTACTGGCATATTTGCAACTACATCTTCGGTCAGCTCAATACTGTGTATCTTCCCTGTTTCACTATTAATAGTCTCACGACGATTAGGGGCGGTGAAAAGTAGGTTCATTGAACGAACGGTGTAGTCATGATATGTCTTTGAGAGTTTAAGGAGCATGCGATAGAACAGGAGCTGGAATTGATAAATGAAGAGCGATTCCTTATTTTGCCAGGTATCCTTATCTGAGATAGTGCTGGTTTTGAAGTCATAGAGGTCAATAATTTTATGTTCTTCGTCAATATTGATATGATCGATCTTACCGGTAACCGGGATGCCTTCAAAATTGAGTTTTTCTTTACTAAAATCAACTTCAGCTTTGGCTCCTGGGGCACGAAGGATGTGCTCAAAGGCATCAATAGCGAGTGGTAGTTCATCCCTGCCGCGTTCGATTAGGGTTTTGATGTCTTCTTCGAGTAGATCCTGGTCTCTTGCTTCATTGAGATAAAAATCGATGGCCTCTTCTTTGGTGATATTATTGTTGGTAATCTCTTCAAAGACGTGATGGATTAGATTTCCATAAACTAAACTAATCGAGTCTGAGGTATCTTGTGGAGCATGAAGAATACTCTGCTGATAAAAGGCGAGCGGGCCACTGTAGGTGAGACGGATAAATGACGAGATATGGGAAGCAGATAGGCGGAAATCTCGTACTTTTTCTAGAAGAATTGGCTTTAATTTTTCAGATGGATTGAGTAATTTTATTAACCAGGTGCGACGAATCGCTGAGGCTTTTTCAGCGTCAGTAAGTTGGTTATTGTGTTCGGAAACTTGCCCATTCGGAATAAATGGAGAGCTTAGGTAATCTCCAGCTTCGTTTTGAATAACTTTTTCGTCTAGGAATGAGAGCGGTTTAGATTCTTTACCAGCTTCGTCGGCGTATTTTGAACTTGTGATGGTGAGAGTCTTGGCCGCCCTAGTAATAGCTACGAAGAGTAGGCGTTTTTTACCATCAGGTGTGTTGCGAGATTCGCCGATAAAGTCGAGATTAAGAGGCAACGGAATACTAGGTGGACGGTTCGCGCTATCCCAGCCCGACTGATTGGCACTAATAAGGAAAACATGTTTGAACTCTAGACCTTTAGATTTGTGTGCTGTCATTAAGCTAACGGAATCGTCAGAGTCTTTATAAAAAGTTTGTTCAGTAATTGGGGTATTGGTTTCAGTAAAGTCGTTGAGTAACTGAATTAAATCGTGAAGGCGGAGTTTACTTTTTTCGGTGCGAGAAAGTATGGCGTTCCGCAAGAGATTAAGTCGATTATAGAGGTCAAAAGTGGCTTTTGAATATAGATCTTTGGTGTAGAAACTAAGAAATGGCGAGGTAAAGGAGATATTTTGGTTGTTGATTTTTAGTTCGATTGGGGTAACACCTGTGAGAATATCGAGGAAGAATTCAAGTGGAAGTGAGAAGGATTTTTTGGCAAGTTCCGAGAAAAAGGCGGCAAGATTAGTATAGAGTGGATTATCGTGATAGGATTGAAGAATTTCCAGTGCGGTGCGCTTGTTGCGTTCAATGGATTGGATAGACATGATCATATCGTCGCTAGGGATATTCCAGAAGTCAAAAGATAGGATTTCAGGAAGCATGAAAGCTGGGTTCTCTCCATCAGCGAGCATGGCGATAAACCTACAGAGTGTCGTCAACTCATAAATTTGCTGATTTTCTAAAATATTTTCGGTACGTTCGTAGGAAATATTAATTTCAGAATATTTTCTGAGATACGGAATAAGCGGAGTGGCCAATGCGTGTTTTGGGAAAAGGATGCCGATATCAGATGGCTTGGCGCCAGCCTGGATGAGTTGATGGACTCTTTTTGCAACCCAGTAATATTCAGCATCTTGATTTATAAATTGGTGTCTCTCAATAAAACTTTTTTGAGTAAAATTGTTACTCAGAGATTTAGGATCTGTAACATCTTCTGCTGAATAAATATTTTGTTCAAAGGTCGAATCTTCGGGAGAAGCTTTAAGAATTTCATTATTTCTGATTGCGATCAACTCTTTCTTCAGCTCTGTCGTAACGGTATTTTCGACATTTAAACTACGTTGCATAGTTTCGTTTTTAATAAAGCTCTCTTCCAGCTGATCTGCAATTTTACGCGAGAATTGAAGGATTTCAGTAGTTGAGCGATAATTATCAGTGAGGACAATAACTTTTGCGTCAAAAT
>CAUTNS010000051.1:0-3060 GCA_963540345.1 uncultured Candidatus Saccharibacteria bacterium | reverse complement strand
TAGAAGAGCGCGGATGGGCTAACGGTGAAGGCTACGAGGCCTGATGAAATATCTCGAACGATGAGATTTGAGGAAAGTTCGGAACCTTCAATACGATAGCGAACAATACCACTAGAGTCACGAGCCACCATATAATTCCCCGCCCCACCCTCGATAGTGTATTGAGTTCCGTTGTTGTTAAAATAAAATACGCCGTTTTTAAGTAGCGCTTCTCGTAGCGTTGCCATTAAAATTATTCTCCTTGCTCAAAAAATATTACTAGATTTGTAATATTCTAAAATAAAATATTACTTTTGTAAAGTATGGAACTGGAGAATTTGGCTATTTTGCAATACCTAATGATTGATCGGATAAGCTATCTTTTGCGAAAGGCTTTTTGACGTCATTAATATTGTTAATGACTGGTTTGATATTTTGTAAATACTCTTCGAGATCTTTCGCAGAAATAGAACCATCTTCGGAAAAACGATAGGTGAGGTTTTCATCCATCTGAGAGTTCTCATGTTTTTCTGGTAGAAAGCCAGGACGAGATCGGTCGATATAAATATCTCCACTGGCGTGATAAAAATAAAGAGAAATACCAGTAGTAATGATAGCAATAATAGTAGCCAGGATGCCAAGACGAATTAAGGCTTTGCCACCGCTTGAGGTACTACCGCGTAGATTAAATTTTATCATCTTGATTTTTCCTCGTTTTGACTAGATGTAATATTTGTTTGCGTTGTTGAAGAGCCTTCAGAGGTATTGCTTTTAGTGGAAGTTGAAGTTGAAGTTGAAGTTGATGTTGATGTTGATGTTGATGTTGGGGTTGAGTCGGTGGAATTATTGGATAACTTTTCTCTAAGTTGATTAACGGTCTTGAGGTGGTTTGAAAGTGCTGTATTTACTTTGTTGACCGATTCCTCTAATTGACTACGTAAGAAGCGTACATTTTCTAACTCACTATAAAAAGTGTCGGGCTGATTTTTGCAATCAATAGAAATTAATGACTCAAGACGCTGACTATATGTCACAAAAAGATTGGTGAAACTATTTCTTGAAGTGATAGCTTCGGATTGAATGGAGATTAGTGTAGGGTCTGGCAGGTTATTCTTGATCAGACGTACATTAAGTGGTGATATGTAATTCGAGAGTAGTGTCTGGTAATTAGTCCCTAGGATGACACGGGTTTTTGAATCGTTCCTCTGTACATTCTTAAGACTGGTTTGGATTGATGCACAGTTCATAGAAATATTGCCGCGTTCAGTGTCATTTAATTTGCGATGGGTGACATTTTTGAGGATATCATCTCCGGCATAGACTGGGTGTGATAGAAAGATTGCCTGCGTGGTGGAAAAAACGCCGAGAAGTAGGCAGCAGAAAGATGAAAAAATAGAAAGGCTAAGTTTGCTGGATGACGTTTTTCGTGGTGTACTAAACATTTCTTGTGTTAATTATAGCATATGCAAGTTAAGGGAGTGATGGACTAATAGCTTGTTTATTTCGTTTTAGGACTATTTTTGGTTTAGAGATATTCAGGCTAAGCTATTCAAGCTGAGAAAGCTAATAGTTTTAAAAACTATTAGCTCCAGAAACCGCGTTTCTTTGCAGTGCGAAACTCTTCCAGCAGTTCTTTTTGTTTTTTGGAGAGATTGGTCGGAGTATCAACGATGATATTTACAATATGTGGTCCACGTTCTTCTCCGCGCATTGGTATGCCATGTCCAGAGAGCTTAAAAGGAGTACCAGACTGAGTACCGGCTGGAACTTTCATAGTGATCTTTCCATCGACAGTTTCAACTTCGACTTCGCAACCAAGGGCGGCGTCGATCATTGAAATGTGTTGTTCGGAGAGAATAATGTAGCCTTCACGAGTAAGTGTCTTGTGCGGACGAACACGGATCTGCACAAGAAGGTCGCCAGCTTCACTATTTTTGTCTGGGGCGGGGCCGCCGCGACCACGTAGTCGGATGGATTGGCCATCGTCGATACCGGCAGGGATTTTAAGTTTTATCTCAGACCCATCGATTTGAACGGTTTTTGTAGTGCCAAAAACTGCATCCTCAAAGGAGATGGAGAGAACAGTGCGATAATCCGCGCCACGTCGTCTTTGTGCCCTACCGCCATTACCAAAGCCGAAAAGTGTGCTGAAAATATCATCAAAACCACCTTCTCCGCCACCAAAATCAAAATTGAAACTTTGGCCATTGAAGGAATATCCGCCACCTCCAAATGGATTGCCACCTGAAGATGCGTTTCCACCAACACCCGCATGGCCGAATTGATCGTAGCGTGCGCGTTTTTGCTTATCTGAGAGCACCTCATTTGCCTCAGAAGCCTCTTTAAATTTAGCTTCAGCTTCTTTATCTCCAGGATTACGATCCGGATGATACTTAAGCGCAAGTTTTCGATAAGCTTTTTTAATTTCATCATCGGATGCGTTTTTGGAGACGCCTAAAATTTCATAATAATCTCTTTGTGTAGCCATAACTGGCAATAATTATAGTGTTTTAGCACTCAAAATGCAAGAGTGCTAAAGATTTTGTACAAAAAATAATTATTTAGGTTATAATGAGGCTATAAACGAGGAGTATACGATGAATAAAGATCGACTAATTCTGATTACAAATCCAGGTAGTAGTTCGAGAAAATATGCTTTATATCGAGGAAACGACTTCTTGTGTTCACTACACTTTGAATTTGAGGGTAAAAAAGTAATCTATACCTTAAAAAAGTTAGACGGCTCAAAAGAAAAGAGAGAAACTAAATTAAAAGATCTATCTTTTGTGGTAAATAATTTAGAGGAGATTTTAGCTCGTGAGAGTTATTTAGAAGGGGCAACAAAATTGGATGCGGTTTTAACCCGGGTGGCAGCACCTGGTAGTTATTTTGCGACCGACCATATTGTTGATGAGGAATGTTTAAAACAGCTCGACATTGCAAAAGAAAGGGCGCCGCTACATGCTCCTGTCATTGCTAGTGAAATAGAGCAACTGAGAAAAGTTTTCAAAGAAACGTTAATTATTGCGATTTCTGACTCAGCCTTTCATAATGACCGTTCGGAGGTTGCAAAATCTTACG
>CAUTNS010000050.1:0-3075 GCA_963540345.1 uncultured Candidatus Saccharibacteria bacterium | reverse complement strand
TTTTTACTTCCTGGCGGAAGCGAGAGGATTCGAACCTCCGATACATTGCTGTATACACGCGTTCCAGGCGTGCTCCTTCAACCACTCGGACACGCTTCCGTCTGGATAGATTATAACAGATATCGGTCGTTTTTTTCAAATATGAATTATAGATTTTAGATTTTAGAACTATAGGATTTATATCATTGTATTTAGATATTGACGCGTTTCTTTTTAGAAAGAACTAGATTTGCCACAATGAAGATAATGGAAAAGAGAACTAAAACTAGGAGGTTTGGAAGGATGGTTAGAAAGGAATTGAAGTTAAACTCAGTCAAGGTGGTGATTTTATTATTGGTGTCGATGAACCAGTAGGTAGGGAAAATGTGGGCGATGGTGAGAACGAAGCTTGGAAGAAAATATGTGGGGACAAAGGCACCAGAAAGGAAGGCTGGAGCGAGGGAGAGGAGATTCACGACACCGGAGACGGCGTCTCTCGAGAGGTTGAAGGTTGAGACGAGTTCAGCGAGAGTGAGAGCGGCTAATGTATAGAGCAGGATATTAAGTATTTCGAAGATGAAAAATGGAGTAAGAACAATATTGCCCAAAACAAAGAAGCTAAGAGTTGTGAGTAGTGCAAAAACGGAGAATGCAAAAATAGAATTGGCGAGGAGAAGGCTGAAGTTATATTTCTTCAGGTGGAGACTGGAAACCATGGTGCGTTTTTTGACAGAAGATTTGTTGAAACTGGCATTTATAAAACAGGTGACATAGAGGATGATGGCCATAATCGTGTAGCTGGCAAAATTGAAAAAGGCTGCGATTTTACTAAGGTTGGTGGCATTTTTACTGGCGAGCCGGATAGTTGGGGACTGGTCGAGTCTTTGATTGAGATTTGAGATAATTTTTTCGGAATTCTCGGATAGGAAATTGGATTGTTCTTTTGAAGAGTTTTTAGACTCAAGGATTTCAGTTCTTTGTAATTCAAAATAGCGCTTGATGAGATTTTTGGAAAGTTCAGCGGTGTAATTCCCGGAGGTGCGATAGTCTAAAGTAACTTTTTGACCAGAGAGAATTTTTGATTCAAGATCTTCGGGAAGATAGAGAATCATACTGATTTCTTGGTAGAAGAGGGCATCAGTGGTTTCGGACTCTTTAAGTTTTATAATCTTGGTATTTTTCGATAAGTAGTTGAGGAAATTTTTCGTGAATGGTTTAGTGGCAAGATCTGAAGAGTCTTGACTTACGATGGTGATCTCTGGTTTGGTGTCGACGAAATCAGTGACGGGGGCGGCGTTAAGGTTAATGACGGAAAGACTGGTGAGGATTGCGACATAAATAAAGACAATCCACCAATATCGTTTCATTATGCGCCAGAAGGTTTTGAATACTATCATGAGAAATCCTTAAAATTATTAATTATAGAGATTTAAATTTTTGTTTTTTAAGCACCGTAATTGAGAGAAAAATACAGAGAAATGAGAAACAAACTAAGCTGATGATATTAGAATTGTAGCGAGAAAAATCATCGTAGATGTTAAGAGAGTATAGGCCATCAACAATCATGTTGGCCGGATTGATTTTATTTAAGAATGGAAGATTGGTGTCGACGAGATATTTGATGGCGGGACCCATCATGCCAGCAAGAAAGCAACTAAAGAGGAAGAAGAAAGTGATGATATTGGTTTTGACCTCTGCGGTAGCCTTGATGAGAGTACCGATGCTGGTGCCGAGTGAGATACCGGCGAGGGAACCCAGGGCGGAAATCAGGAGGATACGAGGTAGGTTGTTGCCGTAGTCGATTTTGAGAATGAAGATATTAAAGAGGAAAATGGCAGTAAGTAGGATGAGATGGGTGAGATAACAACTGAGGAAACTGCTGAGAATGAGGACTGGTTTTTTGGCGGAAGATACCGAAAGGCGTTTGCCATGTTCACTCATATTGGCGAGCATTGAGGAGATGGTAAACATGGAAATGAAGGCGCCGGAGAGACAGGCCATAGCGATGAGGGAGTAATATTCGATGACGGTATAATCAAGGACTTTATCGGAGGTGGAGTGAAAATCGATGGTATTTTCGCTAAGGTCTTTCAGCTTATGGCTAAGATTTTGACTGATGTTTTGACCGATTTCGGATTGTAGCTCTTTAATGTTTGGCTTTTGACCGGATTTAATTTTGGATCTTATTGCGGATTCAATATTTGTTTCTAGGTTAGCAAGTTGCTGTTCGTAGATTGAGCGTTTATCGTTGATGGATTCGACAATTTTTTTAAGAATAGTCTCTCTTACTCCTGGAGATTTGAAGGTTAGAACTGGTTTTTGTTGTTCGAGCTGTAGAATACCGCTTATGGATTTGTTTTCGAGAAGGGAATTAGCTGATTCTAAATCATCAACATATGTGACGTTTAGAATAGGAGATTGGTCTTTTTCGCTATGGGTGTCGGATTTTTCAAGGCTGGAAATGGCATTTGAAAAATAAAGATCGTTTTTATAATTTTCATCATTAATTATGGCGACTTTGATTGCTTGAAACGAACTACTTTGCTGCATGTTGGAAAAAGTCATGCGAAAAAGGATTCCCATAATGAGAATAAAAATAAAATTCCAAAAAAGTAGAGATTTGTTTCTTGAGAGGATTTTAATATTGTACTTAAAATTATGAAAAAACATTTTAATCCCTAAGAGCCTTGCCAGTTAATTCTAGGAAAACATCATTAAGGGTGGGACCTTCGACGACCTTTGTTTTGGTTTTAGCAAGTTTTTTGAGTTCTTCGACAGTACCGCTGGCGATGATCTTGCCGTTATCGAGAATAATAATACGGTCGCAGAGCTCTTCAACTTCTTCCATGTAATGTGTTGTGTAAATAACAGTGGCGCCGTGATCGCGAAGTTTTTTAATGTCATTTAGAATATTATTGCGACTCTGAGGGTCAACAGCGACGGTCGGTTCATCGAGGAAAATTAATTCTGGTTTATGAGCGATGCCACAGGCAATGTTAAGGCGGCGAAGTAAACCACCGGAAAGCTGCTTTGGGCGATACTTTTCGAATTTTTCGAGACCGACGAGTTTGATGGCGTCTTTGATGTAGGACTTTC
>CAUTNS010000049.1:0-3080 GCA_963540345.1 uncultured Candidatus Saccharibacteria bacterium | reverse complement strand
GAGCAAGAAGCTGTTAACTTCGAGGTTGTCAGTTCGAGCCTGACCGGGGGAGCCACTATGAAAATTCAGACCCTAAAGGTCTGTTTTTTGCTATACTACCTCTCATAAGTTATATTAAAACACTATATAATTCTGCAAATCTTAAAACTATAAACAACCTTACTTTTTCCTCTTTGTCCATTCAAGTAGTTCTTTAATTACAAGACCCTGATATACAGGTTCTTTTTTCTCATTCCTATAACTATGATCTGCATTTTTTATGGCAACGACCTCAACTGATTCATTAACAAAGCTCTTTAATTTTAGATGGCGATGCAAAACGGTCGTTTTCACCTTGAATAACAAGACTTAAATTATTTATGATCGCATTTTGTCTAATCTCATTTGGGATGTATCCTAAAATTGCTAAATCTATTTCGCTATCTGGATATTGCTCCAGGTAGTAACTAGCAATAATACCACCAAGAGATTTTGCTATAATCCTAATTTTTTCATAGCCCTCTGAGCGGACAAAATCTATCACACATTTTAGTGCGCCCACCTCTTCTTTTAATTCTGGTCCACTCGAGTTAACTTCCTCGCGATCACAGAATGGAAAATTAAAACCGATGACACTATTCTTCGTTGTTGCGATAGCGTCAAAAATAGATGTAATAAAACTAGTCTCTACGCCAACTGGTCCACTACCATGCAAGATAATGAATACTTTTTCCCCGCCATTTTTTCTATAATATTTATATGTAAGCTTATCCATTTTTTCCTCCTAAATTTTTAGGATTATTATCTAATACCATAAATCACACATTAAAAACTAGCTCATCCTAAAATGCCCCACAATATCCGTCCGATACTCCAGTATATCTTCTTCAAAATGAAACCCACCATTATGAATAATAAAAGGTATTCCTCGCCAATTTCTTTTGTCCGATACTACACCAATGTGCGTCTTGAACACAATTATATCTCCACCCTGCCATTCTTTTATATCTGTTAGATCTGTCGTTAAAGACTTCGCATTGCGTTCAAAAAATATTCTTAAATTATTTACTCGGCGAAAATCAATATTTTTATCCACTACGTCCAGCTGATACATTTTCTTATTCGCTCTAATATCAGCATTTACCAGCTCCATCAAATCATATCCGGCTCCCCTAAGTCCAAAAGCAATCACGTCCGTACAAACGCCGAATCCGTCATCTGGATAACCTGTCCTATAATATTTACTTTTATATTTCGGTTTTGTTGCAATATAATTCCGCACGCTTTGTAAAAAATCTGTCTGGTCATCAATTCCATCCCCATCCTTATCCATAAGGCTTTTATAAGTTTCAATCCCAAAATCCTCATTAGTAAATTGCCGATGGGGTATCACGTTAAACATATACAATACTAGTGTTATCATAACCAAAAATAAAAGAACAAATATAAAATATATTATTTTCTTCCATCTTTTCAGGTTGTCATTACCTAACATCGTTAGCCTTTTCCCCAATTCTGCTCATTTTTTTATTAACTCCATTCTACCACATTACTCTTCCCATAATTTGTTTCTATGTTAGAATAGAAATGGTCGCATACGACCTTGAAATTGATTAACTGTGTTTTAATAACACAACTTTGATAAAAAAAATTAGGGGTCTTCCCGACCAAAAAATACACAAACCTTAACAAGGAGATTTTTATGAACGATAATGAAATTCAGCATATCCCTCTTATTGGTGAAATGCTGCCAACCATGCAAGTTCAAACCACTCATGGTCCAAAAACTTTACCTGGCGACTACGCTGGCAAATGGCTTGTTCTTTTTAGCCATCCAGCCGACTTCACTCCAGTCTGTACTACCGAATTCGTTTCCTTCCAAAAGAACTATGCTAAATTCCGCGAGATGAATACTGAACTTCTCGGTCTTTCCGTTGACCAGGTCTTCTCCCACATTAAATGGACTGAATGGATTAAGGAGCACTTCGATGTTGAAATCGAGTTCCCAATCATTGCTGACACTGGCCTCGTTTCCGGCAAGCTTGGTTTCATCCATCCAGGTAAAAACCATGACACCAATACCGTCCGTGCCGTCTTTATCATTGATCCAGAAGGCAAAGTCCGCGCCATCCTTTACTACCCACAAGAGCTTGGTCGCAATATGGATGAATTAATTCGTATTGTTAAAGGCCTCCAGATTTCCGAGGAGCATAAAGTCGCTCTTCCTGCCAACTGGCCAAACAACGAACTCTTCGGTGCCGACGTTATTGTCCCTCCAGCCAAAGACATTGCCACTGTCAAGGAACGTTTTGCCGCAGCAAAAGCCGGCGAATTTACCTGTGAAGATTGGTGGCTCTGTCACAAACCATTGAATAAATAATTTATTCAACCACAAAAAAGAACCCCTGTTACGGGGTTCTTTTTAGTCCTCTAATTATTTAGCGACTGAAAGTGAAATCTTGCGACCTTCACGATCAATGTCAAGCACCTTAAAGCTCTTGCGCTCATTAAGAGTAAAGATCTTTTCAGGATCAACATCATTACCTTCACCAAGTTCAGAGACGTGGACCAAAGCTTCAACAGCTGGTGAAATCTGTACAAATGCACCAAATGGAGTGATACGAGTTACAGTTCCCTCAACTTTTGAACCTTTCTTTAGGTTCTCAACTTCTGAAAGCCATGGATCAGCAACGAGCTGCTTCATTGAGAGACTCAAACGCTCCTTGTCGATAGCAATAATCTTTGCTTCGATTTCATCACCAACTTTCACGTAGTCAGAAGGATTATTTACACGTTCCCAAGAAATTTCAGAGATATGAATCAAACCTTCAATACCTTCAACATTTACGAAAACGCCAAAATCGACTACACCAGTCACAACACCCTTAATTACATCACCAACGTGAAGCTCAGCAAAGCGAGCAGCAAGACCATCTTTAACAGCTTCCTTCTCAGAGAAAATAAGCTTGTTATCTTTCTTGTTAGCATCAAGAATTCTCACCTTAATTCCCTTACCAACAAGAGAGTTAAGACGTTGCAAAATCTCATCCTTATCTGCTGAACCTACGCGTGGGTAGTGCTCTGCAGAAAGTTGTGATACT
>CAUTNS010000048.1:0-3091 GCA_963540345.1 uncultured Candidatus Saccharibacteria bacterium | reverse complement strand
CTTCTGAACCAGATAATTTAAACTGCGCAATATTTTTTAAATAAGCTTCCGATAGACTTCTTCCAGTAATATCAATTTCTTGTAAATTTCCATCCACTAGCGCTAAAAATTTATTCGCCGAAGCGTCTTCAATTATCACATTAGAAAGTACATGTTTTGCCTCTATTTGCTCGGCCGCATCCTTCTTCTCAGCTTCATTCTTTTTATCAACATCAGTCTTCTTAAGGTTTTTATCAGTGTATTTCAAGATCGCCTGTGACAAATTCACACTTTCATTTACCTTCTTCAGATTAATTACCCCCCACTCGACCTGTTCGCCACGTTTCACCTTTAATAATACCTTTTCGCCAGTCTCATTCCAGTTTACTTCAAGAATTTCACCAGAAAAATCCCCATCACTAGTATTTGAAAAAATCCCCTTCACGTCAATAGTCTCAGTCACCACCTTGTCAGCACCCAGTGAAGTTGTATATTGCCATTTCGTTGTCTGATTTGAAGCAATCAATACGCTTCGATGATCAGGAGCGGCATACAGCAAACGCAAGGCCTCAAAATCCGCTATGTTTTCCGTGGTGCGATTTTGTTTAAATAGGCGTGGATTTCTTAGTCTAGTCAAAAGCCCTGAAGAAATCCGAATCTTCTTCGACCAAGAATCATACCCCTCTTTCTTCAACACAATTTCATGCTCACCAGCCGATAATAATTTTGAAATATTTGTTTCATTAAAATCCTGTCGACCATCGATGATCACCTTGGCACCAGTTGGCAATGATTCAATCTGTGCCATTCCGTTCTGTTCCAATTTCAAATTAGAACTGAGACGCCACCCCTCTACAATTGCGACTAATACAAAGACTAACGCCACTACGGCAAGAGACATAATAATGTCCACGAAAATTACGCGAATCATCTTATTACGTTTACGTTTATCAATGTCCATACTTCATATATTATAACATGTTCTTTTTTCTTAAATGGTATTGCTTTTCCAAACCGATATAGTTTATAATAACGACAAGCGTAATAAAGAGTGAGGAAGATAAACAATGCAACGACAGATTATTGGTCAGGATATAACAAGTAGCCGTACCCACCATATCCTACAGGCATCTGCCACATTAAATCGTCGTTATGTTCGTCGACCAGTCGCTCAAACTACTCCTTCGATTCAAAATCAAAACTCCGTCAGTATTACATTCAAAAATAAGCAAACGCAAGCTGCACCCAAAAAATCCTCCTTTCACGTCAATATTTCTGATGGTACCGAAATAAAACCACGCCAAACTCACCCAACTGCAATTTCACATTTCCCAAAATACGAACCAAAAATGCGTGAGTCTCAGCCAACTCAAACAATCCATCCAGTTCAGCCAGTTCAGTTAGCCCAACCAATTCATCTAACCCAACCAGTCCAATCAGCCCAGCCAGTCACCCATCGCAGCGTCAAAAATCCTTATACCACCTCTGCTATTATTCGCAAGGCAGCTGAAAAAATTCAACAAAATCCTAGTGGTTTCTCTCCCATCTTTGATCAACAATCAAGAATGGACCGTGCATTCTCAGCAGTCTCTGAGCAAGAAAAACAGATTCTCGAGAACATCGAAAAACCAACCGCTATCTTTACTAAGAGTAAAAAATCTTTTGTAAAGCCTTTAGTCAAATCAAGCCTAAAACCAAAAGCCTCCATTAAAAGTCCAGCAAAGAAACTGGCAAGGGCTGCCATCCCAGCCGCCAATATGACCACTAGCTCAGTTGAGTCGGCCTTTAGCAAAATGAGTGAAGATCCAAAAGCCAAACAAGTCGTTGCTGCCACTCAGCCAAAAAACGTAAAACCGGTGAAAAAATCGATCCATAAAAAAAGTACCAGACTTGCTTTTGCTCTTTTCTGTTCCACTGCAGTAGTTGCCAGCCTCTTCTTTATTGCACAAACCAACATGCCAGACATTTCCGTACGTGTCGCCGCCATGCAAACCGGTATCCAGGCTACCTATCCTAGTTATATACCTCGCGAATATCGACTTTCTGGTGTCTACACCACACAAGATAATAGTGTCGCCATGGATTTCACTGGCCCAAATCAAGCAAAGTTCACCCTCACTGAAGAAAAACTCCCTTGGGATAGCAACGCCCTTTTGAACCGTTATGTAAAAACTAAGTGGGGCGAGAATTATGACTCTGTCCGCGAGCAGGGAATCACAATATACATTAGTGGATCTAACGCCGCCTGGGTTAACGCTGGTATTGTCTATAAAATCAATAATTTCCAAGGTGAACTCACCAAAAAACAAATCAAGAATATCGTAACCTCTCTATAGAATAAAAAAGGTGCTATACTTATCTTATTATGAAGAAAATTCGCACCCGATTCGCACCTAGCCCAACCGGCTATATCCACATTGGCAATATTAGAAGTGCCATTTATCCATACTTAATTGCAAAGCAAGCAGGTGGACAGTTTATCCTTCGCATTGAAGACACTGACCAAGCTCGTTTTGTTGAGGGTGCTACCGAATTGATCTTCGATACTCTCCGCTGGCTCGGCCTCGAATGGGACGAAGGTCCAATCGTCGGTGGTCCACACGTACCTTACGTTCAAACCGAACGTAAAGCCATCTACATAGAATGGGCAAAAAAATTAATCGAAAAAGGTCGTGCCTATGCCGACAATACCTCGAGTGAACAAATCGACGAGTATCGTAAAGCAGATGAGACTAAAAAAGTTCCTTACCTCTATCGTAACCACCGTCCAGAAAATCCCCCAACCTGGCACGAAGGTTTACCAATCCGTTTCAAAACTATTCCAAAAGAATATTCATGGCATGACGAAGTAATGGGCGACCTTCATACTGGCCCTGAAGTTTGCGACGACATTATCCTTATAAAAGGTGACGGTCTTCCAACTTACAACTTTGCTCACATCGTTGATGATACTTTAATGGAATGCAGCCACATCACCCGCGGCGTCGAATATCTTTCAAGTACCCCAAATTATCTTGCGCTTTACGATGCACTCGAAGTTCCACGCCACATTTTCGTTTCTTTGCCACATATTTTGGCACCAAATGGCCATAAAAAACTTGGTAAACGCGAT
>CAUTNS010000047.1:0-3227 GCA_963540345.1 uncultured Candidatus Saccharibacteria bacterium | reverse complement strand
ATTGACCGTTCGGCAAGGCTCGGAATTGATGACTTAAAAAGACTAGAATGGTACCTAGAATTGCATCAAGAAGTTAAATTAGCCATTCATACTAGTCAGATTTCCTGTGGTTTTTTGCATCAAGTGGATGATTTTATGGCAAAAGAAGTTGCTAAAAAATTATACACAAAAGCTAAGCTAGTATTTGTGACTGGTAAAAATACAGAATTACTTTTACCACTAGGGGCCAGCCTGGATAATCAAAAGGTTTTTCTGATTACCCCAAATACAATTACGAACGGAGAAGAAAGGGTCTTTCTGAAACGAAATAAGAAAGTTTTTCAGACGCATGAGCCGATTTATTCCATTGCTGCCAGCACAATTTTCGCAGCGCTTTCGTCTGGTTGGAATGCGAACCGTGCGTTAAGATTTGCAAAAATAAATATCGAGAACGCCAAGATGAGTCGCACCCTAAGCATCGATAAATTATATAACAAATTAAAGACCTCCCTCAAACAAGAGGATAATTTACGACTGATGGCCAAAGCACTGACCGCTGATTATAGAGGCATTTTAGCAATTGATGAATCAAAAAAATCAATTCGCCGTAAGCTTAAAAAATATGGCCTGCCAGAAACACGGACAGTACAAGAAGAATACCGTGAATTATTAGTAACGACGCCACACATTAATGAATATTTAAATGGTATAATTTTAGCCCAAGAAACAGTGGTGCAGAAAATAACAAACGGCCAAAGTGTTCCTGAATTTTTAGCAGCAAAAGGCATTTTACCTGGAGTAAAAGTGGATCTCGGTCTTGAAAAGATACAGAATCATGCCAACTGCCTCACATGTGGACTTGAAGATCTAGACCAGAGACTAAGCAGGTATTATAATTTGGGTCTTCGTTTCACAAAATGGCGTGCGGTCTTTGAAGTGGAAAAAAATTCACAAATCCCTGAAGGCGTGATTCAGCAAAATACAAGAGACCTAGCAGTCTATGCAAAAAAAGCACTTGAAAAAAAGCTGGTGCCAATTATAGAACCAGAAGTACTGCATGGAGAGCAGAGTATTGCAGATTTTTATAAACACACGAAACAGGTCTTAGTCGCATTGTTCGAGAAACTGCAGGAGCTGAGGGTTGATCTTGGATGTTGTATTTTAAAAATCAATATGATTTATGCCAAGAATAACGAGCCTGAAGAGACTGGTCGTATGACGATGCGATTAATCTCGGAAACTGTGCCAAAAAATATTGGTGGGGTAGTCTTTTTATCAGGCGGACAGAGCGAAGAGCAGGCAACAAAAAATCTTCAAGCCATTATTAATGAGAATCAAGATAGATATAGATTATCTTTCTCATTTGGTCGCGCAATCCAGGATCCAGCATTAAAAATCTGGCAGGGTGAAACCCAAAAGATCGATGACGCACAAACAGAATTAATTAAACAACTTAAACTAAACTGTCTGGCGCTAAATAAAAAACCGCAATAGTTTTATCGTCGGTTTTTTGTAGATATTTTTAACCTAGTTTTTGAGGGCCTCGCGCAGGAATTTGCCAGTTGGAGTATCATCACGCTTTGATAACTGCTCAGGAGTACCTTCGGCAATAACCAAGCCGCCATGCTGGCCACCTTCTGGACCCATATCAATCACCCAGTCAGCCGATTTAATAACATGCAAATTATGTTCAATAATCACCATAGTATTACCGCCATCTACTAAGCGATTGAGAATCTGCAAAAGTCGCTTAACGTCGTCAGTGTGAAGACCTGTAGTTGGCTCATCTAAAATATAGAGAGTTTTACCGGTGCTACGACGAGAGAGCTCAGTGGCGATTTTAATGCGCTGCGCTTCACCACCAGAGAAGGTAGTTGCGGACTGGCCAAGGCGAATATAGCCAAGACCAACTTCTTGAATAGTTTTTAGCTTATTAACAATAGCTGGAATATTTTCAAAGAATTCAACAGCCTCATCAATCGTCATATTGAGGACATCGGAAATATCTTTACCTTTATATTTGACCTCGAGAGCCTCGCGATTATAACGTTTACCATGACAGGTTGGGCAAGTAACGTAAACGTCTGGCAAGAAATGCATTTCAATTTTATTAACACCATCGCCTTGGCAGGTTTCACAACGACCACCCTTAACATTAAAACTAAAGCGACCAGCTTTATAACCTCGGACTTCAGCCTCGGGTTGGGCGGCGAAGAGTTCACGGATGGCGGTGAAGACGCCAGTGTAGGTAGCAGGATTGGAGCGAGGAGTGCGACCAATAGGACTCTGATCAATCACAATACATTTATCGAGATTTTCAATACCATCAATGCGAACATGTTCGCCTGGCACGGTTTGGGCACGATGGAGTCTAGCAAGAAGTTCATTAGCAAGAATTTCGTTAACCAGAGTGGATTTACCGGAACCGGAAACACCGGAAACAACGGTCATAACACCAAGTGGAAAATGAACATCGATATTTTTGAGATTATTTTCCCTGGCGCCAACGATAACTAATTCCTTGCCAGATTTTGGCTGACGGCGCTTCTTTGGAATACTGATTTTATTTTTACCACTCAGATATAGACCAGTAAGAGACTGTTCATTTTGCATAATTTCGGCAGGGGTACCTGCGGCCACCACATGACCACCTCGAGAACCAGCGCCAGGACCAATATCGATCAAATAGTCTGAATTCAACATTGTATCTTCGTCATGTTCAACCACAAGAACGGTATTCTTGAGGTCACGTAGATGCTTCAAAGTGGCGATTAGTTTATCATTATCACGCTGGTGAAGACCAATGGATGGCTCATCGAGAACATACAAAACACCCTGCAGACCGGAACCAATTTGGGTGGCCAGACGAATACGTTGTGCCTCACCACCAGAAAGAGTATTAGCAGAACGGCCGAGCTCAAGATAACCAAGCCCCACGTCCTGCATGAATTTGACACGCTCTTTAATCACTTTCAGAATTGGCTTAGCGATCAATTCTTCAGCTTCAGAAAAACCTAAATCCTGTGAAAGAACATCAATGGTCGAATCGACATCTAGGTTACACATATCGACAATATTGAGGCCATGAATGGTAATCGCAAGCACTACTGGCTTCAACCTGGCGCCATGACAGGTCTGACATTCACGTACGCGCATAAAACGTTCAATATCTTTACGCATAAAATCGGAGTCAGTTTCACGATGACGACGTTCAAGAGTCGGAATCACACCTTCATAGACTGATTCGT
>CAUTNS010000046.1:0-3504 GCA_963540345.1 uncultured Candidatus Saccharibacteria bacterium | reverse complement strand
AGTAATGTATTACTAAAGTTTTTAGCTGCGGAAGTGATTTGGAGCTGGAGATATGGGATACCAAAATAATTACCGAATTTATCGATGTCGATTTCACCAGTGACTGCAGCAATTTTTTGTGGTGCCGTGGAAAGAAAAACGGAAACTTGCGAAATAATGACTGGGCCAATTACAGCGAGAATAATAGAAAAGCCAAGCACGACGACAAGTACGGCGATAATGGTGGCAAGTTGCGGTCGTTCCTTTCTTTTGTCGATTTTGTCAATTAATTTGGCGAGTGGTTTTAGGGCGATAGCCAAAAAAGCTGAGATAAAAATGATAATTAAACCGCTGGCGGCCTTAAGAATTAAGTAGCCGAGTCCAGCAAAGGCGATAATAACTAGCCAAAAACGGATAAACGTCTTGGTATCGACCTCGATAGTGCGTGACATGAACCTCCTTTATTTTTATTAAGTATATCCGAGTTTAGCAGAAAAAGAAATAAGCTAATTTAGGTATTGCCAAATCGAGGTGGCGCCATCAGATACGGTGAAGCCTTTTTCTGCGATTTTGTCGCGAAGTTCATCGGAAAGTTGATAGTTTTTTGCCTTGCGAGCAGCTTGGCGAGATTCAATTAGTTGGAGCACTTCTACTGATGGGAGGATTTGATCAGAAAAGAGCTTGAGGCCAAACAGATTTTCGATGAACGCCCACTCTACTAGAGTTGGTGTTTTCTGATCGATAATGGAAAAAGCTTCGGCGGAATTAAGATTGTTGGATGCACTCTCATAGACTTGCTTTGTGAGATCGGTTTTGGCGATAGTTTCAGAGTTTAATAAATTGCCGAGAAAATCCTGTAGTTCTTGGGGAGTTTCCAGTGTAGCTATTTCAGGTTGTTCTTGTAATAACTTGGCGATTTGATTTTTCCATTTGAGGCGGCGATTTTTGGTGCCGGCAAGGTCTGTAAAGGTAAAATTACGCTCAGATTGATAATGGCCTTGCAAAATCCAGGTTTTATAATCGGCTGGTGAAAAACCACGAGCAGAGAGGTCGGCAAGAGTGTAGGTGTTGCCGAGTGATTTGCTAATTTTTTGACCGTCAATGGTGATGAAATTACAGTGGAGCCAGAAGCGACTCATGATTTTTCCAAAAGCAGCTTCGGACTGAGCGATTTCGTTAGTATGGTGGACTGGGATGTGGTCGATGCCGCCAGTATGGATATCGAGTGGTTCACCAAGTTCAGTGTGTGAGATAGTTGAACATTCAAGATGCCAACCGGGATAACCTGGACGGCCTAGAAAATCCCAACGCATGGCGTGGTCTTCCCCGTCTTGGATAAATTTCCAAACCGCAAAATCAGAGGCGTTACGTTTTTCCGGGTTAAATTCGACGCGAGCACCGGTTTTTAGGTGTTCTAAATCGAGTTTGGCAAAGTCTGCATAATGAGCAAATTTACTAGTATCAAAATAAATACCATCGGAAGTCTCATAGGTATAGCCTTTTTTAATGAGATCTTCAACAATAGCGATATCTTCCTTGATATAGTCTGTGGCACGAGCGATTTTGTTTGGCTTAATAAGGTTAAGTGAGTAAAAATCTTTAAGGAAAGCCTCAGTGTAAAAATCAGCAATTTCCCAAACGGTTTTATTTTCACGTTTGGCGCCTTTTTCAAGCTTGTCGTCCCCTTCGTCGCCGTCAGAGGTGAGATGGCCAACGTCTGTGATATTCATCACGCGATTGACGGTCCATTGATTTAGGGTGAGAGTGCGAACGAGAAGATCCCAGTAGATATAACTTGCGAAGTTGCCAATATGAGCGAAGCTGTATACGGTTGGTCCGCAGGTATAGATTTTGACGTTTTTAGGATCTTGTGGAGTAAAGTTTTCGATTTTTCTCGTTAGAGTGTTGTATAGTTTCATTTAAAAACTCCCAATAAAAGTGGTTTCTGAATCTATAGATTCTTTTTCGTATTCCTCAATTAATTTAATTGAACAGCCGACGAGTTCGCGGAGAGTATCTTGATAATTTGTATCATAAATGCGGAAGCCAGCAGCGTATGGATGTCCGCCGCCACCAAAAAAGCCAGCGATTTTATCGGCGACTGGGATAGAAGTGCGGATTTTGCCAGTCAATTTACCATCTGGGTAGGTTTTGATGGCAACGGCGATTTTGACACCTTCCACCATCTTCATTTCTTCCAGAATGAGCACGTTTGGATTATATTCGTCGGAATATTCTTGAATCTCATCCCATGGGATATGAATTGTGGAGAGCTGACCATCAAGTGAATAGTCGATACGATTAATCAGTTCAGCTTTGTAGGCAAGAATGCGCTGAGATTTTTTCATAAATTCTTTGCGACGTTCTTCAAGTTCAGTAATATCAGCACCGAGATCTTCAAGTTCGGCAGCTAGACGAAAAGTTTCACTGGTTACACCGGCTGAAGTGAGACCGAGAGTGTCAGAAAGAAGCCCCTGAAAAATATATTCTGCGGCGGTCTTATTGATATTTAAGTTGAGCTCCTTGGCAACCTTATAGATAAGATTGGTGCAGGATGGAAGATGTTCAATGATGGACTGATGTGGAAAATCGAGATCATCGGGGGTTTCATGGTGATCAATGACAAAGACTGGTTTGGTGTAGAGAAGATTTCGAATGGTGAGATCATCGGTAAGTTTACTGAGTAGAATTTGTGCGGCAGTGTCGACAATAATATATCCATCAGCCTCATAATCGATTTCACTTTGGACTTTTGACCAATCAGTGTAATAACGGAGATATTTTGGGATATTGACTGGGCAATACTGGGAAATTTGCTTATCAGAAAGTAAAGCTTCAAGCGCGAGCGCGGAGCCAAGTGAGTCACCATCTGGATTTTCCGCCTGAATAATGCAGAGGCGAGATTTATTTGAGATAAATTGTTGAAAATTGTCGTACATTGATTTTATTATAACAGATAACAGGACTAATTAGGTGAGACTAAGAGGCTTAATTAGGTGGGAATTTGATGTTAATTGAATCTCAATATATTATAGAAGGTAGCGTCAATATGCTAGACATCAACGTCACCAATGAGTTTAGTGCTTTCGTTAGCTGGAAGACTTTCGACTTCTTTCAAGCGTCGCTCGATTTGACGAGAAGTAGTGGCGGCGGCGTCAATTTTGTTGGCAGATTCTTGAAGTTTTTTCTTGGTGGCTTCAAGGAGGTCACCGAATTTACTGAACTGGGTTTTAACGGCGCCAAGTACTTGCCAGACTTCACTACTGCGCTTTTCAATGGCAACGGTACGGAAACCCATAAGTAGGCCAGATAAAGTTACTGGCAGGGTGGATGGGGAGGTAATGCTGATGTTGTATTTTTGGCGGATCTCGTCAGAGAGACCTGGGATGCGTAAAATTTCTGCATAGAGTGATTCGGTTGGGACAAACATCATGCCAAAATCGGTAGTATATGGTGGTGCGATGTATTTGGTGAAAAGTTTCTTAGCTTGTTCTTTGACATCGGTAGCAAGGGCTTTTTGGTAGG
>CAUTNS010000045.1:0-4177 GCA_963540345.1 uncultured Candidatus Saccharibacteria bacterium | reverse complement strand
AGCTTATCGCAGTCTTCCACGTCCTTCATCGGTAATATACGTCTAGGCATCCATTGTGTGCCCTTGAGTACCTTTTTATGCATTGACTTAACTAGTAATTGGTAACAACCAAATACTTGCCGTCAATCTTAAATTCTTATCTTCTTTTACATCACCAAATTGTTAAATTTCTCGCTCCCATTTTAAGAGCAAAATTATAAATTCAATCTTACAAAGATTCGAACTTATCATCCTGATCTCAAACGCTTTACTATTATATATTTTTGAATATTTTTTGTCAATAGTTTTTTATGATTTTATTGACTTTTTAGCCAGAGGTTCAGGATGAACGTTCGCAAGTGATTACTATTATATCTCATTTTATTTTTGAATGCAAGAGTTTTTTGAATGTTTTTTAATTTTTCGCAAAAAATAAAAACACTCCCGCTTGGGAGCTCTATGGTGGGCGATGAGGGACTTGAACCTCCGACCTCGTCATTATCAGTGACGCGCTCTAACCAGCTGAGCTAATCGCCCTCATTCGTCTTGGTGGAGTGTCGTGGACGTAAGCCCACTTCACCCCATATGGTGGAGACACAGGGACTCGAACCCTGGACCCCCTGCTTGCAAAGCAGGTGCTCTAGCCAACTGAGCTATATCCCCAGATTTTTAACGAATACTATAATAGTATATATTATTTATTAATAAAATGCAAGAGTTTTTTATTATTAATAAAAATAGCCCCTATTTCGAAAGGCTATTTAATTTTAACAATTTAATTGTGCAATCTATCTCGGTCTGCGGTAAATTTTAGTCTTGCCTTTACAGGCTGAATTCGAAAGTAAAATTTACAGAAACTTTCGAAAAGACCGACCTAGCTTCAAAGGTTGATTTCTCGAACCTTTGGCATAACTCTCCCTAGAAAGGAGGTAATCCATCCGCACCTTCCGGTACGGATACCTTGTTACGACTTAACCCCAATCATCCCTCCCACCTTAGGCCGACGAATCGGACTTCGGGTGTTAGTCACTTTCATGGTTTGACGGGCGGTGTGTACAAGACCCGGGAACGTATTCACCGCAGCATGCTGATCTGCGATTACTAGCGATTCCGACTTCATGCAGGCGAGTTTCAGCCTACAATCCGAACTGGGACTAGCTTTGATGCGATTTGCTTCACCTCGCGGCTTCGCTGCGCATTGTACTAGCCATTGTATTACGTTTCTAGCCCAGGACGTAAGGGAAATACTGACCTGACATCATCCCCTCCTTCCTCCCCGTTACCGGGGCAGTCTTACCAGAAAAATACAACTGGTTGCAAGGGTTGCGCTCGTTGATGGACTTAACCAAACATCTCACGACACGAGCTGACGACGGCCATGCATCACCTGTCACAGGGTTCCAAAAGGCACAGTCTACTTTCGCAGACCTTCCCTGGATGTCAAGCCCTGGTAAGGTTCTTCGGTTATCATCGAATTAAAGAACATAATCCACCGCTTGTGCGGGTCCCCGTCAATTCCTTTATGTTTTAGCCTTGCGGCCGTACTCCACAGGCGGGATACTTAACGCGTTAGCTTCGCTACTGAAGGGGTCGATACCTCCAACAGCTAGTATCCATCGTTTACGGCGTGGACTACCCGGGTATCTAATCCGGTTCGCTCCCCACGCTTTCGTGCCTTAGCGTCAGAAATGGCCCAGTAACCTGCCTACGCCATCGGTGTTCCTTCTAATATCTACGGATTTCACTCCTACACTAGAAATTCCAGTTACCTCTACCATTCTCGAGTTTAACAGTTTGAATAATAGTCTGTATGGTTGAGCCACCAGGTTTCACTATTCACTTATTAAACCGCCTACGCAACTCTTTACGCCCAGTCACTCCGGATAACGCTCGGATCCTACGTATGACCGCGGCTGCTGGCACGTAGTTAGCCGATCCTTATTCATAAGTTACTGTCATAATCCTCACTTATAAAAGCAGTTTACAACCCGAAGGCCTTCATCCTGCACGCGGCGTTGCTCCATCAGGCTTTCGCCCATTGTGGAAGATTCCTCACTGCTGCCTCCCGTAGGAGTCTGGACCGTGTCTCAGTTCCAGTCTGGCTGATCATCCTCTCAGACCAGCTATGGATCGTCGGCTTGGTAGGCCATTACCCTACCAACTACCTAATCCAACGCAGGCTTCTCCCAAAGCGCCCGAAGGCTTTAATCCGAAGACCATATGCGGCATTAGCTACCCTTTCGGGCAGTTATTCCTCACTTTGGGGCAAATTCCTACGCGTTACTCAGCCGTCCGCCGCTCGCCGACATTTTACACAAAATTCTTGAATAGATCTTCTATATTACCCAGAAGCTTCCAGAATTCAGTGTAAAACTCGCTGCCGCTCGACTTGCATGTGTTAGGCACGCCGCCAGCGTTCATCCTGAGCCAGGATCAAACTCTCCATAAAAAGAATTATCAAATTGATAATCTATAAAATAGACTGACGATAAATTTGCACAATTAAATTGTTAAAGTGTTCGCTAAACTCCAATTCACTCATTCCTGTTTAACGCTTTACTATTTTACCTAATTTTTTAAATATTGTCAACACTTTTTTCTTACTTTTTTGTTTTTATTACAAAATAAATAGGTTAAGCCTACACTCAACCTATTATTAGCTGTAAATTATTTATTTAAATATTTAATCCTGGATAAATATCTTTCGTAGTTTCTGAAACCTCATGCTTTAATTGAGGAAACGGTACACCTTCACGAGCCGTAACACCCTCAAATATCCAAAATACTCGTTCAGAGTAGCCCATTCCACAAGCCGGTGGCATTCCATATTCAAGCATTTCGACATAATCTATATCTAACATCATTGCTTCTTCGTCACCATCATCTCGCATCTTCTGCTGCTCAACAAAACGATTTAGCTGATCGATTGGATCATTCAACTCGCTAAACAAGTTACAAAGCTCAGAACCAGCAATCACAACTTGTGCACGTTGCGTCATTTCCGGAGAATCTGAATGAGTCTTCGCAAGAGGTGAAATGAATGTTGGGGTATTGACCAGCCAAATTGGTCCTGTCACATCTTTTCGAATATTTTTCCAGAGCTTATCGATTCCGCGCGCCCTATTTTCTGTTTGTTCGACTTCTAAATTATTAGCCTTCAAAGCAGCCTTAACCTCTTCAAGCGAACAAGTATAAGGATTCAAACCATATCGTTTTTCAATAGTTTCAGCATAGTCCCACTCTTCCCATTTTTTCGAAAGATCCACATCAAACTTGCCAAGCTTGAATCGTAAAGTGCCAAAAGTCTGTTCTAGAACATATTTAAACATTTCTTCTTGGAATTTTAGGCCGTCTCGCCAATCCCAATAAGCTGCATACCATTCCATAGCAATATGTTCAGGCAAATGTTCATCAGAATAATTCTCATTTCGAAAACGCGGACCAAGGTCATAAACCTTTTCGAAACCAGCTCCAAGCAAACGCTTTAAAGGAAGTTCGTGGCTAATTCGAAGATAGAATTGTGCGTTATCTAGCGCATCCATATGTGTAACAAACGGATTTGCATCTGCACCACCAGTAGTGTGTTCAAGGACGGGAATATTGATCTCAAGAAAACCTCGGCTATTCAAAAAGTCTCGTGTTGCTTTCCAGAACTTTGAACGACGCACGAAACGATCACGAACATCAAGATTCACGTTCATATCTACATATCGTCTTCGAAAACGCTCTTCCTTATTAGTAAAACCATCTTGCTTTGTTGGCATTGGTCGCAACGATTTCGAAAGAAGCTTTAATTCATAAGTTTCAATTGAAATTTCGCCAGTTTTTGAACGGATTACTTTTCCATCAGCTTGGACAAAATCACCGATATCAAGCAAATTAAAATTTTTTAGACCTATGAAGTTTTTCTATTTTGAAGTTTCAGCTAAATTTTGCGCCGTAATAAATAGCTGTATTTTCCCTGAAAAGTCGCGCAAAACAATAAAGGCGATTTTACCAAATTTTCGAATACCGGCAATTCGCCCAGCAATCTTTACTTCTTGACCTTCCATATCTTCAAAATTAGCAACAATCTCGCCAGCCATTGCTGTTCTTTCTGTTTTTGCAGGATATGGGTTTAGTCCAAGACCTTTAATCTCTTCTAGTTTTCGTAGTCGCTCTTCGCGTAATTCTTTCATTGTAGCCATAATTAAATATA
>CAUTNS010000044.1:0-4289 GCA_963540345.1 uncultured Candidatus Saccharibacteria bacterium | reverse complement strand
TGATAATTAGTGATGGCAGTACTGAGACGTGAAATGTCGGAGACGCGCTGGGTGTCACGGCGGTTACGAGCGAGAGCTGGGAGGGCAATGAAGACCATAAGGAAGATAAGGCCAGCAATACCAAGGACCAACACTACCTCGATGATGGTGAAACCCTTTTTATTTTTAATATCTTGATTTCTCATTTTATCCTTTCTTTGTGGAATTTAGGAGTGTTTCTTTATCCAAATCATACTCAAAAACGATAGAAAAATCAAGGGGCTTATGCTAATATACGGTTAGTGTTGTGGTTACTGTTTGTTGTATTTTTTAGTTTTGGTGCGATATTCGGATCGTTTGCCTGTTGTCAGGCGGAACGAATTTTTTTGAAGTCTGAGGGGAAGGGGCTTGGAAGGAGATCGCAATGTCTTTTTTGTGGGCATAAGCTAGAGTGGTTTGAGCTAATTCCTATTTTGTCATGGATTTTTTTACGCGGGGCGTGCCGAAAATGTAAGAATAAAATTGGTAAAATGGAGCTTTTTTCAGAGATTGTGATGGGGGTGATTTTTAGCTTAATTTTATGGTTTGTCTTAAAACAGGCTGGGCTGTTTGGGCTGATCGGTGGTGTAAAAACCGTGGAAGGAATGAGCGGGGGTGGGGCGGTCGCTATGTTTGGAGTTCGAGATGAACTGGGTGTGACGCTACTATGCAATCCAGTAGTGATTTTGAGACTTGCAATTTTACTTTCCAGCGCGGTGTTGTTTTGGATTTTGTTTGTTCATGATTTTAAGTGGCAAAGTTTACCGAGCTGGATTTTATATACATTGATATTTTTGGGTATGGCGTATTTTGTGTTGAATGAAATGACGAGTCTTGGCTTCATACAGGAGGGGGGAACTTCGGTGGTCACGAAAACGGTTGGTAAATTGGCGTTTTCGCAGCAAATAACCTTCTTAAAAAGAGATTTAGCGGGACTTTTTGGAGGATTATTGATTTTACCGGGACTGTATTTTGTCCTATATAGATTTTCAAAGGAAAAATTAGTGGGTGGAGGAGACTATCTTTTAACTATTTCAATGGTGCTATTCATTGGTAGATTTGAACTAGCACTGACACTGCTTTGCGTGGCAAATTTATTAGCGTTATTCTTGAACGTGAGGAAGATTTTAAGGAAGAAAGAAACGAAGATTGCATTTGGGCCGTATTTGATACTGGGGTTTTGGATAGTGCTGTTTTTGTCACAGGAAATTTTGCGATATCTGTATATTGTATCGGTATGAAAATTGTGAGTTATTCTTTAGTTTCAGTATGAAACTTTTCGTGGACTTCTTTGAGGTGTGGATCGGTGATATGGGTGTAAATTTGTGTGGTAGCAATATTGGCGTGACCGAGTAGGCTCTGAACAGAACGGATGTCGGCGCCATTCATGAGGAGATCGGTGGCAAAACTATGGCGTAAAGTATGGGGGGTGACATGTTTAGTGATACCGGCTTGCCTAGTGTATTTTCCGATAATGCGTTCAATTGATCTCGGGCTAAGCCTACGAAAGTCGCCAGAGGTATCTGGGATATTTTGATTAGATGAATTGTTGAGAAAGAGGGCGGGAAGAGTGTCGGTTCTGGCGTTTAAATACTCTTCAATGTGTTCGGCAGTAGTTTGATCGATGAAAATTGGGCGATCCTTTTTACCTTTACCACGGACCATAAATTCGCGGCGTGCGAGGTTGATGGAATCACGGTTAAGATTGCAGAGTTCAGAAACGCGAAGTCCGCCAGAGAAGAGTAGTTCGATGATGGCGCGATCGCGGAGGCCGGTTTCAGTATCGGTGGGGATTTCAGAAAGCAGGCGAGAAACTTCGTCAAAATGGAGAAAAGTCACTTGTTTTTTGGCAGCGCGTGGGAGATCTACCAGGCTGGGATCAAGGGATTTAATACCGCGCTTAGCGAGATATTTTAGAAAGCCGCGCAGTGCAATAAGGTGGTAGCTTTGGGTTAAGGCGGAAAGTCGTTCGTGATTTTGGTTGTCGTCAAAGCGGTTGAGACGGAGGCGGAATTTGCGTAGGATTTCAGGAGTTAGATCGGCTGGTTTGATGGTAGCACCTTCGGGAAAATCCTGTGTAATAAGATCTAAAAAGCGAGCCAGATAGAGGCCATAATTCTCGGTGGTCTTGGTGGAACGGCCTTTTTCAATTTCGAGAGATTCAAGAAAATCACTAATTAAATCGGAGATATCCATAAGAGGTATTATAGCAGATTATGTTATAATACGGTTATGGATAATATGGAGCACCCGAATTCGCAGTCAGAAATGACACCGCCGACCGGATTACAACCAACTAGCTTTCAGTCTAGTGATGGTTTTCAGCCTAGTAATCTTCAGCCGACCAACCTTCAAGCTGGTAGTCTTCAACCAACTGACCTTCAGTCTAATGGACTGCAGATGAAAGCACCGGAAAAGACCATAGTGCAGGACGCTGATTCTGATGATTCAGTTTTTCATGTTTTTGGAAATGCTAAAACGGTTGAGTTTGACCAGAAATTGGCAAGTCAACAAATAAATATGAATCCAACAGAGAAAAAGGTGGTGGAACCTTTGACTGGAAGTAGTGTCGTATATGATGCGAGTAATGAACAGGGGGTACCAGAGAATGGTTTTCCGGCTGGATATGGACCAAACGCGGGAATAAAGAGAATTGAGGAGCCGGTAAAGCCAAAGCTTAAAGAGAGAATCAAGCGTTCATTTGGTCAAATGACGAAGAAGCAAAGGAGACTTTTGGTGATTATACCTTCAGTATCCTTGATTTTAATTATTACTTTATCGCTCGTGGCTATGGTAACTGGGGTTTTTGCGACTGATTATTCGAAGACCTATAGTGTGGCTAAGTCGATAAAAAATGAGTTGCAGAAAATTCGTAGTAATACAAATTGTGAAAAAGTAATTGAATACAATGATAATACTTTTACGTCAATGGAAATTTATCAAGGATATGTTGAAGAATGTAAAAAAGCTGGACGGGGAATTAGCGAGCAGCTAATTGAGGAAATGGGGGATACTGCCGGTGTCTTGAAGGATGTTGAGGTGAACCGTCGTTTTGAAGCCTTCAAGGTGACATTGAATGAAAGCAAAAATGGTAATGCGGAGATGGAAAAGACTCTAAATTTATACTCGATCTGGCATAGCTGGATTTTGACGGAGGCTTCTGGTGATAAAAGTCATAATGGCTTTGAGTGGAGTGAGGCAGATATTAAAGATGCTGCAAAAATTTTGATTGAGTCTGGAAATGAGAAATTGGCGGCGTACGGAAATCGGTGGGTGGAATTAAAAACTGAGGCAGCAAAGGCAGCGTACAAGTTTTATCACACTTCGGAGTCAACGGAAGTGGTGGACTATGCGGAGGCGAAGAGTGATATGGAAGCCAAGAAGACGGCTTTTTCGGATTTTCAAAAAGAAAAACGTCCGGACGTCGTAACAGAATTCCCATTACAGCAGGTGAATCTTGCAAACATTTCGGTGAAATTTGAGGAAATGTATAGCTTTATTCGAGAGACTTATCAGAAGAATTATAATAAGCGAGTTGGTGGCTGTAAGGAACTGATCAACGCAATTATCTGTGATTAAAGTATTTGACAGGGTGTGATATAATCGGGAAAAGATAAGAGCATAGCTCAGGGAGTATGTATGTCACAAGATAAACCTGCTAATAAAAATAAGGAGGTCGATCTTGCCGACTTCGTACAGAGGACGCTGGTGATTTTTAAGCCAGATTCAATTCAGCGAGGGATTGTTGGGGAAATTCTCCAGAGATTTGAGCGTGTTGGCTTGAAAATTGTAGGTATGAAGATGGTTAGTCCAGATCAAGCACTCTTCAAGAAGCATTATGAGGATATTGGTCAGCTAATTTCACGCCGTGGCGAGGAGACGTTTATGTATAATTTGAATTACATGATGTCTGGCCCGATTATTGCGATGTGTCTTGAGGGGGTTGAGGCGGTGGCATTGGTACGTAAGATCGTTGGACCAACCGAGCCAAAGTCTGCAGAGATGGGAACAATTCGAGGTGATTTTTCACACATGAGCTTTGGTTATTCAAATGCGAAGAAAATTGGTGTACCAAACTTAGTACACGCCTCTGGGAATTCTGAAGAGGCAGAAAAAGAGGTGAAGCTTTGGTTTACGGAAGCTGAACTCTATGATTACGAGGATTTGAACGAGAAATATACTCGCTAGAACTCAAGATATTGGTGTGATATAATAGATTTGTGTTGGCCTGGTAGCTCAATGGATAGAGCAGCTCCGTCCTAAGGAGAAGG
>CAUTNS010000043.1:0-4555 GCA_963540345.1 uncultured Candidatus Saccharibacteria bacterium | reverse complement strand
ATTTCAGTAGTTGAGCGATAATTATCAGTGAGGACAATAACTTTTGCGTCAAAATGGTTTTTAAAATGAATTAGACTTGATGCGCGGGCGCCTTGGAATTCGTAGATCGATTGATCATCATCACCTACTGCCATAACTGCAGGCGACTCCTGTTCGTCTGCAATGAGTTCTAGAAGACGGGTCTGTGATGGGTTGGTATCCTGGTATTCATCTACCATGATATAGAGGTAATTTTGAGCGATTTTACGTCGAAAATCTATATCTTGTTCAAGAAAATTGATTGGAGCTTCAATCATATCATTAAAATCATAGAGATCATGCTCAGTCAAATACTTTTGATAGGATTCGTATAATTCGGCTATTTCGTTTAGGCGCTTATTACTGGCTGTATCTGAAAATTTATAATTACCAGATTGGTCTTTTGAGAAATATTTCTTAATAAATGTGTTCAGGGGACTGACTGATGGTTTTTCGCTATTCTGCTCTGCTTCAAGAAGTGCGTAAATTTTCTCATAGAGTATAGTAGTAATTGAATAAACATTTTGTACAATTGGTGAATCTGATTTTAATTCACCCAGTTTCTGTAATAGTGGGATATAGACTGTTTCAGTGAGGATATTAAAAATGTCTTTACCTGCAGCGCGAGCGGGGAGGTTTTGCAAAATTGGCGACAATGCCAGTTCAAGTGTCTTAATCTCAGACTCATTTTTGGCTGCGATTTGTTTCATCTCTTCTGGGGTTAGTTTGGCAACTTTGAACTTGCTTATAGTTTTGAGTAATTCTTTTGGATCACGAACATTTTTGATGATGTAAGAAGTTGGAAGATTGTTTTGAAGTTCGCTAATAATCTTAGTTTGTACAACTTCTTCAATTGGATTTGAGAAAACACGTTGCGGTTTGTCTGAATAATGACTATAAAGGCTAAGAATTTTTTGACCAAAACTATGAAAAGTCATGATGTCAATCTGGTCAGCAGTTTGACCAATCATTGACCTTAGACGATCCTTCATATTCTTTGCGCCAGCATCAGTGAAGGTGATACAGAGAATCATACTGGGGTCAGTGTCGGTATTTTTTAGAATATATTCAACTTTTTTTGAAAGTAGTTGAGTCTTTCCCGTGCCAGGTCCCGCCAACACTAGAAGTGGTCCTTCGAGATATTCAACGGCGGCTTGTTGTTTGGCGTTTAGTGGCATTTTTAGCTCCTTTTATGATTTTTTAGATAGAAAAACGAGAGATTCAATGTGTGGGGTATGCGGGAAAAAATTATAGCCTTCTACATATTTAAGATTATAGTATTCAAGCAACGGTTTAAGGTCGCGAACTTGGGTGATTGGATTGCATGAAAGGTAAACGATTTTTTCAGGCTGTACTTCACAGAGTCTATTGATGAGATTTTCGTCGCAACCAGCTCTTGGTGGGTCGACGATTACGCTGGCTTCTTGAGTGATGAGATTAAGGACTTCTTCGGACTTGGCGAGAATTGGTTTAATATGAGGATTTTTCGTTTCTTGAATAACGCGTTCAGAATTTGTTTTTAGTTCCCCAAAGGCCGAAGTGTTAACCTCAACGAGGGTGAGATTGGTGTTTCTGGAGACAGATAGTCCAATAGTTCCAACGCCGGCATAGAGATCGAGTACTGCATGTGAGTCTTTAAGGAAATCTTGAATTTTTAATAGTACCTGTTCATAAACTGGAAGATTAATTTGGAAAAAGCCACCTGGAGAATAGGAGTATTGATTATTTAAGAGTGTGTCTGAAAGATTCTTGAAAACTGGATGTGACTTACCATTTTCAAGTAACCCACCAGAAACTTCACCTTTTTGGTTTGCGCGGAGTAGTAGGGATTGGTATTTTCTGGCATCCTCTTGACTGTTATTTAGATCATCAATAATTGCTTTAGCGTGTTCAAAAATTGCGGGTAGCTCAATGGATGAAGAGGTAATAGGTATTTTTTTATGAGTTCCGCGAAGATGCATGGCAGGATAGATTTTTTCGGTCTCGTGATCATAATAGAGAGAGTATTCCATCTTATTGCGATAAAAATAAGTTTTCGGAGACTCGTGGATTTTAATTTTCTCAATTAGTGAATTTTTGATGTTGGTAGATGCTGCTAGGTGTCTAAAAAGAGAGGTTAGGATGTTTGATTTTGCTTCCAACTCAGCTTCATCGGTGAGGATTTGCCATGGAGAAGTCGAGAGATATTGTTGATCCTTTGGCTCGATGCGTGAACTTGAGGTGGTTTCAAATGCGAGGGCAATACCTTCAATTAGGTGGGGCTTCTGTGTGGTAATTTGAAATTTTGATACAGTTTCGCCAGGAATGGCATTCCAAAGAAAAACCTTAATACCAGATAATCCGGTAAAAATCTGTGAGTTGATTTCGACATCTGATTCAATAAGTCCAATTCCCTGCCCAGTAGTGGCAAAGTTGGTGATTTTGATTGGGGTAGCTGGGGTTGCGATTCTAGGTTCTTTTTTTGTCATTACATCTAGCATATCTCGGGCGATAGTAGATTGCAAGCGTGGCAAGATGTGGTTAAGATGAACTGTTGTAAAAAAATACTTAATATCTTGCTTATGCTTAAGATTTTTTCATCTGTTATTTGACTAATTTGGTGAAAAATACTTGAAAAACCAATGAAGACAAGGTAAGTTGGGATTAGAAATTAAATGAGGTTTAAAGATGCATAAAATCGGAAAAACAATAATATACTGGCTGGTTATAGCGGCTTGTATTAGAGTTTGTTGCCGTTCACCAAATTTTGACCAAAGAAAATATCCACCTAGAAATGAAATGCAGCAAAAAATGCAACAGGAGAGCGATTCTCGCCGAGGTTCTGTTTTTGACCCTTTGCCTACTGAGGCCGATTACTATCGCGACGGGTCTAAGAATTGGCGAGAATCAGGCTCTGGTTTGTATCACAATGATTTTTACCAAAATATTCGTCAGAATCTTCTATCGAGACTTGATTATGAAGAAAGAGGTCTGGCGATTGCATATCTTTTGGGTGACAAAAATGAATTAACAAATGTGACAAAGGAGAAAATTCAAGAAGTTGGGGTCTCTCATCTAATTGCAATCTCAGGGATGCATTTAGCGATACTTGTTGGAATTGTAGTTAAAAGCCTTAAGGCGTCTTCAAAGCTTCTTAAGACGTATTTCTGTGTTGTATTCGTGTTGTTGTATGTGGAGATGATCGGTCTAACTCCATCGCTTATCCGTGCAACGATTGTGATTTTTTGCCACCTTTTTGTGTCCTATTTTGGAAGAAAAGTATCGGCGTCAAGGATATTAGTAGTGGTAGCTTCCCTGTCGCTCATTATTAATCCGGACAACCTAACCAATGTTGGGTGGCAGCTTTCAATGATGGCCTATACTGGTATCTTAATTTTTTACCCAATGATAGAGAGCTTCTTGTTTGGAAAAGGTAATATAAAAAGAAGTGTAGGGAGAAAAAATAAGAATAGTATTTGGCGAAAAATTTGTAGGAAGAAACGGGAAGATATGATCTTTGATTTACGTGCTGGAGTATTAATGTCGCTAGCTGTAAATTTACTGACGATACCAATTACGTTATTTGTCTTTGGTTATTTCTCTATATTATCTTTTCTTGCAACCTTAGTTTTGTCGCCGATGCTTCCAGTTATATTGGTATCAATAATATTTGTTGGAGTAATGCCTCTGACGCTGTACCGTTATGCGGGAGTTTATTTTGTAGGTGGAGTTGAATTAATTAAAATACAGCTTAGAATCATCAATTTAATTTCGGACTGGCAGTATTTTGCGATACATGTGCCTAAAGGAAGGATTGAATATTTATTACTCTATCTTCCGGTGCTCTATTTATACTTCTTTTTGCGAAAAAAGAATATCCAGATAGCCAAAAATAATACTAGTGAGCAGGACGAATCTATTGAAAGGAGAAATGAAATGCAGAAAATCGGCACTTATCTTGTCGAGTGGGAGAAACAGCTGCAGCTGCGGTGCAAGAATCAGAAAAATTACAGTAGCGTAGCAGAAGCACCTAATAATATGAAAAATGGTGGATGATCCACTATGTGATTGTTTGAAATAAAGTGACAGTGGAAGGAGGAAGATAAAGAATGCGAGGACCGTGAACTCAATGTAATTTCTTGGAATATTTGGCAGAAGATTAGATATAAAATTGGTAATATCTGTATTAAAAAGATTATTGGTAATTGTACCTGCAAGGGTGGCTAGAATAGATGGTCCAAGATGACGCTTTGTCAGGTAGAAGATAAGGAATAATATTATCTCGATAATTAGAATAACCATAATTGTATTATATCAAAATATCTTGAAGTATTGGGGCGGACAAAAATAAATTAGAGTAAGTGATTTTAAATGAAGAAGGAGAAAAAATATGAGTGGATGATTTTTTGATTACTTTATGTTTTTTGGTTTGATTTTTTGAGCTGAATAGGACGATTTTTACAAGCTATTCTACTAAAGAAGTGCTTGTTTATTAAAGAAAACTAGAAGAGCGCGGATGGGCTAACGGTGAAGGCTACGAGGCCTGATGAAATATCTC
>CAUTNS010000042.1:0-4581 GCA_963540345.1 uncultured Candidatus Saccharibacteria bacterium | reverse complement strand
ACGGAAGTCTGCTTGGCGGTAATAGTAATACCGCGCTCGTGTTCCTGATCGCCAGAGTCCATAATGAGGGTCTGGTTCATTTCCGCCTGATTATCGCGGAAGGTGTTTGATTGTTTTAGTAAAGCATCAACTAGTGTTGTTTTACCGTGGTCAACGTGCGCAATAATCGCAACGTTGCGAATTTGTTCCTTATTCTCCATAGATTCGCCCTTTTATTACCACAAAATATCAACTTAAATTTCAGTTTGTGATAAGAATATTAATATTAAATTTGATTTATCATAGCATATTTTGATGATTTTCGATAGGATAAGCGGAATTTAGAACAAAAAACAGCCTCGCGGCTGTTATTTTTCAAATTCTGGTGAGTCGGGAGGGGCTCGAACCCTCGACACCGGGCTTAAAAGGCCCGTGCTCTAACCAACTGAGCTACCGACCCAGAAGTCTTTTTTATTATAACGCCAAACTGGTTTTTTGGCAATAATTTTTCTAACGCTAGGCTAATTACGGTTTTTGAGTAAAGTATCCTGGAGTACCTGGGGCGTCGATACGAGCGTAAGTTTTATTAGTTGGATTGCTGCCGGAGAAAGCAGTACCGTTGCCCCCAACAAGATTATTGTTGTTATTGAATAATTCGTCAGCTTCATCAATGTTATCAAGGACAAATGTATTAGAAGCATAGATAGTGCGAGATCGAGTATTGCCAAACATATTGTAGATAGAAATTACCTGTGAAGTATCAAAACTTGATAAATCCAGCGTACTATTATCTATCATAGCATCCTCAAACATCGAAGACATATCTGTGACTTGTGAGGTGTTGAATGAACTGAGATTGAGATTTGAAAGTTGTGGGGTGTTTTGGAACATTGAACCCATGTTATCGACTAAACTGGTATTAAAGTGGGAAAGATTTAGGCTTGTCATGCTAGTAAGGCCACTAAACATATACGACATATTAGTAACATTGGAAGTATCAAAATTTGGCATTATTAGATTTGTGAGCGACGACATATCCTTAAACATATTAGACATGTCCATTGCTTGAGGTGTATGGAAACTAGTGAGATCAAGAGTAGCTATACTACTGTTGCCTTCAAACATACTCATAAAATTTCCAACCTGAGTCGTGTCAAAACCTGACAGATCAAGATGGGTGAGATTATGTGAGTCCTGAAACATTGAAGTCATATCAGTTACAGAAGAAGTATTAAGGGGGCTCAAATCTATGGTTGTCATTCCATCAAGACCAAAAAACATAGATGACATATCGGTAACATTGGAAGTGTCAAAGCCTGACATATTGAGATTAGCAAGATTTGACATACCATAAAACATCCCCGACATATTTCCTACTGCATGTGTATCAAAGCTCGTAAGATCCAAATCTGTAATTGCTACAGAAGAGGAAAACATATATGACATATCAGTTACCAAAGAGGTATTGAGGTGAGAGAGATCAAGACTAGTTATACTGCCCATATCTGAGAACATACTCGACATATTCTCTACTTTTGAGGTATCTAAGCTTGAAAGGTTTTGAAGATTGGTAAGGATATTCATACTTGCAAACATCTTTGACATATCCGTGACATTAGACGTATTGAGCGGCGCGACATCTAATGTAGAGAGGTTAATCATACTAGAAAACATACCGGACATGTTTGTAGCATTTCTGGTGTCGATGCCAGATAAATTAAGCGAGGATAAATTTGAGCCGCTAAACATATAGGAAAAATCCGTAGCGTTTCGGGTATTGAATTTTGTAAAATCTATAGAGAAATTATCTGGATCAGTCAATTTCATATCACGGAACATTCCTTCGACTGTCTCAGCGCTCTCGATATTAAAATTACCCCACTCTATGGACTTGATCTTATCTTTTGCAAACAAGTTTTTTAGATTTTTTGCCTTGGAAAAATCAAGCCCTGTAAGATCAATAGTGAGATTACCAGAACCGGCGTGTTCCATTATGTTATTAAACATGCCCTGTGCATTCTCATTTACATAGATAATGTCTTTTTCGCTGTAAAAATAGATGGTATGAGTATCGATATCGGTCCAGAGAAGAGTTTCAAAAGGATCCGTGGTAGTTCCTAAGTCCGCATGTCCAAAACACTTATTTTCATATTCATGAGCTCCACAAAAGCCTGGGTAGGGGATGGAATTTCCGCGCTTGATTGTAATATCGTGACCAGCATTAGCGTTCGCCAGCCATTGCAAGCGGGTTATTGTATTCCAGCCGTTATCCATATAACTAACAGTCTTAACGGTATTGGTAACTGCAGTAAAAACAATCTCTTTCTGATAGGTGCCTTCATAAAGATTTGGTGAGACCTTGACGCCAAAAGCTACGGAAGCAAGACTAGAGGCCGTAGCCGGAAGCTGAGATTCGGCGATTTTGTCAGGATTACTGGCTTTTGGAATTGGCTTAAAATTAGTATTATCAAGTGAATATCCCCATGTTTTTGCTGTAAAGGCGGTTTCGTTGAGGGCGGATGAGATCGAATTAATATGATCATAGGTGCCGTTATCTAACGAGGTATTCTCATCAACACTTGAGATGTAAAGGCTATAACCTTGCGGATTATCGGTGGTGACGACCGGCTGAATAGCAGTGCTTTTCTTGAAGGCCGAGGCTCGCACTTCAGCCATAGAAAAGTCAAGTTCTACGGAAGTAGCCGGCACAGTCAAACTAATAGTGGGAGCTGCATAAACTGGGCTACCAAAAGCCATGGATGCAAATACTGGGAGTGCCCATAATAAGCCAAAGATCCACCTTGAGCCCCGGGCTAGCATTTCTGGCCACACTCGAAGACCAGACTGTTTTAGTCCTTTATCTTTTTTCACTTTATTTAACTCCACTACATATAAATGTATTGTACACATTATACATAAGGATTTTATAAATAGCTAGTGCTTAAATGAGTTTGTAAACGTCTTTTTTGCACTTACCGTAAGTTAAATTATTTTTTCTTCTGATCAATAACCTCAGCTTCTTGAATATCATCCGTAAGATACTTTTTTGCTGATTTCATCTTTTTTGAGAATTCTTGAACGTGCGCTTTGAGAATAATAATGTTGATAAGATCAGAGACACCATAAATAATGAGCATGGTGCCAAGCAACATTACGGCTATAGCTGTTGAGGTGATAGGTTGAAAAATAATGATAATGCCGGAAACTACGGAGATGATATTCATGAGAATAGAGGCTGTGAAGGCAGAATTTGAGATTTCTTTAAGAGCCAGGGTCATGCGTAATTTAGTCAGACTTGAAATTACGACATAAAAACCAATGGCGATCGGAATAATATTGAGAATCTCAGGATTAATAAGAATAATAAGACCGAGAAGCAAATTAAAGGAGCCGAATACAGTACCTGAAATTAGGCCGCCACGTTTTTTCCCAGTGAGATCTGAGGTGATCATGTTTAAACCGGCAGAAATCAGGGCAATAATAAAAATCCACCTAGTAATTTCAAGACTCAGTGTCGGAAATAGGGTTAAAAAAATCCCGATTGCAACCATAAGAATTGTGGTATTAATTGCCGCGTTCAAGAAGTTATTGATCTTACTTGTGAAGTCTCTCATATTTCCCTTTTGTTTAATTATTAGTATTGTAGCATAATGACAAAACAAAAAACATCCTGTCGGATGTTCTATACTGGTGGACGATAGAGGACTCGAACCTCTGACCTCGTCTACGTCAAAGACGCGCTCTAGCCAACTGAGCTAATCGTCCAGCAATATTATCTTAGCATGATTTTTTAAAATATACAAGAAAATAGGTTTTGGAGTAAAAAAGGGTTTTGGAGTAGAAAAAACAACACACTAGATTTGGTTCTTAAAAATAAAAAAATAGACCCATCTGAGTCTATTTTTTGAGCTTTTGCTCTAGCAGCGCGTGTTTTTATTTTCTTGATGCTTTTAGCGGCGCTTTGCTTTGCGGTTGCGCTTTAATACCATAAGCGCAAAGAATGCTGCGACAAAGAAGACGGCGAGTGAAGTTGAGATGTAATCTGCGTTCGTAAAGTTTGTACCAGCGAAGATTGATCCACCAGTATCTGGCACGAGCGGAGCTTTCTTTGAGGTGTAGTCAAAACAGTACTTGGCGTTACGATCAAGGATATTGCCGAGATTATCATAAGCGGTAAAGACTACACAGTAGTGACCATCTTTAAGATTGTTCTCTGTTACAGGCACAGTCCAGTTAGTTGAACCACCGTGTCCGCCAGTAGTGTCAGTGGTTGGGACATTGATTGGGGCTGGGAGAACTGGGTTACCGTTCTGATCATAAATCTGGACATTGACATGGTCGACATTTGGACCGTGATCAATAATTACCTGAGGATTATTGTTATTTTGATCGATTCCGTTGTCTTTGATTTTTAGTGCACGATATTCAAAAGTCACAACATCTTCGGTTGACGGCTTGTTGTTAATCATTGAAATGATTTTATATGAACCATATTTTCCACCGTTTAATGCAGTAAGGTCAACTTGGTCTTCGTGAGTGCCAGAAGTAGCATTACCATGTGGATCAGCCACGGAAATCTGAGGCATTGGATAGGTCGTTTCA
>CAUTNS010000041.1:0-4819 GCA_963540345.1 uncultured Candidatus Saccharibacteria bacterium | reverse complement strand
GCGGAATTATTCAATAATTCCACCACCCACACAGGCGTCTCCAACATAAAATACTGCAGATTGACCGGCGGCCGGGCGCTTGAATTCAGTGTCAAAGACGAGGGTAGCAGTTTTAGTTGTATGGTCAATTTTTGGTAGGGCAGTTTGCAGACTGGCGCGATGACGAATACGCACATCGACATGACTTGGTAGATTAATTATCTTCCCCGACTGATCAAAAAGTGGACGCAAAAATACATCTTTAAGCTTTAGTTCTTTGGTCCAGAGGTCTGGATTATTGATATTGCGCGAAACATAGACGATGTTTTTATCCATATCTTTATCGACAATATAATATGGCAGACCACCACTAAGACTTAAGCCATGCCTCTGACCAATTGTATAGAAAATTGCACCTTCATGAGTGCCAACCACCTCCTGTGTTTCACGGTCTACGATTTCGCCAGGATTAACCTCAAAATATTCTTTGAGAAAGTCGCGAATCCCCACCTCACCGACAAAACAGACCCCCATTGATTCTTTTTTATAGGCATTATCTAAGCCGGCCGCGGCAGCCATTTTTTTGACATCTGGTTTAAGAAAATTGCCTAATGGGAAGATAGTGTTTTGCACTGCGTCTTCAGAGATGCGATAGAGAAAGTAGGTCTGATCTTTATTTTCATCAACCGCCTTCAGGAGATTTTTTGAATCAGTGCGAGCATAATGTCCAGTGGCAATAAGGTCGGCTCCCTGTTCCTTGGCAACCTCATAGAACAATTTGAACTTGATCTCCTGGTTACACATAATGTCAGGATTTGGAGTGTTACCTTTCTTAAATTCAGAAAGCATATAGTCTACAACTTTTTGGTGGTATTCTTCCTCAAAATCGAAGATACGGAAGTCGAGATCAAGCTTAGTAGCCACCCGTTTAGCATCAGCTAAATCCTCCGCCCATGGACATTTCATGCCGGGAAGGTTGCGTGACCAGTTTTTCATATAAACCCCGACCACATTGAAGCCAGCATTTTTGAGAAGAAGGGCCGAAACAGAGGAATCGACACCGCCAGACATACCAACAAAGACCGTCTTTTTGACATTCTCCTGTTTTTCGGCTTCAGTATATTCCTGCATACTTTCCTTTCTTAATTTTTATCCGTTTTTAGGTTTTCAAATTTTCACTTTTAATCTATTAGTTTCAGGCGTCTTGCTTCCAAGTTGACTACTTCAGCAAGATTATCAGCGGCCGTTTTAATATCTTCTATCGTAGTATCTTTACCGAGAGTAATGCGGAGAGAGCCAGCGATTTCTGAATCCGACAATCCAATAGCTGAAAGGACATGAGATTTTTGCCCCTTCGAGGCAGCGCAGGCGGCACCAGTGGAAACATAAATGCCACGGTCCTCTAATTTAAAAATTAAACGCTCAGCATCAAGCCCGTCAAAGCAGACCGGAATGAAGTTTACCAGTTGGTGTTTCGGATTCCCCAGCCAGAGTGGAGTAATTTTGGATTTTTGTTCAATAATTTCACGAAAAGTTTTAGCTAAGGCTTGATACTGTTTACGACTACTTATGAGATGCTTTTTTGCGAGTTCACTGGCGACGGAGAAGCCAACGAGATTGGGTACATTCTCAGTACCGGAACGTAGCCCCATTTCTTGCCCACCACCAAAAGTGATGGGAGAGAGTTTAATCCCGCGCGCAACGTAAAGTGCCCCGATTCCCTTTGGCCCATAAACCTTTGCGGCATTGATCGTTAACAGATCAACGCCGAGCCTAGCAACAGAGAGATCAATTAAGTTCATTGCTTGAGAGGCATCGGAGTGAAGATAGATCGGGGTGAGATTTTTAGCTTTTAGACGCTGGTCGCGAACCTCTTGCAAAATGCGGCTAATGTCCGAGAGCGGCTGAATGATGCCCAGTTCATTATTAGCTAGCGCAACAGAAACCAGAACCGTGCTATCTTTGATTTTTGATTTAAGGTCTTCTAGATCAATCAGACCAGAACGATCAACTTTTATTTTCTCGTAGTCACTTGAGAGATTTTCAGCAGATTCACGCACGGCCGCATGTTCAGTTTCAAGAATTAAACAGTGGGCGATTTGATAATTTCGCAAAACTGTGAAGGCAAGATTAATTGACTCCGTGGCGCCGGCAGTAATGACTAAATCTGGAGATTTGGCACCGATGGAATTAGCTAGGACGGCTTTTCTCGCTTCATATTCTTCCCTAATGTGTTTGGCTGGAAGATAGGAGGCGGAAGGATTATAGAACTTTTCCGTAAAATAAGGTTGCATAGCGGAAAGTACCCGCGCATCGACTGGGGTGGCGGCAGCATAATCAAGATAAATCTGTTTTACCTGTTTGGGAGTATTTTCTAAGCCTAATTCCATAATGTTTTCCATTTTTTAAATTTATCTTCCTAATTATTTAGATACCGAACAAGGCCTCCGTGTTGGCTGAGGTAATTTTAGCAATTTCAGCTTGAGGAAGATTCATTTTTTCCGCTAGCCAGTTTGCAATGTCTTTAATATGACTAGGGTCATTAGTTTCGCCACGGAATGGAACCGGTGCTAAAAATGGGGCATCAGTTTCGAGTAGAATACGGTCTAGTGGTGGCATCGGAAGAGTGGAATAAGTTGCGATACCATTCACGCCAATATAAAAACCGCGTTCGAGAGACTTTTTTAAATTCTTTTTATTATCGGTAAATGAGTGAACTACGCCACGAATTTCCTGGTTGCTGAAATTATCTAAAATAGCAAAAAAGTCATCGAAGGCCTCGCGCACATGGAAAATTAACGGAAGATGAGAGCGGTTTGCGAGATCGAGCATTTCTTCAAGTAATTTAATTTGGGCGTCGCGCGCATCCCGTCCGTAATGATAATCCAAACCAACTTCACCAATCGCAATTGGTGTTTTTTCTAGCTTTGAAAAATCTACAACTGGCCTTGCTTTTTCACATTCGGATGGATGGATTCCATAGGACCAGAAAAGCTGGTAGTTTGGATTTTGCGATACAAACCCTGCGGCATTTAGAGAGTCCTGGTGGTCGGTGCCGATACAGACAATTTTCTGCACCTGATTTTCGACAGCTTTCTGAAGAAGCTCGGTCTGCTTTTCTGGCGCAAAAAAGTCTTGGTCATGTAGATGACAGTGTGAATCGATGAGATATGCCTGTTCCACCACGGTTTTTCCTAGTTAGATTTAGCTTCGCGTTTGCGCTTAATTGGGTCAAGCTGACGCTTCCTTAAGCGTAGGCTCTTTGGAGTAACTTCAAGCAGTTCATCGTCAAGAAGGAAGTCAAGACATTGCTCGAGGCTGAGATTGGTGTAAGGAGTGAGCTGAATGGCGCCATCGGAAGCGTGGGTGCGCATATTGGTGAGCTGTTTTTCACGACAAACATTGAGGTCGATGTCATCTTTTTTATTAGAAAGTCCAACAATCATTCCCTGATAGACTGGGACCTGTGGAGGAATAAAGAGAATACCACGAGCCTGCGCCATATCGAGGGCATAGGCAGTGGAAGTGCCAGATTCAAAAGAAATCAACACACCATTACGTTCTGGTTTATATTTACTTTCAATCTCGCGATAGCCTTTTGGAATAGAAGACATCAAGACGGTTCCCTTGGTGGCGGTCATCAACTGGTTGCGAAGGCCAATCAGGGCGGCGGTGGAGATTTCATAAGTGAAGCGAGTGGCACCAGTAGAAGTAAGCTCCTGGCTGATTAATTCTGCTTTGCGAATTCCTAATTCCTGAGAAACAGCGCCCACGTATTCTGGAGAGACTTCGATCGTAAGATCTTCAAATGGTTCACATTTTTTGCCATCAATTTCTTTGTAGACCACTTCCGGACGGCCAGCTTCGAGCTCATAACCTTCACGGCGCATATTTTCAATTAACACCGATAAGTGCAATTCACCGCGACCGGAGACCTTATAGCCAAGACCGTCCTGAGCAATTTTAAGCGCAATATTGGTCTCAAGTTCTTTGTGGAGACGGTCGGAAATTTGCCTGGAGGTGGTAAATTCACCTTCCTTACCCTTGAGTGGGCTAGTATTAGGGCCGATATAAATACTGAGGGTTGGTGGTTCAAGCTCGATGGTTGGGAGAGCTTCTGGGTTGTCGCCAGTAGCAATAGTATCTCCAATATTGGCATCCGCAATACCAGTTACAGCAACGATGTCGCCGGCAAAGGCCTCCTGAACCTCTTCCTTACCAAGACCACGATAGACATAGAGGCGGTCAATTTTAGCATTTTCAGAAGTGACTTTTGGTTCACCATTTTCAAAGGTAGTCTTCATCACTTTGACGGACTGACCGTGTTTGATTTTGCCGCGATGAATTTTACCGATGGCGTATTTACCGAGATAATTATCGGCAGCAAGAGAGGCAACAAGAAGTTGCAAGCCTTTGCTCTCGTCGTCATCGATTTTTGGAGATGGCATATCATTGATAATGGAGTCGAAGATGACATGGAGATTATCATCAAGATCGGTAGTTTTTCCAGCTTTACCATCACGAGCAACGGCGTAATAGATTGGGTAGTTAAGCTGAGACTCATCTGTTGCAAGCTCCAAGAAGAGATCAGAAATCTCGTCCTTAACTTCCTCAATGCGAGCAGCTGGTTTATCAATTTTATTAATGATAACAACTGGCTTTAATTTGAGATCGAGCGCCTTTTTTAGAACGAATTTAGTCTGTGGCATTGGACCTTCCTGAGCATCAACTATAAGAAGCACGCCGTCCGCCATATTGAGAGTACGTTCGACTTCACCAGAAAAGTCGGCGTGACCTGGGGTATCGATAATATTGATTTTATAGCCATTATAGTGCACGG
>CAUTNS010000040.1:0-4851 GCA_963540345.1 uncultured Candidatus Saccharibacteria bacterium | reverse complement strand
TTCTTCGAATTCTTTCTGGAGCCGCCTAGTATGCTTCGCATACAGGTGTCTGATTCGTCAATAATAAAATCCGAATGTCGAACCGACCAGAGTGCCCGTAATCACGCCTTATATACCTAATAAATGATTGTATTCTATGATATAATTGAACGATGAATAATTCCAGAGGAAAAGTTATCGTTCCTGCAAATGCCAACCCGTGGCCTCATGAACAACGTGTAGCTAAAATCCTCGCTCTTGCCGGACATGCCGTTGAATTCATTCCAGAATCGAATACTAAAACAGCCGATATTCTCCTTGATGGAGTTGAGTTCGAGATTAAATCCCCAAAATCTGCAAATGCAAACTCGCTCGAGCATATCTTAAAAAAAGCCGTCAAACAATCTTGCAATATTATCATTGATACATCGAGAATGAAGAATATTAGAGACGATAACACACGGAGATTTCTCGTTAATCAGGCTAGACTCAGAAAACAGATTAAAAAATTAATCATGATCACAAAACAAGGCCAAATTATTGACGTTTCTGCTTTAATTTGATAATATGGGTATATCGAAGTTCTTGCACGGCGCCGAAGGTACCTACCGCAGGAGCTTCTTTTTTTGGTTTGTAGTATGATATGGTGAAGGGTATGAATCAGTCCTCCATATAGTTTCGGCTATATGCAGCAATCTGGCTGATTTTTGAGCGCATTATGATATGATTAAACTAATAGTAAATAATTTAATCCAAAAAATATGGTAATTAATACACTTAGAAACCTCGATCAGGCGACGGATGGTGTATCCGATATGACGATCCCGGAACAAATGCCTTCGTTTGAAGACCATATACAAAGAAAAGATTTCTCCGACAAAAGGCGTAATTTTGAAAAACCGCAAGACAATTCCGATATAGTCGCTTCCACAGTAGTAGCATATATTCATTCAGACCTTACGAAGAAAAATGATTTCTATGGCAAGATAATGAAAAGTGAATCCGAAAGATGGTATCCTGATATCAGAGGAACTAGAACTAGGGCCGCTGCCGAGTTTGAAACATTGATGTTCGAAGAATGGAAACAAAATCTTCTAAACATGAACGGAAAGACTGCTGTAAAAAAATATGGACAGAATCCAAAAAACGTCGAGGCGCTCAAAAAATTACATTATTATCTGATAAGTGGAAATGATCCGAAAAATATGCCTGAATTTTTGACATATTGTTTTGATGGCGATGATGACGGCCTTGACGTTGCAACACGACACCTGACCTATAACCACGACAGCGGAGGCGGCTGGAACTATTATTCGTCAAAAAATGAAAAAGTTGGGTTAGAACAACCGATTCGTGCTGATGGACGACTTTATTTGAATGCTGAACCGATGGATACTTACGACATTGCTGGCAAATTTGTATCTGCTTGCAGAGAATCTGGGCTTCCGTACGAGTTCAAGATAAATCAATTTGCGGATCGTGCCGATGCAATGGTATTTTATATTGATAATGGTAATTTTGACGGGTATTTTGGAATTTTAAACAAGATACTCGCTGAGAATCCGCAAATTAAGAAACGTATAGGCAAACCACCTCGCTTAACAGAAAAAGTAAATGATGTAATAGGGTATGGCGATGAAAATGGCGGTATGTCATATAACGACCGCATGTGCACAAAATTTCAGACGGCTATCGAGCAGGTCTCTGCAGATCAAGCCGCCGTTACGCCATCACTGTCAGTTCAAGAGCGCGCCAAGGTACTCTATGTTAATTTTCATGAACAATTTATTACTGCGATACAAGAGAAATTGCAAAAATAAATAACCACAGCCGATGGGGTAAAGCGAAGAAATCTTAATGATATAGAACGAGTTCTAAATTTTAAATTTTAAAAATAAAAATAGAGTTCTTCGAACTCTTCTTTTTTATTTCTCCTCATGGAGCCGCCTGGCTTCGCGGCTACTCCATTCGTCGAAAATAAAAAATAAACCCCTGCGGGTTTTATTTTTGTTATTTTCTCCTCATGGAGCCGCCTTCGAGATTTGAACTCGAGACCCCTTCCTTACCATGGAAGTGCTCTACCACTGAGCTAAGGCGGCATTTTCTCGTGTTTTGATTATAGCATAGACTACAATCTTACGGAAGTAGGAAAATCATTAGATAAAGAAAAGCCCCCGGAGTGAACCGGGGGTAAAGCTGGAGATGTTTTTTGGGGTGGGGGCGGGGCTAGATAGTTTTCCATTCCTCGAGGTTGACTACCATACGGCCTTCTTCAAATGATAGACTGAATGGCATCTCAAGGCCAAGGTTCTCATAGAGATCCTCGACCTCTTGCTGGTCGGCCTCGAAGATCTGGTTGTTGTGAACCACATAGAATGTAGGTTCATAACCGTACCCAGAGCCTCCCCAGGTTACGCGGAAAACGTCGCCTTCATTGGCTTTAACTAGGACAACGTCCCAGTAGCCAATTCGGCCGGCGTCGCCGTCAGCGCCGTTTCCACGGGTGATAAGCTCGACGGTTTGGCCAACTGGAGTCTTGATAACCCCGTTGCCGCGGCGAGTATAACCGCGCTCAGAAGATAAGGCTAGATACATGTCCTTATCTTTGCCGCGGTTGACGCGCGGCCTACCAGCCTTTGTGAGGCCAACCGTGAGATCGGTCCTCAAACCACCAACAGCTCCTTCTAGTCCTTGCGGTGTTGGTAAGAAGATCTGCTGACGGCCACGGCCGTGTTCGCCAAGCGAGATTCCTTCTATGTGGCCGAACTTGAACTCTCTTGTGGCTACATCCACTGCTTTATTCAAATATAACATAAAACCTCCTTCCCCTATAGGGGTCACGTCAATGCTCTTGTAGAATTAAGGGGATTTTCCCCACATTGATCACTACTCTAAGTAGTATAAAACCAACCAAAAATGATTAGCTTGATACTACTTAGAGAGCTTAAAAGAGATTCCAACTTTTTAAAGGTGCGAATGTCTTTTTGACGTTTTTTATTATACCATAAATATTAATAAGTGTCAATGTAACGTGAATACTGTCAATTAGAAGTTGTGTTCTGATAGTGGTTAGGATGAGGCTATTGATTCCCTTTATGCTTGGTGTTATGATTTATTTATGAAAAAAGAATCTGCCCCTAATCGTATTGAGTCTGTATCAAAAATCTATGAATATGGAAAAGAAAACCTAGAGGGGTATGAGTATCTTGATCGATTTGAAGGGTTAACTTTAAAGCAAGAAGCACGTCTTGATGGGCTGATTGGGAAACTGTCAGAACTATATAGTAAAAGAAATGGCCAGTGGCTTTCGAACTTCTTAAAAGAAGAAGAGAGTAACGAATGGAATCGTGACTATGAGACGGGAAACTTTACTTATATCGAAGACCTGAGAAAATCTGAGGTTTCTAATGTTCATGATTTTGCAAGATGGTATGATTATGCAATGCAGAGGTATTCTAGAGAGTATTTTTTACCAGCTGCAAACCGACACGATGAAACATATATAAATGCAGTACAGAAATTAGTCTCGGATGGTGTATTGCCAGAGTCTACTACTCAGAAAATGTCTAGATTTGCCGAACATAAAATAAAATATCGCGTGGTGGATGTTTTTCGGGAACGAGATAATGCTGGTTGCTGCACATCGCTTGATGTGTATATGGAACTTCATAATGACACGAATAGTTATTATCCAGAGATTACCTATGCGATAGATACTGGTTTTGGGCCTAATAAATTGTCTAGTGATGATGATGTTAGTAAATTGGACAATAATGCATTTAAGCATGTCTTGGATCATGAAAAAACGCATATTATCACGAGAAATATCTTTGAAGGGGATTTTAAAAGCGATCGGATGGATGATATTTTTGAAGCAAACCGAATTATCAATGAAGCGAGCGTGGAATGGCTAACTCTACTCATGAATGACAGTGCGACATTGGAGCAGGCGTGTAATACGGATATCCTTGGCTATGGTTTTAATGCTAACGCTCCGTACTCGTTAGAGAGAAAAACTTTGGATGCATTACTTCAGGAAGGCGACGAAAAGATTTCGCCAGAAACAATATTCTTGCTTTGCGGAAATGAAAATGTCAATAATATTCGTGCAAAAGTCTTTAGTGAATTTCAAAAGGCTTATCCTGAGATTGAAACTGAACTTGATCTTGTTGATCGGATTCTGGAGCGCTTCAACTGGATTAGTTATCAAGAAAAGCTGAAAAAGGAAGCCGAGTAAGGCTTCTTTTTACAAAAAAATAAGACCAGAGTCGGTCTTAAAATGGTGCTGGAGGTAGGACTCGAACCTACGAAGGTGTAACCCGAGAGATTTACAGTCTCTTGTCATTGCCGCTAGACTACTCCAGCATTGCTAGGTTGTCGTTCGCACTCCGTCCTAGCGCACTCAAGGTATTTGGCTCGCGCCAAGCATACTTTGAATAAATGTATTATAGCAATTTAGAGTGGGTTTTTCAAGTTTTTAGTGTGATTTTACTAAAAAACGCCGGATTAATCCGGCGTATATTGTGTACCTTAGAATTTTGTTATCGAACAACTTTTCTTTCCCAAGGATAGGGATAGTCTGTAACTTTGGATTGCCCAAAGAGTTTTTGAACGCCCTGCATGTAAAGTTGCGCATCATTGGGGTCGGACATGGTGCCATGTTTGCAGCTGATATACCGAATAATTGCCTGTGGATAGTAATTCTCTATTGCTTGGTTGTCAAGAAATTGATCGAACCTACTCAAGAGAATTTTACGTGGCTGATTCTTTAGACGCATACTTTCTGATGGCTTAAGATGCTTCATGTCATAGATTTGATCAGCTATTAGAGCAATCGAGTAATAATTATGATCACTTGCAATAACTGGTATA
>CAUTNS010000039.1:0-4928 GCA_963540345.1 uncultured Candidatus Saccharibacteria bacterium | reverse complement strand
CAAAGAGTAGTTGGTAAGGAAAGGAGTAAGTTATGTCATTACAATCAACAGATCAAATCGCAGACCTTATCACCCGCATCCGCAACGCTATCATGGTTAACAAAAATGAAATCGTTGTACCAGCTTCCAAGCTTAAGATTGCAGTCCTTGAAGGTCTAAGGCGCACCAATTTTATCGCCGATTACAGCATTATTGAAGCTACTCCACGTAGCTCAATCAATGTAATCATTAATCAAATCAATGAAGCTCCACGCATTAACGAGATCACCAAAGTATCAAAACCAGGTCGTCGTGTTTATGCTGGTGTTGATGAACTTCCAAAGATCAAGTCTGGCCGTGGTATCGTTCTCATCTCAACCTCAAAAGGTGTGATGACTGGCGACGAAGCCAAAAAGGCTCGTCTTGGCGGTGAAATCCTCGTCAAGGTTTGGTAATCGATAAACCTAAAAATAGAGCAGCCAAACTGCTCTATTTTTTGTTCAACCCGTCGTCCTCCTTGCTTTTTACCCTCAGATATGGTAAAATCTCGAGGATAATATTAATAGAAAGGAAGATATGAGTCGTATCGGAAAACAACCTGTCCAGATTCCTGCAGGAGTGACAATCACGGTCGGCGAACAGATGATCACTGTCGCTGGACCTAAAGGTTCACTCGAGGTTCCTGTTCAGGAAAACGTTGTTACCACCATCGAAGACGGCATGGCAGTTATCACCCGCAAGGATGACGAACCAAAATCTCGTGCATGGCATGGTTTACAACGCGCACTTCTAAATAATGCCGTTATCGGTGTTACTCAGGGTTTTGAAAAGAAACTCGAAATCAATGGTGTTGGTTTTCGTCTCTCAGGCGGACCAAAAGAAATTGAGATGTCTCTCGGTTTTTCACATCCAGTTAAATATTCTGCACCAGATGGCGTAGAGCTTAAAACTAACAAGATGGAAATCATCGTTTCAGGCATCGATAAGCAAAAAGTTGGTCAGACCGCCGCTGAAATTCGTGCTTTCAAGAAACCAGAACCATACAAGGGTAAAGGTATTAAGTACTCTGACGAAGTAATTCTCCGCAAGGCAGGAAAGGCAGGAAAGAAATAATGAATAAGATTTTTCGCGCAAACCGCACCCGTGCTAAGATTCACGGCACAGCTGAGCGTCCTCGCCTCACTGTTCACATCAGCAACCTCAACATCACTGCTCAGGTTATTGATGATGACAAACAAGCAACCTTAGCTTACGCTACTACTGTTGGCAAAAAGCTCAAAGGTACTAAATCTGAAAAAGCTGCCGAAATCGGTGCTGAAATCGCAAAAGCAGCAAAGAAAGCAAACATTAATAAAGTTGTCTTCGACCGTGGCTCAAAGCTTTATGCCGGACGTATGTCTGCTCTAGCTGAGGCTGCTCGTAAGGAAGGATTGGAGTTCTAATATGGCTGATGCAAATACAACTGCTCCAAAGCAACCAAAGGTAGTCAACAAATCAGGCACCCTAAAGATGACTGATGAAGTAGCTGCAACTAAGCAAACTCGCGACATGGCTGGTCGTCCAATGCGTAAAAATACCCGCCGTGACCGTGTTAAAGCTGAGAATACCCCAAAGGAGTTCGAGGAAATCACTATCAATATTGACCGTGTTTCTCGAACTGTAAAAGGTGGTCGCCGCATGCGCTTCAAAGCTCTTGTTGCTGTTGGTAATAAGAAAAACAAAGTCGGCGTTGGTGTCGCTAAAGGTGGTGATGTCACTACTGCAGTCCAAAAAGCCGCTCGTGTTGCAAAGAAAAATATGATTACTTTCAACATGAATGAAGAAACCATTTGTCACGAAGTTGAAACCAAAACCACTGGTGCTCATGTTTTAATGAAACCTGCAGCTCCAGGTACCGGTATTATCGCTGGCGGCATCGTTCGTTCAATCATTGGCTTGACTGGTGTAAAGAACCTAATTTCTAAATCTCTAGGCTCCACCAACAAGGTCAACATTGCTTACGCTGTTATCGAAGGTTTGAGACAGCAAGTTCCTCGTGCAAAATGGAATACTACTATTGAAAAAGCTAAAACCTCCAAAAAGGAGAATAAGTAATGAAATACAACGACTTAATCGTTGAGCGTAATGCTCGTCCTACCAGGGCTGGTCGCGGTATTGCAGCCGGTCGCGGTAAAACCGCTGGTCGTGGTACTAAGGGTCAAAAAGCTCGTACTGGCCACAAGAAAATGCCAGCAACCTTCATGGGTGGTCAGCGTGCTCTTATGCAGGCTGTACCAAAGCTTAAAGGCTTTAAGTCACTTCACAAAAAGGCTGAACTTGTCTACACCGACAACCTCAATGGTCTCACCGGTATTGTTGACAACTTCATCTTAGCGGAAGCTAACTTAATTACCACCCCATACACCAAAGTTAAAATCATCACTCGTGGTGATCTTGATGCAAAAATTGAACTCAAAACTCAATTTGCCAGCAAGACTGCTATTGAAATGATCAAAAAAGCAGGTGGTAGCTTCGCTAAAGCTAAAATCCCAGCTCGTCCAAAAGCTGAAGATAAAGCTGAATAAATCGAAGTAAATTAAAATAACCCCCACAAGGGGTTATTTTTTGTGTAGATTATGATAATATAGATTAGTAATACAAGAGAGGTCCTAATGCATTTCAAGACAATTTTCAAATCCCTAAAGAATAAAGACATGTTAAAGCGCATCGCCATTGTTTTTGGTATCATCATCGCCTATCGACTTTTGGCTCATATTCCAGTGCCAATGGGTGATGCAAAAACTTTTAAAGATGCTGTCACAAACTTAATTTCAAAATCCGACTTCTCTGGTTTCTTGAATCTTATCTCCGGTGGTGGACTTGCCTCATTCTCAATCATCCTTGTTGGCCTCTCTCCATATATCACCGCCTCTATTATTTTTCAACTACTCTCAAAAGCTATCCCAAGCCTCGAGGAACTCTCTGAGGACGGCGAAACTGGTCGTCGTAAAATTAACCAGTGGACCCGCATGTTGACCGTACCTCTTGCTATCGTACAATCAATTGCATATATTTATATCCTCTATCAATCAGTCGCCTCCACCAATACCGTATCCTTTGTTCCGACTACTCGCGACTGGATCCTTTCCGTTACCACTATGACTGCCGGCTCTATTATTCTAATGTGGATGGGTGAACTTATTACAGAACAGGGCGTTGGTAACGGTATCTCCACTATTATCTTTGCTAGTATCATCTCTCAGTTCCCAACCACCACCGCATCTCTATCACGAAGCCTATTCGAAACTAAGTATGGCACCCTCAGCCTCTTTGGTTGGCTTAACCTTCCAGTCAATCCAGTTGTTTTCTGGACTCTCCTCATCATGGCTCTCGCCATCATAATTGTGCTCTATTGGCTTGTAAAATTAAATGAAGCTCAGCGTATTATTACCGTCAATTATGCCAAGCGCGTCCATGGTAACAGTGCTTATGGCGATATTAAATCTATTCTGCCAATCAAACTCATTGCTGCCGGTGTGGTTCCAGTTATTTTCGCTACCGCCTTTCTCTCGCTCCCGTCACTGATCGGTCAAATAATCACCACTCTAAACCCTGGTAATCAGCTTGGTTCCACTCTCACTTCTCTCTTTACTGCACCAAACGCCCAAAACTTTAGCCGTCTCTATCCAAACGGTATAACTGCTCAGTGGTTCATTTATCCAGCACTCTACTTTGCTCTTGTAGTTCTTTTCACCTACTTCTATACTTCTATCATCTTTAACACCAATGAGATCGCCGACAACCTACAAAAACAGGGTGGCTTCATTGAAGGTGTCCGTCCTGGCAAAACCACAGCCAAATATCTTGAAAATACCGTCAATCGGCTTAATCTATTCGGTTCACTCTCACTTGGCCTAATCGCCATGCTTCCATTCATCACTGACTACATTTTTATCATTCTAACCGGCGCTCCAATGGGATTGTCTCTCTCCGGAACCGGACTCCTTATCGTGGTCACAGTTGCACTTGAAAATCTTCGCCAAGTAGACTCTCGTGCACTCATGGTAACTTACGACGATTTTAAATAAATAGAAAAGGGTGGACATATGGCATTATCAACTCCAAATCCTAAACCACGCGCTGGTACGATCTTTAAAATAATTCTTCTCATCTTCATCCTCAGCATCGCAGTCCGCATTACAACCTGGGAAAATCAATATTATAAGTCTGAAGAAGGCAAGGAACGCATTGCGCCACGTTCAGCAGGTGATATCTCAACCGATAGCACCGATGTTGATGAGACCGTCATTCCTCAAGAAGAAGTTGCCGCATATACAGTAGCCGCGGATAAGCCAAGGTATTTGACAATCGAAAAAATCAGCGTCCATAATGCCCGCATTCTCCCAGTAAATATTGATATCAAGGGTGCCATGCAGGTTCCACGCAGTATTTTTGATGTAGGATGGTATATTAAATCAGCCGCGCCTGGCACCAAGGGTACATCTATTCTTGATGGACATAATGGTGGTCCAACCATGCAAGGCGTTTTTAAGAATCTCAATCTACTCGAAAAAGGCGACCATATTACTATCGAAATGGGCGATGGTACTAAGTACACCTATCAAGTTTATGAGAATATTACCGTCCCTCTTGCTGAGGCCAATCAAAAAATGAGCTCACTAGCAGTTTCTCCAGTCTCCGGTATTGAATCAATCAGTCTTATTACTTGTACTGGCGAATGGTCTGATCTGCAAAAAACCTATCTTTCAAGACAATTCTTACGCGCCGTCCGCATTTAGTCTATTTACAAAAGTAAACCTTTTTGATATAATTTCCTAGTAATTTATGGTTAGTCAAAAGGAAGTAATTAAACTAGGCGGCACCATCGTCGACGCATTACCAAACACTCAATTCCGAGTGGAACTTGAGAATGGCCATATTATTATTGCGCACATGAGCGGAAAAATGCG
>CAUTNS010000038.1:0-4980 GCA_963540345.1 uncultured Candidatus Saccharibacteria bacterium | reverse complement strand
AAGTCCGCTGATTCTTGTAAGATATACATTCTGTCGGTAATTACGAAAAATCAGGCGCACCGTACTATGTTAATTGTCTTTGATAGGCCTTTATTTCTGGTATAATTAATCTATCTTGGAGGTGGTATGAAAAATAATGAAAATAAAGGTAGAGTAAATCGGACAATTGTTGTGATCTGTGGAGTCTTGCTTGGGGTTGTACTGATGAGCTTTGGAGTGTATCGCAATATTAATTCGGAATATTCGAAACTGAATCTGCCAACAGCGGAAAAAATTCAGGCTGAAATTAATGAAGCTTATCAAAGATTAGAAACAGATCGCAAGGCATTGCTGGACGAATTTGATAAAAATGGTAAATCTGCCGAATATGATGCGATTAGTCGTAGAATTCAAGAGAAAGAAGTCGAAAGGGCGAATCTTGAGGAGAGGCTACTTCGAATCAATAATCATGAATATGATGGGGTGAAGAAAGATACAATCAATAAATCAGTGCCATTCTTTGTGGGTGGAATTGTAGTGATTTTGGCGACATTAGTAATTTCAGGTGTGCTATTTTCACTCCAACAAGGGCGCAAGAAGATAAATAAAAAGGTTTTATAGGATTTTATGACTGAGAGACAGATTAAAAAGTTGGAAAAGAATTTTGAGGGGGATGGTTTTTTGGGACTGACTTCTAAAGAGGTGGAGGAGCGCAAGAAAAAAGGATTAGCCAATACAGCGGTGGAAACACCGTCAAAAACAATTGGCGAAATTATTGCATCAAATATTTTTACATACTTTAATTTTGTTTTTCTGTTTATTGCGGCTTTGCTTATTGCGGTTCGTTCTTTCCGAGATTTAAGTTTTTTGCCTCTAATTGTTATTAATTCCCTGATCGGTATTTTGCAAGAGCTTCGGGCGAAGCAGATTCTAGACAAGTTAACAGTCTTACATTCTCCAGAAGTCATGGTGGTGAGGGATGGTAAGGAAGTAAAAATCAAAATTCATGAGCTAGTGATGGACGATATTATGGTGATGGTTTCTGGAAATCAGATTCCAGCCGACGCGGTGGTGATTGGCGGTGAAGTGGCGGCGAATGAATCGCTACTCACAGGTGAGTCAGATGACGTGATGAAGCGAGAGGGTGATGAATTGTTCTCTGGTAGTTTTATTGTCTATGGAAAATGTTTTGCGCGAGTAATTCGTGTCGGTAGTGAATCTTATGCGGCAAAACTAACCATGAAGGCGAAGGAGATTCGCGTGGGTGAACAGTCGGAGATTTTGAGATCGCTCAATAGTTTTGTGAAATTAGCCGGTATTGCAATTATTCCAATCGGCATCATTATGTTTGCACAACAATATTTTTTGCATAGTGCGACGGCAAAGATGAGTATTCAGGCGATGGTGGCAGCGATTATGGGGATGATTCCAGAAGGGTTGTTCTTACTAGCTTCCGTGACACTGGTGCTTTCGGCGGTGCGTTTGGCTCAGAAAAAAGTTCTTGTGCATGATATGAAATGCATTGAAACGTTGGCGCGAGTAGATGTTTTGTGTGTAGATAAAACTGGAACAATTACGACCGAAAAAATGAATGTCGAGAGGGTGGTTGAAATTTCGAAAAATTCTGCGGGATCTGATAATCTAGATGTGACTTCCCTACTCGATTTTGTTAGCGGGTTTCAGGCTGAGGATAACGAAACAATTCGGGCAATAAAGCGATATTTTGCGAAGAATCATGAGAGTGAAATGCAGGAGGAAGCGAGGAAGCAGCTTGCGAAGACTTGTGGCAAGATGGAACGCGTTTTGGGCTTTTCGTCAAAATATAAATATAGCGGAGTGCAATTTAAAGAACATACATACGTAATGGGTGCACCTGAGTTTGTTTTGCGTGATGATTTCTTGAAATATGCGGATAAATTTAGCAAGTTTACGGAAGACGGTTATCGAGTTTTGGTATTTGGTGAATACATGGGGAGGTTGGATTCTGAAAAGTCTGAAGTGGCATTAAATGAAAGGGTAGTACCGATACTGACAATCGTTTTATCGAATGAGATTCGAGATACGGCGCCGGAAACTTTTGCTTACTGTAAGGAACAGGGGGTTAAGATTAAGGTGATTTCTGGTGATAATGCGAGAACAGTTTCAGAGGTGGCAAAACAGGCTGGAGTGGAGGATGCAGAAAAATATTTCGATATTTCTACCGTGAAAGATGCAAAAGAATTTCGTGCGGCAGTTCTGAAATATACTGTATTCGGGCGTGTGAAGCCTGAAGAGAAATTGAAGATGGTGAAGATTTTGAAGTCGGCCGGGCACACTGTGGCGATGACGGGTGATGGCGTGAATGACGTCTTAGCGCTGAAAGAGGCGGACTGTTCTGTGGCGATGGCTTCGGGATCGCAGGCGGCAGTACAGGCTTCGCAACTGGTACTACTTGAATCGGATTTTGCGCGGATGCCACAAATCGTGAAGGAAGGACGTCAAGTGGTGAATAATCTGGAACGCTCTGGTTCCCTGTTTCTTGTAAAAAACATCTTTTCGTTCATCGGGGCAATTTTGTCGATTAGTTTTGGAATGATTTATCCATTAGTCCCAACACAGGTATCGTTAGTTACAATGTTCACGATTGGCGTACCGAGTTTCTTCTTGGCACAAATCCCAAATCAGAATTTAATTAAGGGTAATTTTATTCTGAACGTTCTATCTAAGGCAACACCGGCGGCTATTACTAACGTGATTGTTATTTGGCTCTTAGTACTAGTTTCACAAGTTTTTCATATTGGACGATTGCAGCTTGGAATGCTTTGCGTGTTAGCTTGGGAGGTTGTTGGGATTATTTACTTATATCGAGTCTGTCGTCCGTTTGATAATATTTGGAAAAAGCTGATTGTAGGTGGCTGCGGATTTGGTATGCTATTTTGTATGGTTTTCTTGCAGGATTTGTTTGGCATTACTTTTGAGTTATCGGTCTTTGAGTGGGGGATTTTTGGCGTAACGGCTTGTATGGTTTTGCCGATTATGATTCTTTCAGAGCGAGTACTAGCTTATCTTTATTTTCACTTTTTTATGGATGTGATTCAGAAGAAATTGATTAATAAAAATAAGTAGCTTTTTAATTTGAGCTTGATTGATAAAGATTAAGTAGCTTTTTAATTTGAGCGGACTGCATGACAGAAGGACTGGCTTTGAGGGCCGCCCTACTCATGGTTTTAATTAATTCAGGATTTTCAAAAATATAGTCAAGAAGTTCGGCCATGGCATTTGGTGTGTTGTTTTTGGCACGAAGACCGCAGTGATCTGGAATATTTTCATCCATGGCGGGATCAGCATATATAACAGGGAGACCACAGGCAATGGCTTCGAGAATAGTCATGCCTTGAGTGTCAAAACCGTAAGAATTGATGATTGAGAGGTGCTGGTCTTTTTCATATTGAAAAAGTTCTTCATGTGGGACTAATCCAAGAAAGGTGATTCTTGTATCAGTGAGATTTGTTTTTGCGAAGGCTTTGGCTTCCTGGAGTTGATTTCCATCACCGATAACTGTGAGTTGAATATTTTTATGGTATTTGGATTGTTTTATCGATTCGAGGAAAGGTAGGATGCGTTTTTCTTTAGAGACGCGAGAAGACCAAATAATTTTTAATGGATCATTTTGCTGTCGTTCGCGTATCTTAAAACTGTATTTTGCGAGTAGTTCATCGTCAATACCATTAGACACCACATGTACGGTTTTTGCGGCGTGGTAATGTTCGAGGTTTCTAGCGAAGTGTTGAGAGGGGGAAATTACAATATCAGCAAGACTCGCTTGTCTTATCATTAATTCCCACATGTTTCGATGGACTGAGGTTGTAATTAAATAGTCGTCTTTTTGAGGAAGTGTTATTTTTCTTTGTTGAATTGATTTTAGACTTTTATGATGTAGAAAATTTAATAATGGAGCAACTAGATAGTTAAGTGGGGTTGGAACATTGGTGTAGATTGCGATATCTTCACGTCCATGCATGGTCTGCATTAATTTCAAGTGATGCTTTTTGGCTAATTTGACCCCTGCAATACTACAGCTAGCTTCGTAATGCACGTGAATTAGATCAAAAGAACTGGAAAAATCAGGATAAAGCTCATTGATGTATTTTAGGATTTTCGTTGGGGATTTTGCGAGCGGTGCACCGTTGGGGCGTAATAATTTGAAGGATGGAACTACAATGATATCTTCATTGGAGTTTTTGCTTAAAGAGAGGCGGGACTGCTTATTCATAGAAATACCTGGCTGTTGTCTTTTCCAGCCAGGACAAAAGATCGTAACGTGATGGCCAAGTGATTCGAGTGCGGTTTTCTGAGCCTTAATGGAGGACGGAATGCCGCCAGGAATCTCGAGAAAGACATCAGTGAAGAAGGCGATGCGCATTACCAGCCGCCACCACCTCCGCCGCCGCCACCGCCGCCGGAGAAGCCACCAGAGAAGCCGGATCCACCGGAACTACCTGGAAGGGAGACAGAGCTTGAGATACTACTGTTTAGACTGTGGAAGCTAGAATTGGAAAATGCGTACCAGACTGGGAGGGTCATATCTTGTTCGTCGACAAGTTTGTAATACTGATCGAGTGATTTAAGCCAAGATTTTTCCTGTCCAAAGATGATGGCATATGGAAGAAGAGTTTCGTAAAGTTTGACAATTCCCTCATTTGTTGTATCGGCGCCGTCGACGCTTTGGAGGAATTTGAGACGGTCTGCTTCGGCCATTTTAATATAGGTTTCGAGACCTGCGAGATAATTGGCGCGATCGAGACCTTGTTCGGTGTATTTCATATATTTACTACCAAGAGACGGAACACAGGTAACCATGATGATGTAGAGTGGTGCTGCGAAATAAATTGTACCGTGGAGTAGAAATTCGTTTTCAATAATTGCAACAGAGGCATATTCACCAAAGGTATTAATGAACCATTCCTGTCCAGAGAGTCCGAGAATAAGTAGAATGGTGGCGATAATGCATGGAACTGCAAT
>CAUTNS010000037.1:0-5232 GCA_963540345.1 uncultured Candidatus Saccharibacteria bacterium | reverse complement strand
TATCTAGGTCGGTCGTAATTGTGTTAATTAAGCTTAGAACACAATATAGCTTACGAGAGTAAGATACGATTTACAGCTTACATTGACTTTCGATGAATTGCACAACTGAGTTGTTAAGGAAGACCCCGGTAGGGGTCTTTTTTAGTCTGAATTTTCTAGTCTAAATTTAGTTCTAGATGGTCTTCTCAGATTTATTGATATGATATACTCGATTTATGAAGAAAAAGACACTGCTTGATTTGGAAGATTTTATTTACGAATTTTATGGAGAGGAAAATAAAGAACTCTCCGTAGCGGTGCTTACGACTATACTGGGTGTATTTGCGGGAATTAAGCCGGCGGGGCTTTTAACAAACGATGTTATAAAAAATAGGGAAGTGCTGCTGGACGGCGGCAAATTTGTGGATTTTTTAAGTGACCTAGGGATTTATATTCTGATTGGTGAAAATAGAATATCTTATGGAGATGAGCTTTATGCGGAAGAAGCGGAAGAAGCGGAAGAAAGTGAAATTTATGATAATGATTTGGATGTGATTAGCTTGACTTACGATGATCCAGATATCAATAATTTAGATATAGATAAGTTGGATGTAAGTAAACTTGGTTTGGATGGCGGTGAAGTTCGGAAGTTTAATCTGGAATGTTTAAGAAATTATGGGGGTGGGGAATTTTTATACATCTCATTTCAAAAAAGAATTTGTCGGGAATTAAAGTCGGCGTATGAGCAAATGATGAATTCGATGCGAAATGGCATTGTGATGGACGGAAAGGAGGATGAATGGACTGTGGCTACATTTAAGATTGGTGACTTGCTAGGATATCCGGAGACTGCGATTATTGAATATGTTTCTAAAAATAAGAATGAACTATATATAAACAGTGAAGAGCATCTAGCGAGAATTAGAAGAAATCGTTACTATGCGCATAGTGAAGTTTTTGAGGATGCTGAATTTAAGGAGTATGATCTGCCAATGAATTTGGCAGTCAAAAAGTACTTGCCGCGTATGGCAACGATTATGGCGGCAGATTCGACAAAGAGATGGTTAGACTAATCTAATTTTCTTGTGATAAAATAGAAAGAGTTTAATGGAGAATAAAAAATAAAATGGGTCTTTTGATCAATCTAGCGTTGCTGCTTGTGGGCTTTGTTTTTCTAATTAAGGGTGCAGATGTTTTTGTGGATGGTGCTAGTGATACGGCACGTAAATTTCGTGTACCAAAGATGCTGATTGGCTTAACTATTGTTTCTTTTGGTACGAGTGCGCCAGAACTTGCAGTGAGTATTCAGTCGATTCTCTCTGGTAAGGGTGATATTTTGCTAGGAAACGTGATTGGTAGTAATATTCTTAATATCTTGCTAATTTTGGGGCTTTCAGCACTGGTGGGAACGCTTCATGTTAATACGGCGACAGTAAGGAAGGAAATTCCAGTACTTATTTTGATCACTATAGCGTTTACAGTGGTGCTTTCTGATAAGATTTTTGGATTGGGTGAGAATTTATTTACTAGACAAGATGGCATTATTTTACTCTTGTTTTTCTGTGTTTTTATCTATTATCTTTTTGGTATGGCGAATCGGAAGACTGGTACTGAGAATGAGATAACTGGGAAAGAAACTGTAAAAAAGGAGGCTTCTAAGTCAGAAAAAGTCGCTGAGATTAGGACAGAAAAAGTTACTGAGGTTAAGGCAGAAAAGGATGCTGAGGCTAAGAAAGAAGCAGATGAGGAGGGGGAAGTTAACTTAGTTAAGGCAGTTTTGATGGTGGTATTTGGCTTGGTCGGAATTGTATTTGGTAGTGATCTAGTAGTAAAGGGGGCGTCAGAAATTGCGGCAACTTTTGGTGTAAGTCAAAGAATTATTTCTCTTACCATTGTGGCGCTGGGTACTTCATTGCCAGAATTGGTAACTTCTGTGATCGCGACTCGTAAGGGTGAATATGATATAGCCATTGGAAATATCGTTGGATCGGATATCTTTAATATTGGTATTGTGGCGGGACTTCCAGTTGCTTTGTTAGGCGGGGTCGGTGGCAGTGCTTTCTCAGTTGTTGATATTGCTGCGTTAGTAATTTCACCAATTGTTCTTTACTTCTTTGCAAGGCGAGGACATCGAATTGGATTTAAGAAGGGGATCGCTTTCTTATTGATGTTCGTGGTCTACTATGGCTACGTAATTATGGGAAGTTTTGCATAAATGAATGATTTTGTGATCGAACCGGAACTGGACACAAGAAATCTTGTGGATGAGTTTAAGGGGAAATCTAATGAACAGGTAAAAGCTGAGCTAGGCGAGAGACGAAATAGTCTTGAGGTCGCAATTGAGAACGTGGAACATGACTTTAATGTGGGGACGATCGTGCGTTCAGCAAATAACTTTAATGTCGGAATTGTACACATAATTGGGCGTAAGAAATATAACAGGCGCGGTGCGATGTGTACGGATAAGTATCTGGAGATTAAATACTGGACTGATTTTGAGAACTTTGTGGTTGACCAGAGGGCGCGTGGTCGCGAGATTGTAGCGATTGAAAATAATACGGAACGTGCTAAGCCGATCCATCAAAAGATTTTTTCTAAAAATACAACTCTGGTTTTTGGAAGTGAAGGAAACGGAATTAGCGCGGAATTAACAGCGGCGGCGGACGATGTACGCTTTATTGAATCATTCGGTTCAACAAGGTCGCTAAATGTTGGTGTGGCAGCGGGAGTGGCAATGTATGAATGGGTTAGGCAAGTAGTATTATCGCTTGAAGACAATTGATACTAAAAGTGATAAGAAAAGAGTATGAAGGTTGGCGGTAACAGCCAGGCCGAGACCGACGCCAATGAGTCCCCAAAATTTGACGCGATCATAAGACGAAACGCCGCTTAACATATTGTCAGAGATGGTTTGATATTTGGAGATAATAAGGCCGCTGATGGCAGTGATTAATAAGCCAATTATCATCCAACCGAAACTAAAATTCCATTGCATGGATAAATTATAGCACAATAAAAATGTAAATATAAAAAGTGCAGTGGTTCTTGATTTTTATAAATAGATAGAGTAAAATAATTGAAGACGGGGATATAGCTCAGCTGGTTAGAGCGCGTCACTGATAATGACGAGGTCTGTGGTTCAAGTCCACATATCCCCACCACCTGAAAATATGTTTGTTTGAGCCGCTAGAAGTAGCGGCTTTTTTGTTGAATGGGATATAAAACATAGATAGGGACAAGAAAAAAGACCTTTTGGGTCTTTTGTTGGTGGAGTATCTAGCGGGGGGACGCTAAATACCCCATGGCTGATTTTATCAGAAAAATGGTGGAGTAACAGGGATTCAAACCCTGGACCTCTGCCTTGCAAAGGCAGCGCTCTAATCAGCTGAGCTATTACCCCTTGTGGAATTATATTAGCAAAGAATAAGTTTAATGTCAATAAAAAAGATAGAGTGACTAATAAATATTAATGAGGATGGAGGAGTGGGTATAGTGATAGATATAAATGGCAGCGTAAGTAGTAAAAAATATTATAAAATAATAATTAACTTTAGCATATTGACAAAGTGCTTCTGTTATTGTATAATACAAGACATAAGCCAAAAGGTGCGTTAGAGAGAGACACTTTGAGGTGGTGAGGGGAACAATAACAATTATTAATATTTCTGGTGGGCAGAAAGAGAATTAAATGGCAGGAACTAAACAAGGTGGCCTTAAGGCTGCAGCAACCAACCGTGAGAAATACGGTAAAGACTTTTACGCAAAGATCGGTCAAAAAGGTGGACGATTAGGTTGTACTGGTGGATTTGCAGCAAACCCTGCACTTGCAAAAATTGCCGGTGCTAAAGGTGGTCGTATTTCACGACGTGGCCCAGCTAAGAAAAATGTTGCTTAATTTAAAGATTAATAACTTATTAGCTTAAAATATTAGCTAGATCCATCTAGAAATTGACGAACCCAGAAATGGGTTCGTTTTTTATAATGTTCGGATTTTTATTAAAAGAGGTTATGGATAAATAACTTAAATATGATATATTATAGAGAGAAAAGGAGGTGATATGAATTTTAATGAATACCAAGAAAGTGCACGAAAATACGATACTTTCTCTTATGAGGATTTTGTAAAGGCGGGATCAAGAGTGTCAGATGTTGGCGTTTTGGAGAAGGTATTAGGGATTGCTGGCGAGGCTGGTGAAGCATGTGACAAAATTAAAAAGATTATTCGTGACAACGATGGCGTAGTGACGGACGAGAAGCGACTAGAGATTGTAAAGGAATTTGGTGATGTCTTATGGTATCTTGCAATGGTTTCGCGATATCTTGGAGTGGAATTTAATGAGGTGGCAGAGATTAATCTAAAGAAGCTTGAAGATCGATTCCAGAGAAACCAGATTCATGGGGCGGGCGATAATCGCTAGGGGTTAGAATTTGAAGTCTTAGACTCCAAACGCCTAAAAAATTAGGTAATGAGAGTTTCGGGCCTTTCGGGCTTAGATTAAATCGCAGTGGGGGCAATACCAGGTTTGGTTTTTATCCTGAAACATGGTAAGGCCGCATTTTTTGCAGGTAGTTTTTTGGTGGAGCCAACGACGGTAGGTATCAAGATGAGCTTCGGCAAAATCTTGGTTGAAAAATAGGTGATATTTTGTTTGTAGATTGGGGTGATTCTCGAGAATTGTTTGGGCCGCATGCCAGGCTTCGGTTTCGATCTTGATACGATCAATGGAAAGCTGAAAGTTGCGGTGACCAGAAATGGCGTGACCTAGTTCGTGGAGCAGTTGGAGGGCAAAATCTTGAAAGGAATTGTTTGTATCATTTGGGTTACTAGGTTCGTAAAAAATAGTGTTTGGTGGGCGGAAGAGGAAGCGGGGGCCGGGTTGAAAGCGAAAATCAGGATAGAGGAATTTTAGGTCAGCAAGAAAATTGGAGAACGGGCTGTTTGGTGACTGATTTTTTATCTGATTAGAAGAATTTGCCTGACTCATTAAAAATATTATAGGTGGAGGTGGAGAAAATAAAAAGAATAAGAGGGAAGGAGGGAGAGTAGAAAAACGTAATGGGATGAATGGTGAGTGAGTCATAGACGCACGCTTTACAAACAGGGGTGGATTTGGTATATTAAAAGGTAGATTCGGGTTCGTTCATTTGGGGAAAATAGCTTAGAGGTATAAATGCTAAGTGGGAAGATTTTTCTTAAGTGAACGGGCCTGAAGAAAGGAAAATATAAGTAATGGCTGATGCCAAAAAAATCAC
>CAUTNS010000036.1:0-5286 GCA_963540345.1 uncultured Candidatus Saccharibacteria bacterium | reverse complement strand
TACAACATCAATCTGACGAAGAAATAATCAATAATTTTTACCAACCCGACACACGCGAACAGAAAAAAACTTTGGAATACAAAAATACTTTAGAATACATTCTGAAGCCCCGTTTTGATTCCATTCATCTCAATCTGGATACATATCCAAAGTCCAAAATCCAAAATAAATATTTAATGAATTCACCTCTCTTAAGTTCGTCTTCATCTAATATCCTTCCACGGACTCGCCTTGCGCGCTTTCCTCGCCGAGGAATAAAGAATATCGAGTGGAATATCATACAAAATAACAAGATTCAATCAATCAATACGGTAGATAAAAGCATTGATATTCCAATACACTCCATCTCCCACACTCAAATCACTGTCAAAGAAACAGGAAAGGGTGATCAAGATTTTGACCTATATTTCCTACCTGAGCCAGAAAGAGTACAAGATGCAACTCTTTTCCCATATCGTCTAATAATCATTGACGACTACATAGCCGGATTCACTAATCAAAGTCATCTATCTATTACCGATCTTAGTCGCGACATAGATCATCAGATAAAAGTTATTAGCTACAGTATTTTAGGTCGTAAGGTATCTGAAAAGATAACCAAAATCCCAAAAATCAACAGCCGAAATGTAAATCAGAATAGGTACACGAGAAATACAGGTCAACACGTATCCCCAAACCCTTATAACGCTAAGACGACCCAAGCTCCTTTAGTACCAGATTGTGGCGCAAAATATGTTAGCCCCCTCCGACAAATCCTTTATTACACTCAATACTTCTATTAGGTACCCTGATTAATAATAAAATTTAATTAGATAATAATCTAATTAAATAATCACTATTAGATACGGCCAGAATTCTTCTCAACATGATTGGATGAGAGGTGCCAGTGATTGCCATATTCACATTTATAAACCGAAAGTTCTGGTGCGCCATAGTCATAAGCTGCCACCTGTGCCGCAACCTCCGCTTCCTCGCGCGTTTCATAACAAATCTTCTGGCCATCACCAACCCAGCAGCGTTTTGGCTCAAATTTTCCAAAAGTTTTATTCATTTTCATACTCTGTATATTATACTCCCATCCCTGTAAAATCTGTGTATAAAATACAACAAAAATATAAGCTTTTTCTATTGACGCACTACATATAGTGTCATAGAATAATTGCAGACACTAAATGTAGCGTCACAAATATTACACTAATAACAAAAATTTAATCAAAAAACTTTGAAAGAAAATTTGGACACAATCAAGGAGGTAATTTTTTATGTTCAAAAAAATCGTCAAACGTGATGGTAAAATCGTAGATTTCGACCAAGAGAAGATCACTGACGCCATCGCTAAGGCAGGAGCAGTCACCGAAGAATTCAAGCACGACCGCGCCGCTCAATTGGCAGAAAAAGTAGTAAAACTTGCTGGTGAAACCATTAAAGAACGTACTCCATCCGTTGAGCAAATCCAAGACCTAGTTGAGAAGGTTCTCATGGACTCAAGCTTCAAACGAACTGCTAAAGCTTATATCACTTATCGCCAAGAACGCAACACAACCCGTAATGCAAAATCAAACCTTATGGGTATCTATAAAACCATCGCTATTGCTGACGCTTCAGAAGACTCTGATGTCAAACGTAGTAACGCTAACGTCGATGGTAACTCAGCAATGGGTAAAATGTTACAATTCGGCGCTGAAGGCTCTAAGGTCTTTGCCAAAACCGTACTCATGGACCCACGTTTTGCAAAAGCCCATGACAATGGCGACATCCACATTCACGACCTTGACTTCTACGCTACCGGTACCTTAACTTGCTGTCAAACCGACCCACTCAAGCTCTTCGCTAATGGTGGCTTCAATACTGGTCACGGCCATCTCCGCACTCCAAACTCAATCGCCTCCTACGCTGCCCTTGCCGCCATTATCCTCCAAGCAAACCAGAACGAACAGCACGGTGGTCAGTCAATCCCAAACTTTGACTACGCTATGGCTCCAGGTGTTAACAAATCATTCAAGAAAGCTCTTCGCTCTAATCTTGAAAAATACAATAAATACTCTGGTAAAAAAGTTGACGTCAAGATTCCAGACGACATCGCTTACGGCGACAACGAAACCCTCAAGAAACTTAAAATTCCTGAAACTGTTATTGAAACTTCAAACGAAGATGTCGAGAAACAAACTTTCCAAGCTATGGAAGGCTTCATCCACAACCTTAACACTATGCATTCCCGCGCCGGTGCTCAAGTTCCATTCACTTCAATCAACTTTGGAACCGACACAACTCCAGCAGGTCGTCTAGTCTCCAAGAACCTACTTGACGCAACCGAAAAAGGTCTTGGTCACGGTGAAACCCCAATCTTCCCAATCTCCATCTTCAAAGTCAAGGAGGGTGTCAGTTACAACCCAGAAGATCCAAACTATGACCTCTTCAAGCGCTCTATGGAAGTTTCTTCCAAGCGCCTCTTCCCAAACTTTACCTTCATCGACGCACCTTTCAATATTAAGTACTACAAAAAAGGTGACTACAATACCGAAATTGCAACCATGGGTTGCCGCACTCGCGTCTTCTCATCTGTCTTCCCAGAATCTGATGGTATCGTCACTGGTCGTGGTAATAATTCATTCACCACTATCAACCTTGTACGACTAGGTATCAAGCACGGTATCGCTCTCAAGGAGCGCAAAGAAGCCGACTGGACCGGATTCTACAAAGAACTCGACAGTCTCATGGATCTCTGTAAAGACCAACTTCTCGAACGTTACGAATTCCAAGCTAACCAACACGTCCGCAACTTCCCATTCCTCATGGGCGAAGGTAACTGGTTTGGTAGCGAAAAACTCAAACCAAATGACACTCTTCGTGATGTAATTAAACACGGTTCACTTTCAATCGGCTTCATCGGCCTTGCTGAAACTCTCGTTGCTATGATTGGCAAACACCACGGTGAATCTGAGGAAGCTAGGGAATTAGGTCTTGATATTATCACTCACATGAGCAAACGCTGTGATGACTACTCAAAGAAATACCACCTTAACTTCGGTGTTATTGGCACCCCAGCTGAAGGCCTCTCCGGTCGCTTCACCAAAATCGACCGCAAAGAATACGGCGTCATTAAAGGCGTTACCGACCGTGACTACTACACCAACTCCTTCCACGTCCCAGTCTACTACCCAATCTCAGCCTTTGAGAAAATCGAAATTGAAGCTCCTTATCATGCACTCTGCCCAGCTGGACATATCTCCTACATCGAGCTTGATGGTGACCCTTCACAGAATATTGACGCCTTTGAAGCAGTCATCCGTAAAATGCACGACTCAGGTATTGGCTACGGATCCGTCAACCACCCTGTTGACCGAGACCCAGTCTGTGGCTTCTCCGGTATCATTGCCGGCGACCGCTGCCCATCATGTGGACGCGTCGAAGACGACGTTCCTTTCGAGAGACTTCGCCGCATTACTGGCTACCTCGTCGGCTCACTAGAACGCTGGAATGATGGCAAGAAAGCCGAAGAGCACGACCGTGTCAAACACAACGTTACTGGTGCTTACACCAAAGCTCAAAAAGCAGCTCGCGAATCCGCTAAAGCAAATGCAGCTTCTGCTCTTGGAAAAGAATAATTCCTAAGCAGTCACTAAAAGTTAGGAGTACCCCTCCTAACTTTTAGTTATAACGAAAGGGGAATTATAAAAGGATTTTTATATGACAACAGATTTTAAATCACCCGTACCAGGATCCGACAGCCAACACATTAGGCTCTCAGGTCCAATCGAGCATGACAGTATCGTGAATGGATATGGCCTTCGCGCAGTTATTTGGACTCAAGGATGTTTTATTCACTGCAAAGGATGTCAAAACCAGGAGACTTGGGATCCAGAAGGTGGAGTCCTAGTTGATGTTGAAGACATTAAAGAAGAGCTTAGACAACTCAAAGGACAAACCGGTCTGACTTTCTGTGGTGGTGAACCATCAATTCAAGCCGCAGCTTGTATCGAAATCGCCAAATTTGCTAAGGAAGAACTTGGTTGGAATGTTTGGTCTTTTTCTGGCTATACTTATGACGAAATAAAAGAAAAGAATAACTTACAATGGGAGTTCTTTAAGACTCTTGATGCTCTAATTGATGGACCTTTTGTTCTTTCTGAACGTGATCTAACCCTTAAATTCCGTGGATCCAGAAATCAACGCCTTATCCATCTCAAAAATGGCGAAATTACCTCTATCGAATAGAGGTAATTTTCCAAGAATATATACTCCAAAAATCTAGAAGCTCTGCTTCTATTTTTTGTTCAGCAAATCAAAAGCGCGCATAACCATTTCATCAGACTCATCCGTCTTAATTACGAATATTGGTTTCGAATTTTCTTGCGCCACATTATTCATTCGCCCATCAATACCCTTAGCATTTTTCTCTTTATCCAAGTTAAATCCCAAGTACGATAGTGACTCACTCACCAGCCTGCGGATCTCATCTGATCTCTCGCCAATCGTTGCCGTAAAGACAATTGCATCAACCCCCGCCATACATGCCGCCATCTGACCAATCGCACGCCTCAAAGTCAACACATAAAGCTCACGAGCCAATTTTGCACGCGGATCCCCCTCGTTACATCCCTTGATAACTTCTCGCATATCATCCGATTTACCAAAAACGCCAAGTAGACCACACTTTTTATTTAAATATTTCTCAAGTTCACCATCAGATTGCAACCCAAGTTCACGTTTAATCGCTAATGCCGCAGCTACATCTATTGAACCTGCACGAGTAGCCATCATTAAACCTTCTAGCGGCGAATACCCCATAGTCGTATCAACGGATTTGCCGTTTTCAACCGCCGTAATTGAGACTCCCGATCCAATATGGCAAACGATCATTTTCTCCGGAAGAGCATTTTCTTTCTTCAAAAATCGTACGATCGAGCCAACCGATAATCCATGATAACCCCAGCGTTGAATATCAAACTTCTGGGCAAGTTCAGTATCAATCGCGTAAGATTTTGCAACCTCCGAACGGTCATTATGAAAGGCTGAGTCAGAAATCGCGATAATTAACGTTTCCTTGAATTCTTTTCTCAATTGCTCTATTTCACTAGCAATGACAGGAGCATGTAGCGGCGCCCTTTCTTTCGCAACCTCAAGCTGTTCTAAACATTTCTCATCAACAATATGGTCGGTCGCAAAATAACTGCCAGGTGCTGCCACCCGAGCTAAAATCGCGTCCAATTTTGTCGCCCCTTCTAAATAACCCTCACGAGCTAAAATCTCCTCTAAATTATTTACCACAAAAGATAGATCTTTTAA
>CAUTNS010000035.1:0-5344 GCA_963540345.1 uncultured Candidatus Saccharibacteria bacterium | reverse complement strand
AGGTGAGGTCTTGCTTCTTGTTGCTCTTAGCCATGACTAAATTCTAGCGACGACGACGCCCACTCTCGACCTACTTACGGCCTCTCTTGCGGCCTCTGCCCACTTAGGAGACCCAGCAAATGCGCCTCCGGCGCAGCGGCAAACCCAAGTGAACTGCGATCACTGCCCGAATGCCTTCTTCACAGTCTGCAACTGCGTCTACTGCAAATATTGGCTACTTAATTCTCTTTACTTTTGGGATAAATCATATGCGCTAAATAAATTCCCAAAGCTTTCAGGTAATTACAAATAGTCATCCGCTCTTCAATATCATCATAAATCGACATGAACGATTCGTCCTCGCTAGCCTTCAGCACAGCCAATGCCTCTTTACTATTAAAAAAATTCCTATTTTCGAAGTCACTATATTTATATGTTGATGCCAAGGTAACAACACCAACTGTCACATCAAAACCATATTCTTCAAAAGGAATTACGATCGGCACAGACATAAAAGTTTTCCAGCGCGTCGCTGAAATATTTTTATCATCTTTCAACTTAACTAGTCCAAGCTTAAGTTGATCAATAGGAATAATTTTTGGAGCACCTTCACAAAAGGCTTGCACAGATGCAACTTTTTCCGCATTCAGCGAGCTAACATCTTCAGTTCTTCGAAGATCAGTAGCAAATGTTGGACCGACAGAATTAGTCCAAACTCGTAAAACCTTTTTCTTTTTACTTACATCTCCCTCAAGATCTAGGAACCAACATTCAATCTTGACCAACTCGTTTTTTCGTGCATAATCTTTAACAATAACATTTCGAGCAATCTTAGCAGACATTTCATAGCCATCCTCAACCAATTTCCTCAATTGTTTTTGGCGATTCGTCAGCTCTACCCATTCTTTCAATGCCCGATCATAAGGCAACACTTCACTATAGCTACCATCTTTGTTTCCATGAACAAGCAGTGCAGTTAAATTAGAAAAAACTTCAGGAATTTCGTCATGGAACTCATAAAATAGCGGCTCAATACCTAAAGCTTCAGCGCGTTCAAGCTGAAATTTCTCATATCCATCAGCACCGCACTTCATGAAAGCATATATAGCACACCCAGACGACACAACCCTACCACCATTTTTTCCATGCTGCTCCTCACTCTCACTCTTAATCTTTAAAATGCTTCTCACAAGTGGAGTATCAGTTAGACTAGAGCCAACAATAATGGTCGTACCCTGCGAAAACAACTTAGTTAATACTTTAAGACTACGATCATGACTTTCTTCATAATCTTTTTCCGAAAATACCAACTTACCATTTCTTATAAACTCATCGCTTTTTCGCAAGTCAGTATCTTCTTTTTTTACATCTTTATCTTCATTTTTTACATCTTTATCTTCTTTAAATAAATCACCAAGAGCATAAGAATAATTCTTACTACATATTCTACCATGCAGATGATGGACCTCTATTTTAGGTAACTTTTCATTTCGCGTAAAAGCATAGTCATAACAAGGAACTTCTTCATCCCCCTCCTCATAAGCGTATCCAACCAATCTCAGGTCGATACCAAAGTCCTCGGGGGAAGTTTTTTTTGATCATGGCGAAGATATAATTCGTTAATTATTGAATCTTCAATATAAGTATCATAGTTTGACGTGACTATGGATACCGACTTTTTAAAGTCAATTGATAGCTTAACTACAAATTTTGCTAGTTTAGACAACAACCTCCCTTCTGACCAAGAATTATGATACAATGTCTTTCCAATGGGACTAATTATGTCATCTTTTTCTTCAGCATAAGAAGCTGCTATTGTAGCCTTGAATTCAGGAGCATGGTCCTTACTTGTAAAGAAGTTCGTGCAGGCAGCACTAACTTTTTCAGAGCCATATTGTTCAGCAAAGCCTAACATTGTTTTTTGCGCAACAAGTGTAACTAACCTGTCTCTCGAAACGCCACCAATCTCGTTTTTAATGACGCCGGAGCCGCAATATATGACAATATGGTTTGAATCAGCTACACTTCCATAAAGTTTACGTAGACTATCCTCAGTATCACTACGCAATTCAATACCTCAACCTAATTAAAGTAAGATAATCTACGACAAAATTAGGCTGCAGGCTCATCAGCAGAGTTAGCTGTCTTTTTGGCAAAGTCTTGAACATCACTCGGTTTTGGACGTTCCAACTTACCCACAATTTGACTCCAATTAGGGAATTCAATATCCATATACACTTTAGTCTTTTCCCGAAGCTTACCAAGCTCTTTTGAGTTATAGCCGCTCCGAAAATAAGACAAAGCGTTGTCCCGCAAAGGCATAGTACCCTGAGTCATTTTAAATTTTCTCGCCACACATAGTGTCATGCTTACATTTGCAAACAGACACAATACACCCAAGCTTATATCAGCCAAGTTAAATCACACATTATCTAGGAATTGGTAAAAACCCAAAATACCCCAGAGGTGCGTGCGGCAATTCCCTCCCTCCGTGTTACAAAAGCGCGCAAAGACCGTCACACCAGGGTAAGTATCAAACAACAGGTTCAATTGAAGGTGGAGGCCACGCACCCTTGATGGTACCAGGGCCCCACAAAACTGTACAGACCTCTGTAGCTTTTACCTAAGATCTTAGCGATAGAGCGTAGAAATTTTCACAAAGCACGAAACAAATCTTGACATGCCCCATAGGCAAAGGCCTCATGATCAATCATGATGTAGTCTTACACGCCCATAAATCGGACACGTTCAGCCTTAGCTAATCTAGTTAGACCAAAATATCGAATGTCTTAACTAACGGACAATTTATTTTCGCGCCCCTCTGATTGTGGTATGTGTACTGCGGATTGATTCTAAATTAACATAATCATTCCAATTTAAGATAGTCTCTGCTAAATTTCTACCCATAACCCTCATGTAATCAACAATTAATCTTTTATTATTAATCTTACTATCTAGACCGCTAGAAGGAGCTGACTCGGATGACTTACTATCGTAAAAATTAGAGTCTGACATTTTGTAGGTTGATGCAAGTGTAACAACGCCAACCACTATATCTACGTTATATTTTTTGGAAGGAACAGATAGTGGAACAGCCAAGAATGTCTTCCAGCGCCCAGCCGACGCATCTCTATTCTTCTTTTCATCGATTCCAACATTAAGCTCATCAATGGAAATAATTTCAGGTATACCAGAACAATAGGCTTTCACAGAGGCAACCTTTTTCTCATTATCCCTAAGGATGCCCTCTTCTCTTCGAAGCCCAGTCGTAAACGTAGGCCCTACAGAATTAGTCCAAACCCGTAAAACTTTCTCATTGGACGATCCTTCCGCATATCCTACAAACCAAAACTCTATTTTTATTTTCTCTTCTTCACCAATAAGTTTTTTAAAAATTTCATCAATAACAATAGAAGACATTTCATAGCCATACTCAGAAATTTTTCTAGAAAATTTTGCTGTCTGGCCAATCCAATCTTCCAGAGCTAGCTCACACGGCAATTTACCGCCATACCCATCTATCCCTTGGGCACATAGTGCAATTAGATTTGAAAAAATATCAGGAATATCATTATAAGAATCAAACATCAATAATTTGATCCCTAAAACCTCAGCTCTGGATAATTGAAATTGATCAGAGATATCTTCGCTATCAATAGCTATTCTTCTCAAAATTGCATATATTCCAGCATGCGAACCCTCGCCTCGCTCCTTAATGGTTCTCTTAAATTCTAATAAACTTCTAACTAACGGTACATCATTAAGGCTGGCGCCAACTATAATTGTTGGCCCTTTTTCGAACCACTTGATAAGCTTTTTAACAGTCCTATCATGACCGTCTGCATAGTTTCGTTCCGAGAACACTAGAGAGCCGCGCAAGCCTCCGTTTTCGGTAATACTACCGTGAATATAATTGACTTCAATACTAGAGCCTTCTTTGTCACCCTGGAACAGGACTTTTGGCACCTCTTTGTACTCGACCTGGCTCCATTTAGGCAGCGGCTTTTTAGATTCCGAGTCTTCAGACAGGTTAGGTTTATTGAGAAATTCCAGCCGTTCCCATATCGCACGCTCAATGTAAGTATCGTAATTTGTAGTAATTATCGAAATGCTTTTACCCATGCATGCGGATATAACAATAAAATCAACTAGTTTTTGTAATGTTCTACCACGATGCCATCCCGAATCTCTATACAACGCTTCAGCAAAAACTTTCTGAATGGCGTCATTATTTTCTATATTGTTTTTCGCTAATGCTTCAACCATAGTAGCTTTTACTTCCAAAGGAACATCTTCATCATTAAGATATTCCTTTACCGCCTTACGGGCCAACTGAGGCTTTTTATCATCCTTACGACCATCGAAAGCAGAACACGTCTCAAGGTTTTTAATAAGCCTAGAATCTGAACATTCCATCAGTTTATCAGCCACACGGTTAATCAGCCCTAGCCAGCCCACTCCAGTCCGATCAGCAGTAACTCCTGCACCACAATATATAACAATGGATTTTGAATCATTTACTTCATACCAGAGATCGCGCAGATCGGCTTCATCGTGCAATAACATCATCTTATGAACTCCCGAAAAATAAACTAATTTAAAAGAACTTAAATCGATAGCGCCACTTAATAATTAACACCGAACCTTAAGATATAAGCTTTTTAGTCAGATCACTATATTATAAGTTACTTAATATGTCCCCGATAATGCTTTCATCATGAGATGCAACCTTTTCTGCGGTTTCTTTCCAATCTATAATCTCAAGCTTACATTCTCTAAATTGCTCAAACCTCCCTTCTTTATCAGCTTTTCCATATGTTGTAGAGAGGTTATCTTTAATCTCCTTCCACCGTTCCGTCTCCTCATTAGCCCCCTCTTCATTAGAGGCCTTATTTTGTTCAGAAGAAACATTATCTCGAGACATTTTTAATCATACCTTCGTATAAGATAGACAAATGCTAGATTAACTTCATTTTTCCATGAAAACAAATAGGGTTAATATTTCATACAGTGAGATCATTCATCGACCCACTTCCCTTTAAACCGGTATATCAACTTAAAAATGAACCCGCATACAGGTCCATGTAGTATGGTACACCCCCCACCCCCTCCGATACAACAGAGTATCGCTCATTAACCATTATAACTTGTAATATCGGCATCGACGAACCTCTAAACGATAGGTGTTTCAATCATCAAGTTTCATCATCTGCTTCACAGGAGAACACTCTAACCACCTCCAGCTAAGGTCTCATATCAACTATTCATAGACCTAATTGCTTAACACCAGTCACACCAGAACAATTCTATACCTCAAGATTAACTTTAGATTTTTAAATTAGTTCTTCGTTATGGGTTTAAATAT
>CAUTNS010000034.1:0-5438 GCA_963540345.1 uncultured Candidatus Saccharibacteria bacterium | reverse complement strand
ATTGAGCCAATGTTGAAAGAGCAGTGGTTTGTGGATACTTCGAAGTTGGCTAAGATGGCTATCGAACATTTAAATAATAATGAGATTAAATTTTATCCAGAAAATAAATTAAAAGTTTTGATCAATTATCTTGAGGGTCTGAAGGACTGGAACATTTCAAGGCAAATTCCTTGGGGTATTGCGATTCCAATGTTTAGAAAGGTTGATGCAAATGATGAGGGTCCAGAATGGCGATTTGATGTACGCACACATTTGTCAGAGATTGAGATTGGTGGCGTAAAATACCAGCGCGATGAGGATACCTTTGATACTTGGTTCTCTTCTTCACACTGGCCAATTGTTTGTACAAACTGGGAAGAAGGGGTGGGGAGTGAGTTTTATCCACTTAACACGATGGAAACCGGTGCGGATATTTTGTTTGCTTGGGTGGCTCGAATGATTATGGTGGGGATTTATGTGACTGGCGAAGTTCCGTTTAAAGAAGTTTACCTACACGGTTTAGTGCTTGATGCACATGGCAAGAAGATGTCGAAGTCTAAGGGCAATGTAATCAATCCAATGGAAATGATTATGCAGTATGGTTCCGACGCCTTTAGGTTGGGTATTTTGCGTGGACGTTCGGCTGGGTTAAATCAGGCGTTTTCGGAAAATTCTGTTGTTTCGGGACGTAATCTGTGTAATAAATTGTGGAATATTTCTCGGTTTGTTCAGGGGATTGTGGACGCAGAAGAGGAGGAGAAGGGATATTCTGAGACGGACGTCTCGGTAGTACTGGGGGCTGATAGAGAATCTGCAGTACATCAAACTGGGAGCGACTCGATTAATCCAGAGGTTTATCAGTATACGACAAATAATATGGGGGAGGATTGGATTTGCCGTGAGATTAACAGAGCTAGGGGTGTACTTGAACAGTGCATGGCGGGATATCGTTTTTCGGAGGCAGTGGAAGCGATTTATGAACTGATCTGGGATAAATATGCGGATTGGTTCCTTGAAAGCCAGAAAATTTATAAGAATATTTCCCTGCTAAAAGTTAGTTTAGAGTCAATTTTGACGATGCTACATCCGTTTGCTCCATTTGTAACAGAGGCGATTTGGCAGAATTTGTCTTTGACGGACGGAATGATTATTGATGCAATGTGGCCTTCAGTGATGAGTTACGATGAGATTTCGGCGGAAAACTTTGAACGATTAATAGAGGTGATTTCTGAAATTCGTGGTACAGAAACGGCGCTAGCTAAGTTCAATAAAGGTAAAAAGTTTGGACTACTCGTCGGTGAGGATATCTTAGTTAATGACAACTTGTTGTTGGTGAAATTCCTGTCGCATGTGCCGTCAATTGCTTCGACTAATGGTTCCCCACGCGGTTTGAGGCTGGCAACAGTAAATCATGAGCTTTATCTTGATGTACCAGAGAAAGTAGTGGTAGATTTTAAAGATGAGTTAGAGGCGAAGATTTTAGCTATAGGCCGTGAATTAGATGCTTTGAATGCTAGAATGATGAATCCGAGATATGTGGAGAAGGCTCCAGCTCAATTAGTTAGAGAGACTAGAAATAGTATTGAGGAGAAGGAGGAGCAGATTGAGCGACTAAAACAGCAACTTTCTATCATCTAGACTGTAAATTTTAAAAAAAAATAGGCCTCGAGCCTATTTTTTTATGTATATTTCCCTGTTTTATTTTTTGTTTTTAGTATTTGTTTCTTTAGTTTTTCTTTATATCTTCGATTGTTTTTTGGAATAGTTTCCTGATTTAGGGGTATTTATGATAGCTGGTGACTACTTTTAATAAATTGTATCGACGTTTTTTTAGTAAATTAATGTGAAACTGTGAAATTAGTCATAAAAATGTCGTGCTTCCCTGTTAAGCACGTGAAAATACTTGTGTTAATTATGATAATAAAAATTTATGCTTGACACGGCCAAGTTTTTATTTCATAAAAGTACTATTTTTGATATGACCAATTACTTATTTTTAGATTATTACAAAAACTAAAAGTTTGAGTAATTGTTATGTTTATAATACTGCTCGTGGGTTGCTAAGTCAATAGGGTGTTAATAATAGGGGTAGGGAATGAATAGGAATGGGGAATCATTAAGCTATGTGGAAATAGAGTGGATTTATTAATGGTGGGGAACTGTGCTAGAATGTAGGTGTGGCTTATATTAGAAAATTTAAAACTGCTTCTGGCGCGACGGGTGTGCAAGTTTGCTATAAAGAACATAGTAAGATTGTGAAAACCGTTCATTTTGGCTCGGCAAATTCGCCGGAAGGTTTGAATCGACTTCTAATTAAGGCACAAGAAATAATTGACGAGGGGAAGAGTTCACTTTTTGATTTGAGTGGATTTTAAACCTTTTATTTTTTGGGTGTGATTTTTAACCTTTCTTTTTGAATGTTTTTTTGATCTATTTTTCCTTTTTTGGAGGTTTTTTTAACTAATGCAGTTTATGCACCAGTTAAGGGAATTGTCGTAATTCTTAACTAATGCAATACACACTAGTTTGGGGAACCGCAGTAATTAAAAGCTTATGGCAAGAACCTTAATTTGAGATTGGATCAAAAATTTTGTTTTAATTAGACTATTTTACTTTTAGAGTTTTTAAAAAAACTAGTGCATTTTTTGCACTAGTTGGAAATTAATTTAACGTTATATTAGGTTTTTTGGGAAGTGAGATTTTTTGAATTATTGTAAGTAAAATATTGTGCGACTTTAGAGTTGTATGGTCTCGATGATAGATTTTACGTGTTTTTTATAAAATATTGAAGAAGTTCGAGGAAGCGGTAGCTGATGAATGTGCCTTTATAGGAGGGGAAATTGTGTAATTGTTGTTCATTACAGATTGTTTGAAAAATTTGAAGAGCCTTGGGTAGGGAAAGCCATTTTAGAATATAATCTTCTTCGATTTCATCTGGCATATAATTTGTGTGAAGGACCTTGTCTGGCTGGGCAGAGAAGAAAAAGGTGGTAGTGACTTGATCGTAGAGCTGTTCGTGGATATTACCGATTGGCTTTGGATTTTTGAGTAAATAACCGGTTTCTTCTAATGTTTCGCGACTCAGGGCTTGAAGAAGAGACTCACCTGGCTCGATCCCGCCACCGGGGATGGCATAGTAATCTCTGGCTCGAGAGTAGAGTAGACAGATTTCCTGATTTTGATTAATTAGTAGGCAACGTACGGAATTTCTAATATTGGGATGCTCGACAACTGGTTTCAAAAAATCAGGATGAGCTGGCTTATGAGTTTTGGTTAAGAAGAAATCTTGATTTAAGTATTGGATAGTATGATTTATAATTTGAATTTCTTGAGTTTTGAGACCAGAATAAAAACTATCTTGCATAATAAATATATTATACTGTATAAGAAATGAATTCTTTTGAACTGTTTTGTTTATTGGATAATTGAACGAGGCATAATATTAAGAGTGAACGGATCGGTTGGTGGAATTTGAGATTTAACTTCGTAATAAGCTGCGGAGGCAACCATGGCGCCATTGTCTCCTGAAAAACGATGTTCTGGAAAATATAAGTTAATTTTGTTATGCAGTTTAGAATTTTGTTGTTCAATATAGAAGTTAAGGTCGTGACGCAGTCTTTGATTGGCTGAGACTCCACCTGCAATAATGAGGCTCTCAGTCTCAGGATTTTGCTTAAGGGCTAATTTAATTTTTTCGATTAGAATATCAACGGCTGTCTGTTCAAAGGAAGCTGCAAAATCTGCGCGTTGCTGATCAGTGAGAAGCGTGGCCAACTGCGAAGAGGGGAATGAAATAGGCTTCTTAGTTTCTTTTTGAACTTCACGAAGAACAGCGGTCTTAAGCCCTGAAAATGAAAAATCAAGAGTACCAGGCATGGGGTGTGGAAACGAATAGGCGTTGGGGTTTCCGGTTGCGGCGGCTTTAGTAATTGAAGGGCCACCTGGATAGGGAAGACCTAGGATTTTGGCAATTTTATCAAAACATTCACCAACTGCGTCATCGCGGGTGGTGCCAATAATTTCGAACTGTTGATGTGCGGACATTTTAACGATTTGAGTATGACCACCTGAGATGATCAGGGCAATAAGAGGAAAATTGGGTTCAGTTTGGTTCTGGAGCCAGTTAGCATAGATGTGAGATTTAAGGTGGTGAACTGCATAGAGTGGTTTGTGTTGTAAAATGGCAAGGGTCCGAGCGGTGAGTGTCCCAACGAGAAGAGAGCCAAGAAGGCCCGGGGTGTGAGTGACGGCGATGGCGTCAATTTTAGACCAATCATCTTGGTTGGAATCAGTTTTTAGATTAGCTTCTTGAAAAGCTTGATGAATGGCGGGAAGAATTGCTTCGAGGTGAGAGCGGGCGGCGATTTCGGGAATGACACCACCATAGGCGGCGAAAATATCAATTTGTGAAACAACTACATTGCTCAAAATGGTTCGGCCGTTTTCGACAATAGCAACAGCGGTTTCATCACACGATGACTCGATTCCCAAAATTCTCATAGACTGATTATAGTATGAGTTTGAGATTTTGTTAACTGCTTGAGAATAATAGGTTAACTTGAGAATTTGAGGGATTCAATAGGTTTTTGTCTGGAAGCTTTAAATGCAGGGAAAAGGCCGAAAAGAATACCAGTGACAAAGGCAAAGTAGAATGCGACGAGACAGATTTCGAGGTTAATAAATGGTTTGAAGGGGGTGAAGGTGGAGCAGAAAATTGCTACGAGGTAGCCGAGGAGGAAGCCGCCAATACAGCCAAGAAAAACGAGGATGATGCTTTCAAAGAGGAACTGCATAAAGATGTGGGTATTAGTGGCGCCGATGGCTTTTCGAATACCAATTTCGTGAGTGCGTTCTGTGACGGAGACTAGCATGAGATTCATAACGCTGATACCGCCAATGAAAAGTGAGATTGCTGCAATACTACCCAGCATAATGGAGATAATAGAGAAGAAGTTGCTGGCGGGGTGGGAGATATGTGAACCATAGTTAACGGTGAAATTACTGGCGGAGCCTTTGAGGTCGGTAAGAACTTTAGTAATTTGATGAGCGGTGGGCTCGGTTTTTTGATTATCTTTCACGGTGATATTGATTTGTTGAATTTGGGGATTAAGGTTCTTGATTTGCTCAATATCTACTATAACGGATTGGTCGAAATCTACACCATTAAAATTAATGGGGTTCTCGGTTTTTTGAAGAGTGCCAATAATAATAAATTTGTGACCAGAGAAAGAGAAGGTCTTGCCAATGGGTTCACTGGAACCAAAGAGTTGAAGGGCAAGAGAATGTCCAATAACAGCTGACTTTAGATTATTATCTTGGATAAAATTCCCGGACTTGATTTCTAGGTTTAGGATGTCCTTAAGGTCGGAATTGCTGGCCAAAATAGTGGCTGAGTCAACGGTGTGATCACCAATAGCTGTTTCGTGGAGAACTGCGAGGGGGGCGATGTTTTTGATATT
>CAUTNS010000033.1:0-5672 GCA_963540345.1 uncultured Candidatus Saccharibacteria bacterium | reverse complement strand
CTGTAAAATCATCTTGCATAGTTCTATTGTAAAGGAAAAACTAGCACTGTCAAGTAGCGAGTGCTAATTTATCGCATCGAGACCTGGGAGCGGAAGACCGAGCAAAAATTCGAGACTGGCGCCACCACCGGTAGAGACTAGTGTAAAATGAAGTGAGTTGGAGTGTTTTTCAAGAAGTTTTTCAACATAGCCAGCCGTATCTCCACCTAGAATAACAGATTGAGTGGTGTCGGGGTTTTTGAGACCGATAGCTTCGGCGATTTTTCTTGAAGAGAGATCAAACCCAGGTTCCTCGGTCTTGCCGGCAGTGCCGTTCCAGATGATAGTTTGGCTTTCTTTGATGAGCGGTAAAATTTTTGCTAGCGACAGATCACCGATATCTAATTTATTACCAGATGCGTCTTCACGAAAATCTTCCGCGACATAGATTTTTGGATTATCAGAAGAAAAACCATCGGCAGCGATTTTTCCTACGACGATGATGTGGTCGGCGAGTGGAAGAAAACGATCAATCAGCGGTTGCTTGTCGGAGATTTTAGCCCCACCGATAATGAATGTAACGGGATGAGCTGGGGATTCGAGAACTTTTTGGAGGTTTTTAATTTCTTTCTCTATGAGAAGACCAGAGACGGTCGGGAGTAGAGTGGGGATTTTGACAGTGGAAGCATGAGCGCGGTGGATCACGGCAAAACCATCCTGGACAAAGAGTTCGGAACCAGTATCTTCGACAATTTGTTTAGCAAAGTCGAGACTATTTCCTTCCTCATCTGGCGAGAAGCGCAAATTTTCAAGAAGAATAACGGAGCCTTTTGGCATGGCCTCAATTTCAGTTTTAACATCTTGGCCAACCGTTTCTGGAATAAACTTCACGGGTTGATTAAGTAGCTTAGAGAGTGCCGTTGCGACGGGAGCGAGAGAAAGGGCCGGGTCGATCTTACCATCTGGGCGACCGAGATGAGAGATAATCACTAGACGATTAGGTGACTCAGAGAGGATATATTTTAGAGTAGGAATGGCAGCCTGCAAGCGAAAATCACTTTGCACGTGACCATCTTTGATCGGAACGTTAAAGTCGGTACGAATTAAGGTATTTTTGTTTTCAAGTTGAACATCTTTGATAGTGGTTTTGGTAAACATATTAATAGTATATACCTAAATCTATTTTCCTCGGATAAGTTGGACGATGCCGGCGAGAACCGAGAGGATACCATAAATAATCAGACCGGTGAAGACAAAATACTTACCACCTGCACGCGTGGTGGAATATGAAAGGATGGTGAGTGCGCCACCGATTATGGCCATGGCGAGACCAACAAGGATACTGCTAACACCGCCGGACCTGGCAGCAGCTTTGTCATTTTTGGAAATCTGATTAAGGCCGTCTTTGCGTTGCTTGAGGAAATAATTCATATTGGAATTTGCATAGCGTTTGACGTTTTCACCTGTACTAGATTTTTGATTTTTAAGGATCAGAGTAAGGATATATTGGTGAGTTACTTTATGATCTTTGATGACGGACCAATCCCCCGTTTCGTCCTCGCTTTCCTCAGCTTTTTCTTCAAATTTTGCTAGCTCTTTTTTGACAAACTGGACGGCCTCTTCCCTGCTTTCAAATTGCTTAGTCTCTGTGATTTTCTCTCCTTCAGAAACTGAGAGTTCGAAGCTAACATCTGAGTCTTTGCATTCTAAGATATTGATGAGGATTTTTTGTTCAAATTGCCTAACTTGCATCTCAAATTGATGGTCGTTAATTTTCTTGAGTTTTTTCAAGTCTTTTCCGAGAAACTCGGAGCACTCATTAATATAATGGTTGGCGGCAGAGATCGAATCAAAGCAGTAAGCGGATTCAAAATTCTTAATATTATAGACAACAATATATTTCATATAAATATTATTTAACAGATGAGCAGAATATTCAAGATGAGTAAAAAATAATACCCTATGCGGGTATTATTTTATAAACTCAAATCATGTCGCAATTAGATATTGCGGATCTGAATAGTGTCGGTGCCGGAAACAGTGTTTGGTTGTCCAGAGACGATGACTGCGAGAACCTGGCTGGCACCTTCCTTTGGAGCAACATAACCAGAAGCTTTAAGTTCCTTAACGAGTTCTACGCCATAATTATCAGAGTATGGACGGACAAAGGCAGCATTGGCATAAGTCAAAGCGAGTTGTCCGGCAACGCGTGGGCTGCTAGTAACAGAGATAATTGGGAGGGTTGGGCGCTCGGTAGCGATTGAGTCGGCAGTAGCACCAGAGGCGGTTTCGCAAATGATGACGTCTGCATTGATTTTTTCGGCAAGCTTAACAGTGGCGCTAGCAACGGCGTTGTAGCTTTCGTTATCACCTTTTGGATCAGTATCGAGTGGGGCCACACCGATATGATTCTGAGTGTAGAGGATGATTTTCTTCATCTGTTTAACAGCTTCAACTGGATATTTACCCTGAGCGGTTTCATCTGAAAGCATTACAGCATCAGCACCCTGGATAACAGCATTGGCGACATCGGAAACTTCAGCGCGTGAAGGTTCAGGATTGTCTACCATGGAGCCAAGCATCTGAGTTGCGACAATACAAAGCTTACCGTGTTTGCGGCAAAGATTGACAAGTTTGCGCTGAACGATAGGAACGACTTCGTTGCCGGCTTCAACTGCCATGTCACCACGGGCGACCATAATAGCATCGGTAGCCTTAACGATGGCTTCAAGTTTTTCATCAGTTTCGATAGCTTTTTTAGTCTCAATTTTTGCAACGATTTGTGCGGTTGAACCGTGAGAAAGAAGGATTTGGCGAAGCTTTTCGACATCTTCTGCACTCTGAATGAAGCTCATGGCGACAAAGTCAAAATCGCGAGTGGCACCAAATTCGATGTCAGCCATATCTTTTTCAGTAATGACATCGCCACCAAAATCAGTGTCAGGAAGATTGAGACCCTTGCGGCTCATAATGAAACCGTCATTTTCGATGCGAACACGAATAGCAGTGTCGCTAACAATTTCGATGACCTGGGAACGGATTTTACCGTCGAACATGAAGAGAGGTTCACCAACTTTCATGCGTTCAGCAAGATTGTACTGGACTGGAAGGACGTTTGAACCATCGTGTTCTTTGACGGCGTAGTCAAGAACGAGTTCATCACCGGTTTTAACGTCGAGGCGATTGTCTTTTAAGATACCGAGACGGATTTTTGGACCCTGAAGATCTTGCAAGATTGCAACTGAACGACCTTTCTTTGCAGCAGCATTACGAATCCACTGGATTTGCTGGTCGCGTTCTTCGTAGCTACCATGGGAGAAGTTAAGGCGGCAACCATTGGCGCCAGCCATGATTAATTCAGTAATTTTTTCTTCTGAGAAGACAGAAGGGCCTACCGTGGCCAAGATTTTTGTTCTTTTAAATAATCTACTCATATCTGAGATATTATATCATATTTATAGAGTAATTATTTTACCAGATAAAAAACATCTAACATGACTTGAAATGATACTAGTACTATATAGTGAAAAGGCTACTTTTTAAGAAAAATGTGTGCACCAAATTCCATTAATTTATCAAAATCTTGATGTTGGTGATAAAAATCTAAAAGCTGATCACGAATTGATTGATATTCTGGATAGCTACAATCAGGTAAAGTGATGATTGGTTTCCATGATTCATCAAGAAGAACCGTGAGCGATTCTTTCAAGACAAAGTAATCATCTTCTGATAATTTTGAAACTGGTGATTTTGGATTTTGGCGATAATAATAATCGGTCTGAAAATGCATTAATTCATGCAAAATACCATCGAGTGGCATACCCCAAAGTTCATTATCAATTTTGGCGTAAGTATAGATTACTCCTTCCTCGTAATAAACAATCATAGCTGGAAAAGTTGTGATTAAAAAAATCAATGATTCATCACCAGAAAGCTCCGATAAATTAACTTCGGTTATTTTCTTGATTTCTTTAGAACGATTCTTTGCACAATCCTTAACAGCAAGTGCGTGTCCAGTTACGCGTTCAAGTTTCTCAATGGCTATATTGAATTTTTCTTTTAGCTGATTATTCATAATTTCATAGAATTTTTGTGGCGTCATCTCTATCTCTTGATTACGCCTTTCAAGAAATGGAACAAGGATTTGCCTAGCTTCAGCAAATGACAGACCCTTGATTTGCCCAGCAATTTTCTTATCCTCTTCAGTTTTTAATTTTCTTGCGGAATTGAAATTATTAATAGAGTTATACCAGTTGTAGGCATCGAGTGTGATGTCATAAATAATTTTATACGTGACCATTTTTTTATTATATAAAAAAGGTGCCATCTGTTCAATGGCACCACACTTCATTGATTAAATTAGCTAGCAGCGCTGGCAGTTGCCCTGAGATCCGCATCTAGCGTCTTTAATCTTTTTTTCTTTAGGAGCGGCAGTTGAGCCGTTCGTCCTAAGATTCTTAAGAAGCTTCTTCATATTATCACCCCCTTTCATTATTTATGCACTGGATGGCATATTTGATCTGGGTCATTAGTGAACCAGTTCATTAGACATCCGCCCCTACACTCTTCCCTCCAAATGCATTCTTTGCATTTTTTTGACGGGTAACGAGTTAGTTCCTGATAAGAATGGCGTATCTCTTTACTATTTAAGTAACGAATCAAATCTTTTTCGTTACAAAAATCCTTACCTATGGACGCCACTCTTTCACTAATCGTATTACACAGTATAATGTTACCATCTGTGTCAAAGTTAATACCAGTGCGACTAAAAAGATGGCATTGCGTTTGAATTCTTCTATCTCTTAATTTATCCTGAACGAACTCTTTTGGAAATAGGCATAATGGCAACTGCATATCATAATACGCCTTTTTTCCATATAACGATTCTAGATTGATAGAGATTTCTTTTAACTCATCCCATACTTTATTTAATGGAATACTATAGTCGGTACATATGTTTCCATCAGTATTAAATGTGGGAGTACACATTACGAGCTGAAATGAAGTCGCACCGAGTTCTTTACATCTTTTAGCTATTTCCACTGTGCCATTTACTCCAACTAATTCATTGTGAACGGCAGAAACACCACATTTATGATGTTTAATTACCCTGCTGACTCCTTTTATCATTTTATCAAAGCTAGTTACTCTGGTTGAGTCAAAGAATTTGCTTCTGGACATAGATTTAATTGACAAGCCAACAGATGATGCGGGATTTTTAATATATTCTGCCCAAAATCCATCATTGGAAAATTGCATACCATTTGTAATAATCGAAACTCTAGCTCCCCTCTCTTTTATGTATTGAATAGTATTAAAAAGATGGGGCCAGAGTGTTGGCTCGCCGCCAATTAAAACAAACTCTGATACGCCTAGCTTTAGACATATTTCAATCACATCCTTTGCAAGCGAGAAACTCATTTCTTTTTCTGGAGAATATTGAGTCTGCTCAGCATAACACCATCTGCATCTCATATTGCATTGCTGATTAACATTCAACCAGGCAACAATTGGGTCACAACGAAAGTCGAAATCCATTTTTTGAAGACCTCCTTACACTATAAAAGAACTTCGCAGAAAACAATATAGCCTACAATGTTTCTATTATAACATTTTTTCCTAGTATGTAAATCATGAGCCTGAGTTAACATCTCAAGTGCAACACTAACCAACAAAAAGAGACATCAACTATT
>CAUTNS010000032.1:0-7420 GCA_963540345.1 uncultured Candidatus Saccharibacteria bacterium | reverse complement strand
TTGCTAATCTTGAACGTGACCGCTATCGTGTCTTCATGGGCGAGCTTGGCTCTCGTGCTGGTATTTCTTCTGCCGCCAAAACTCCACAATCTGGCCACATGCAAAAAGATATTTTCCGCAACGGTTCCTCGCACCTCTTAAATATCCGTGTCGAAACTGTACCGACTATGTATGGCCAGGATGCTGTCATGCGTCTATTCAACTTTGATGAGTCTTTGCTTAATCTAAATCTCTTAGGTCTTTCTGATCGCGAACTTGCCGAAATTAATGAAGTAATTTCTCATCCTCGCGGTCTCGTTCTTATGGTTGGTCCTACTGGTTCCGGTAAGTCCACTACTCTCTACTCCATGATTAACGCACTTAATACTACTGATCGCAAAATCATCACACTTGAGGACCCGATCGAGTACGGCATCTCTGGAATTTCTCAGATCCCAGTCAATACTACTGATGGCGGCTCCTTTGCCGATGGTCTCCGCTCTATTCTCCGTCTTGATCCGGACGTCGTGATGGTTGGTGAGATTCGTGACGGCGACACTGCCAAAACCGCCATTCAGGCCTCCATTACCGGCCACCTCGTACTGAGTTCCTTCCACGCCAACTCTACTGCGGCGGCTTTTTCTCGCATGATCGACCTCATCGGTACCAACCCGATTTTCTCTAGTTCCATCCGCATGGTGATGGCTCAGCGTCTCGTGCGTAGTCTTTCCGAAAATAAACGTGAATTCACCCCTGATGGATCCACTCGTCAATTCATTTTGTCTAAGCTTGAAGGACTTTCTGATGAGATTATCACCGAGCAGCTCGGCTTTACGCTCGATCGAGATAATTTCACTTTGTATGAGCCAGTCCCAACTGGCCAGGATGATCCATTTGGTTACAAGGGTCGTAAGGTTATCATGGAACAGCTTAATGTTACTGAGGATATTCAGAGATTTATTCGCGGCGACGTAGAAGATATTAACACTACTGCTATTGAAAAAGCCGCCAGGAAAGCTGGTCTGATTACTCTGGAGCAAAAAGGTATTCTTGCCTGCCTCCGCGGTGAAACTACATTGGATGAAATATCAAGGGTGATATAAAGAGAGGAAAAAATGGACAATAATTTCGAAAAAACACAAAATTTAAATTCACCAGACGCTAGTCACGCAGGTGCAAGTGTGTTGGGTACCGAACCAGTAGACGTAAGTTTGCAGGATGAAAGTCCAGCTGCTGATCTTGCCGCTATGGATTTAAAACTAGACGATGCAGCCCGTAAAAATCAAGCAACGGCCGAAAGTACTCCTACTGAAAACATCTCCGCCGAAAGTTCAAATCTTGATGGTGCCATTGATAATCCTGTCGAAAGTCCAATCGACAATCCTGTTGAGGTGCCTGTTGATAACTTCGTCGATAATCCTGTTGAGGCGCCTGTCGGCAATCTCATCGATAATTCTACAGACGATAACTCCACATATGACAATTCCATAAATGATAACTCCACATATGATAATTCTGCCGAACTCAAGAAACATAAAAATTCTTGGCGCACCATTGGCATTATCGCCATCATTACCTCTGTTATTCTCGCTATTCTACTTGCTGTCATGTATTTTTATAGTGACCAGAAAATTGCCGAAGGCACCAAGCAGATCAAGCAATATCAACGCGATCTCACGAATAGCAAAACTGTAATTGCTGAATATGAAGCCGCCACACAAACCAAGGTGGTCGATCCAAAGGATCAGTCTGAGGCTAAAACTGATGATAAGGCAGACGACAAGAAGGCCGACAAGCAAATCGTTAAATGGAATGATCTGAATATTAATTTTGCACAGCTCACCACCCTCATCGGCGACGACTATCGCATCACTGGTGGTCGCATTGTCACGAATGAAGATGGTACCAAGGTTGTCGCAAAAATTAGTGTCTCAAAGATGGAAAAAGTGGTTGATCCAAACGGTCTTGCCATGCCAAGATATGTCGATCACGGTATGGCCGGTCAAATTAATGTCTATACTAGAAAGCTCCCTAGCGGTTCTTGGCAGTATGTCGGCGTTTATGGCGCTAATGGTATGGGTGTTATTCAATGTAAAGAAGTTTCCGAAGAAATGCGCGCCGCTGTTACAGTCCTAAATAAATACGAACCGGATGCAAATATGAAATATTCTTGTGTTACTTTTAAGAACGACAATCCTGCCGAGGGTACCGAAAAAACAGTCTTCTAGTCTCTCGAGGTTACCCCTTCCATTTTCTATAAAACTATGTTAAAATAGGTCAAGTTTTAAGTAATAAAAGGTAAAATATGAGTTTTCTAGTGTTGAAAAAAATTGGTGACGCCCAGAAAAAGAAAGCCATCGTTGATGTTCGCTCTGGTGATACCGTTAAGGTAACTCAGAAAATTAAGGAAGGCGAGAAATTCCGTCTTCAGGTTTTCGAAGGTGTCGTAATCCGTGTAGACCGCAAAGAGTCTCACACTGCACGCATCGTTGTGCGCAAAATTGCTTCCGGTATTGGCGTTGAGAAATCTTTCTTAATGCACAGCCCATTAGTTGAAAAAGTTGAAATTGTTAAGCGTGCTAAGGTTCGCCGCAATAATCTTTCATACCTCCGCAACCGCTCTGGCAAATCTGCCCGTCTCGTTGCTAAGGACTTTGATCGCGCCGCTGTAAATACTTTAGCTGAAGAAAACGAAGAAGCTGAAGCTCCAGCCGAAGCTGCTGAAAAAACTGAAGAAGTTGCAGCATAATCTAACTTAGAAAACTCTAAAATAGACCTCCACGAGGTCTATTTTTATATTTAAGATTGGTATATTAAAATCAGATTCGACGAAAATATCTATCTGGTGCTGGTCTATTCTGTCAATAAAAACCATTCATCTAAAACAAAATCACCGTTCACACTAGCTACTGCGAGGTGGGGAATTAGTTTAGAAAATTCGGCATGTGTGTGCAAAAATGCCTTCGCCGCAAATTCCATCTGTTTATGTTTCTTCTGATCAACAAATTCTAGCGGCTCCCCATATTGATTGTTCTTGCGATATTTCACCTCCGTAAAATAAATCTGATCATTATTTTTCGATACAAGATCAATCTCGTACTGCTTGGTTTTGAAGTTTCTAAATAAAATTTCATGCCCCAGCTTTTCAAGATAATTTGACACCACACTTTCACCACGACTCCCCAGTTCAGAAGTAGTCAGTTTATTCTTTGGTTTTAAGTCGGAGACTGAATGGGGCTTCTTTTCTTCATCTCCCCTCATCCAAATTTCCTGCACAGGGCGAAAAGATTTGCGATGTTCTGGCGTTAGACCCAGCTCCTCCATCATTTTTTGATGCAAACCGGTGCCGTATCCCATATGTTTTTCAAATCCATACCCAGGATATTTTTTCGAAAGTTCAATCATGTAACGATCTCGTTCAACCTTTGCAATAATACTGGCCGCCGAAATTTCTTTCACCAAGAGGTCGCCCTTCTTCAAGGTTGATACGTATTTTTCCAGTGGCGTCCCTACCATAAAATTCATTGTTCCATCAATGATAATTTCAGAAAAAGGCACCTTCGCTTCCTGAATTTGTTTCACCGCCCGTCGGCAGGCTAGTCTCAGGCTTTCAGATATTCCAATCTCATCGATCTCAGTACTAGTAACCCAACCAGTAGCCGAAGCTAGTGCGCCTTGCTTGATTTTGTCGTATAGATTCTCGCGTTTTGCCGCCGTCAATTTCTTTGAATCAGTTAACTGAAAGAACCAAGCGTATTTTTCAGGCTCCCGCTCCGCAATTTCCGCACTAGGTAAAATACAAGCACCGATCACTAGCGGCCCCGCATATGGCCCGCGCCCCACCTCGTCGATTCCTAAAATCATCAAAACCTCCTCAAGAAATACTGGTCAAATAATTAAATCTATGGTACTTCTGCAAAAAATCAAACTCTTATTTCGACACGTTAAAACGGAATTCTACAATGTCGCCATCCTGCATGATGTAGGTCTTCCCAACTGTAGCAAGTTTTCCTGCCGCCTTTACGGCAGCCTCGGATCCGAGCGCTACTAAATCAGCATATTTCATTACTTCCGCGGCAATAAATCCACGTTCAAAATCGGTATGGATCGTGCCAGCCGCCTCTGGCGCAGTCGCTCCTTTTTTGATCGTCCAAGCACGCACTTCTTTTTTGCCGGCCGTCAAGAAAGATTGTAAACCTAAAGTATCGTAAGCTGCCTTCACGAGCTCACCCAAAGCATCTTCTTCCACACCATAACTCTTCAAAAATTCCATCTTCTCATCCAGGCCCATGCCGGTCATCTCTTCCTCGAGTTTTGCATTCACAAACACTGCACGCGCTTGTCTAACGAGATCTCGAAGCTCATTTTTTAAAGCCTCGTTCGTCAATTCGTTTTCATCCACATTGAACATATAAATCACTGGCTTCTCTGTCAAATATGGAATTTTTTCCTCATTCGCATCTTTGTTCTTCTTACGTTTTGCCTCAACTTTTTCACGCGTCTCAAAATCCGCAAGCTCCAGCTCGGTTTGAATAATTCCAATATCTGCTTTTGGATCAACAGCTGCAGGTGTGTTTGCATTTGCAGAAACGTGCATGATATCGTCGTTTTTAAACACGCGTACCACATGGCAAATAATCTGACATTCACGAATATGGGCTAAAAATTTATTGCCCAGTCCTTCACCCTTTGAAGCTCCTTCAACCAGCCCAGCAATATCCACAAACTCCACGGTCGCCGGAATTTTCTTCTCGGCTGCGTACATTTTTTCAAGTACATCCAGTCGCTCATCCGGCACCGGTACGATCCCCACGTTCGGCTCAATCGTTGCAAAAGGATAATTTGCCGCCAAAGCATGCGCATTTGTCAATGCGTTAAATAGCGTCGATTTTCCCACATTCGGCAACCCAACAATTCCAATTTTTAGATTCAAAACATAACCTTTCTATCTGTTACTATAACTATACTTATAACATATTTTTACATATAATATTAGGTATGGAAAGAGAAAAATACTATCAGGGCCAAAATGAGCAAGGGCAAACTGAACGGGAAGAGCTACCTAATCCTGCACCAAGTTTTGATGAACACATGCGAAATATGGCCGAAAAATCACATAGGAAAACCTTTGAGGAAAAAGCTAAAGAAAAAGGCTATTATAAGAATAAAGACGGTATCTGGGTAGAACGTGACGACTATGGGTTTAATGAGCAGACTGGATGTTTTGAACCAGGTTATGGTGATGGCCACGAGAGGCCGGTAGGGTGGTTTAAACTAGATGAAGAGTATCCGGACCTAGCTGACAGAACAGAGGCTTTAGCGGAAAAATACCAGGTTGACTATAGCGACTTCGGTGGTTTAAAGGCAGATGTATATAAAAACGCAGATAGGCTCTCTAATGCAAGTGAAGAACATCTAGAAGATATATTTATGATTGCAAGTGCGATTTCGTTTTCTCACCTTTGGACTAGTGAAAAATTAATTAGTTATAGCCCTGAAGAATTGAAGAATATTAGTACATTTATTGATGATTATTATATAACTACTGCACAACAGTTACCTGATAAAAAGCTTGATCGTAAGATTGTCATGGATATTTCTGAGTGCTTTGTACTTAATTACAGTTCAAGATTGAATGAAGGTGATTTTATAAAAAAGTTGTCTGAATATTCAGCTAAAGCATTTCAGAATAATACGGAAGGATACCTCTTGATTCACGGAATAGAAAGTGGAATTAATGGTATATCTCAAAATGAGGGAAGCGGGAAAAATTTCGGTGTATTCATGGATTATGCCAATGAATTATTAAGCGATAAAGAAAAAATTACAAAAAATGATACCAAGTTTGATGTTATTACTAGATACGTTAGGAATCATGGAATTGACGAAAAAACCGTAGACGGTTTCAAAAACATTATTTTTCCTCTTTTGGAGCAAAAAGATTCCGAAGTGAGTGCGATATTATATGGAAGTAACGCCTACGGAGTTGTTGAAGGTCAATACGGTATCGCTGATTATACCGAAGAATGTTTGTTATCAACTTATGATCCAGGTGATATCGATAAATTAATACGTATTTATCATGAAATACCTACTTCTGATTACAAGAAGTCTGAGCAAAACCGTAAAGATGCACTTAGGCTACAAGACACAATTATTGGCGGAAGGGACTTTATTCATGATGAATGTGTAGGTGTGAATGAGGTGTTATCTGCTATAAAAGACTATTATGATAATCGTAATAGTGAAGATTCAGAAAAATATAAACAGAAATTAGAAGAGCTTGAGAAAAAATATCATTTCGGAGTATTACCATATGCGCTGAATTTTGAGAAATATGAACAGCCAATTGAATACATGGCAGAGGGTAGTGTCGCCGATGCTGGTAGTCCTGACGAGCGCGCTATAGATATCTTGAATCGGTTAGTCGAAAATACTCGTCCAAATCTCATCCAAGCTCCTGTTACAAAATATCCAGAACTTAATAACCTAATGAATGGCATCGTACCTTTAATTAATGAGCAAACTGGGGAGGTGCGAGTTGATATTAATGAGGTGGGAGCGGCAGTGACGGCCATTAATGAGTTAATTTTAAAGAATCGTGACAAACAGGGTATTTATCCTTCTACTATTTCAGCCATTGCATTTCTTGACAAAATGTCTACATATGCTTTAAGAGGTACAAAATCCAAGGAGATTAAGGAGCTCGTTTTTGATCCAGACTTTAAGGAGATAGTAAGATTCTCTCAGCTTACATCTAGCGTTGGATATAATGAGAATGATTTTGAGAAAAAATACAACCAAGTTTTGGGAAAAGTTGGTGAAGCTTATAAAGAGGATGAAATAGATGATTCAGTAGTTGCAGAAGGCTATCGTATTTTAAGTCAAAATATTTTACAAAACATGCAGTCACTCGGTAAAAAATACGCCTCAAAATCTACAACCAAGCGTTTTTCAGAAGCAATCTGGTCTGGCAATCTTAGCGACGAACTAATTGGACTTTTTCAAAGGGTTTAGTTCTTAAATTATCTAAAGAAGAGTAAATTCTACGCGATAAAAAAATCAACAATAGTTTAACCAGTTATTGAAGGATAGACATATTACGAGAAATGAGCTAAAAGCCTATATTTATCTCGATAAATATCCTGGTCATTGTGTAAAACAAGAGTTTCTAGATATTTATTGTATTATTGAGCTATATTTATGGTTCACTTAATTACAAACATGCCAATGAAAAAAGACGTGATTGGATTCAAGAATTTTATCAAAGTCTCCAATAATAATCATCTAAGGAAAGTGCTTTATATTTACTACGTTTAGTTGCCCTTAACCCCAATGGAAGATCACTATTATTTAGCTATAATTACTTACGGAAGTCAATCGCTGCGTTAAGGTCCAGGACCTTTGCAACAAAAAGACAATAAGTATTGCCAATAAAAAT
>CAUTNS010000031.1:0-7436 GCA_963540345.1 uncultured Candidatus Saccharibacteria bacterium | reverse complement strand
TATCTAGCAGCCTTTGGGAGCAAAAATCGTAATACGTGAACCGGCATAGGCCTTCGTGGAGAGTAATTCAGCATCCATAACGTGTGGGTCAAAATCTGATGGATGGGACAAAACAAAATATTCACTGGCAGTATTAGCAAGACGATCAAGTACGGACAGAGGTAGGTCATGAAAATATTCGTATGGCGGGTCGGCGATTACGACGTCAAAAGGACTATCGAAAGCGATTTTCTCGACTTTAGTATTATAAATACGGATATTATCCATCACGCCGAGTGCGATAGCATTTTGTTTGAGGATTTCTGCAGCACGCTTATCTGCTTCAATAAAAGTTACGTGGTTGGCGCCACGAGAGAGAGCCTCGAACCCCAATGCGCCGGTGCCAGCAAATACATCAAGGATGATCTTTCCTTCGATTTTGTTGCCCAAGGAGTTAAAGAGGGCCAGTTTTTCGCGCGAGCCCATTGGATGGGTGACGCCATTTTGTGGAGCTTTTAATTCTCGTCCCCGAAAAATCCCAGAGGTGATTTTAACATTAGTGAATTTACCGTGGTGAAAAATTTCGCGTGCACTCTTCATATGATTCCTTTTATACTTATTTTAGCATAGTTCTGGGATTGAGGCAGCCCAACAGAGAGCGATTGCCTTAGAAATTTCTGGAAGGAGAATGTTTTTGGTTTCAAGCGCCAGTTCAGTGGTCCAACCTTGCTCTAAGAAACGGTTATACATATTGAGAGCAGCGATGCGGTCGAGTGATTGATAGAAGGCCTCCTTAATGTCGACATGACGGAGCTCTTTCTTATCAATTTTTGGCGTAACCACGCGTTCTGGAAGTGCGGTCATGGTGATGGCGACGCCATACTCAAAGGCTACATGTTTACTCATATAGCCGTTTGCTCCCCAGTAAAGCCAGTTATTGCGAAGGGTTTCGAGGGAATTCCGACCGTGCATAATCCCCTTCACTGGAATGCCGAAAACCTTGATAAATTCTTTTTCGGTCATTAACTCACCCTGTGCTTCGGTGAGTGGAAAATGATGTGCCGGAGTGAGGCCGTCGGTGACCGCATGCGCCATCCAACCAGCCTCAAAGGCGGCACGCACTTTATTGCCACTTTCAAGGGCTTTTTTAAGATTATACTGATGGTCTAAAATCATTTGGATTAATTTGCCGTCATCGTTTCCCGGAATAATAAAATGCATCGGCTCATCCACGCCTGGACTTTTGCGTTTTAAGCCATCTGGTCCGCCCATACCTTCAAATAACAAGATGTCCTTAATCTCTGGAAAATAAACGTTACTATGGAGGGCTTTTTGGAGAATTTTGCGGGCTATTTTATCAAGTTTTTGATGCGTACCGACAATATTCCCCGATTTTTTACTATTAGTTAAAGCAAGGGTTGAATACATATGTTCTTTCTGGTCTAGTTTAAAGTTGTCAGCTGTTGGAATTTACTGATGGACTGGCTGAGCTCTTTATATTTTAGCATATTTTGCGGATTGGCAGCGAATTTTACTGCTTGCGCTCTGGCGTCTTTGATTAATTCTGTATCTGCTAGATTGGCAATTTTGAGGTTTAATTCACCGTGTTGCATGGAACCATAAACCTCACCAGGGCCACGCAATTTGAGATCAACTTCAGCAAGATAAAAACCATTATTTGATTTTTCGAGTTCGCGTAAACGCGTGGTGGGCGGATTGTCGCCAGTTGTAATAAGAAAGCACTGAGAGGCCTTCTGTCCACGGCCAACACGACCACGCAACTGATGTGCTTGGGCCAAACCAAAGCGATCGGCATTCATAATAACGATCTGAGTAGCATTGGGGACGTCGACGCCAACTTCAACCACAGTTGTGGAAACTAAAATATCAAGCTGATGATTCTTAAATTCTTCCATCACCTGATCTTTTTCTTGTGCCTTCATTCGGCCATGCAAAATACCAATTCGATATTTGGGAAAGATTTTCTTAAGGCGCTTAGCCTCTTCCGTTACCGTGTGCTGATCTTTTTCAAGTGGGTCATCCTCATCTTGTTCAATCAGACGACAAATCCAGTAAACTTGCTCTTTCGCTTCGAGATGCTTGGTAATTTCTGGATATAGCATCTCGCGCATATTTGTTTCATTAATAATTTTGGTTAGAATCGGCTGACGGCCTTTTGGCATCTGATTAATAATCGAAACATCGAGATCACCAAAGATAGTGAGTTGAAGGGAGCGCGGAATCGGCGTGGCGGTCATAGCCAGAAAGTGTGGTGCGGTATATTTTTCACTTAATTGATTGAGGGCAACTTTTTCAAGCAGTTTTTGTCGCTGCGCTACACCAAATCGATGCTGCTCGTCGATAATCACCAGGGCGAGATTGTGAAAAATCGTATCGTCGGTAAGGAGAGCGTGGGTACCAATGATGAGATCGATTTCACCATTTTGTATTTGGGATTTTAGCTGATCTTTTTGCTTAGTAGCACCAATGAGGAGACCGGTTTTAATGCCAAAAGGAACAAGAATTTTAGCCAGACCTTCGGCATGTTGGGAAGCTAAGATAGCGGTTGGAGCGAGTAGTGCCACTTGGGCCCCATTTTTGACCGCTTGGAAGATGGCTAGGGCCGAGACAACAGTCTTACCAGAACCAACATCGCCCTGCAAGAGACGATTCATTGGGGTAGTTTTAGTGAGATCCTGCATAATTTCCCAGGCAGCAGTTTTTTGCGCGGGAGTTAATTCAAATGGTAGGGAGGCAAGGAATTTCTTAGTTGAGTCCAGATTGAAAGTCAGAGGTTTTGCGCGGAGCTTTTGATTTTCTTGTCGATTGAGTTGGCTGGCGAGGATTAACTCAAAAATCTCCTCATAGCTGAGATACCTTTTTGCCTGATCCACATCTTCTTTTTGTTTAGGAAAATGAATATTGAAAAGCGCCTGATTTCTTGAGCCTTTTTTGATATAGGTTGGAGCCGAGTCTAGGGGCAAGAGGTCGGGTACTGAAGCAGAAAATGAGGGCTTGATCTTTTCAAAGAGTTTTTTGAACCAGGCGGAATTGAAACTACCTTTGGCTGAATAAATTGGCTGGAAGCCATCTACTTTTTGCTCGATTTCATCTGCCGCGGCAACAGTAGGGGCGGTGATTTGATAGCGATTGTATTTAAAATCATACTGACCAGTGAAATAATAAGTAGTTTTTTCATCAAAATTCTTGATGCGATATGGCTGGTTATACCAAACCACTCGAACCGCTCCAGTTTCATCATAGATTTCTCCTTGCGTAATTACGAAATTGCGGCGACGGGTATGGAGGTTTTTTAAATTACGAATTTTTCCGCGGATGATGACGCGGCCGGGCTTAATATCGACGATATTCGTTTGAGATTGGTAGTCTTCATAGTTGCGAGGAAAATAATACAGCAAATCTTTGAGAGTGCGAAAGCCACGCTTTTCAAGCGCCTCGGCAGTTTTTGGGCCAACACCCTTAATCACCTCCAATCTTGCAGTAATATCCATTGGATAAATTATAGCATGTGGTGATACTTAGAAGATCTCTAGAGTGGAGATTAGACGGAGATTGGGTGGAGATTAGGCGGAGATTAGACGGAGATTGGGTGGAGACTAGGTGGTAATTAGGTGGCGATTTCGAGAACTAGAGCGAGGGACGCTGATGGGCGTCACGCCATTCTTTAATTTTGGCGTGGTGGCCTGATAACAGAATTTCTGGTACTTTCATGCCGCGAAACTCAGCTGGCTTAGTGTATTGAGGATACTCTATTGTATTTCCTTCGGAAAAGCTTTCAATAATTGCAGAATTTTCTCCACCTAGAACACCTGGCAAAACCCGTACGATACTATCGATCATAATTAGTGCCGGCAATTCCCCACCGGTCAAGACGAACTGACCTAGACTAACTTGATAGTCTACAATGGTTAAAATGCGTTCATCATAGCCTTCATAATGAGGACAGAGGATAATAAAGTGGGTTTCCGCCTGCGTCTCGATTTTTTCAGCAAATTCACGGACAATTTGTTGTGACCAGATGCGACCTGCTGGAGTTGGCAAAATAACTTTAGCGGTCGGATCTTCTTGTTTGACTTTTTCAATTGCGGCAAAAACCGGCTCACAGCGAAGTAGCATACCATCGCCACCTCCATAAGGCGTGTCGTCGACTGATTTGTGTGGACCAAGACCAAAATCGCGAAGGTCGACAAAATTAAACTCTGCAACGCCTTTATCGCTAGCCTTCCACATCATGGAAGTTGATAAATAAGGCAGAAGAGCGTCCTTGAAAAGCGTAATAATAGTAAATTTGACTTTTGCCATTTGGAATATTATATCATATATGATTTTTATGTGATTTTAGAGAAAGATGCTTGACATCACGCCTTTCATAGGATATATTAAGCATAAGCTGATACGCTTCACGGGGTTCCGCTTATCAAAAATAGTGGAGTGTGGAGATTTCATTAAAAACAAAAAGCGAATTAAAACAAAACAATGTGCCCCAGGGTGGGCGCGCATCAGCGCAAAAATACTCCTTCCGGAGTATTTTTTAGTGTAATTCATTTTTTATACTGGCTTTTTTAGTTTGTTTTTAAAATCCACCTATTTTATACTGGCTTTTTAGTTTATTTTTTCAAAATCCGCCTAATATTGTTCGACAAGAGTAAAGGTTTTGCCGGAGATTTCTATAATGGAATCTTGCGTGGCGCCCTGGTTAGTGAGCTCAGCTCGAATCCCAAGCTTCTTCAAAATATCTCGCAGACGGTTAACCGAAGCATAGTTCCCCATGTCCGTGCGACGGGCAAACTTTTCAATCTTCTCACCGGTGACATGAAATACGCCGTCGTCACCACGTGTAACATTCCAGGTATTTTTTAATTCATGTGAGCTTAGAGAAATAACTGGAACACCTTTTATGCCGTCCTTGGTGATTTGATGTTTAGTATTTGCGTCATCCTCAAGAATTATATCTGCAGTAGTGTTTTCCTGTTCTTGTTTTTTCTCTTTGGCAATTTTAATATCCTGCCAAAGTGCGCGAAGAAGGTCGTCCACGCCTTTTTTAGATATAGCAGAAATACTATAAATGTAGGCGTTTGGATTTACCTCACGAATAGCCTGTGACTGCATCTCGATAATTTCATTATCAACACCTTCACATTTTGTGAGAGCCACAATTTCAGGACGATCTTTGAGATCTGAATATTTATCAAGTTCGTTGCGGATAATACGATAGGCTTCACCGGCATCATTATTGTAAACATCGACAAGGTGGAGCAAAACTGCAGTGCGATCAACATGGCGCAAGAATGCATGACCGAGACCCCGCCCCTCAGCGGCTCCTTCAATGAGACCAGGAATATCGGCGATTAAGATGTCATGACGATCAATGGTAGCAACTCCGAGATTTGGCGTGAGGGTGGTGAAAGGATAGTCGGCAATCTCTGGCTTAGCGTTGCTCACGATGGAGAGAAATGTAGACTTACCGGCGTTTGGTAAACCAACGAGACCAACGTCAGCTAGGAGCTTTAATTCTAATTCAGCCTCAAATTCTTCACCTGGTTCACCGACTTCGGCAACAATTGGGGTTTGACGAACGCTTGATTTGAAGTGAGCATTACCAAAGCCACCGTCGCCACCTTTTGCAATAACCGCTTCCTCACGGTCGTGAGTAAGGTCGGCAATTATTTTGCCGTCACGCTTAACTATGGTTCCAATTGGAACTTCGACGATGAGGTTTTTGCCAGAGCGGCCAGCACTGCGAGTACCAGAGCCATTGCCGCCGTCTTCTGCTGTCAGGATTGGATTGAAGCGAAAGTCGATTAGTGTATTAGTATCTTTATCTGCGACAAAAATTATGGAACCGCCTTTGCCGCCATTGCCACCGTCTGGACCACCTTTGTTGATGTAAATTTCACGGCGAAAAGAAACGGCACCATCACCGCCTTTTCCCGCCTTAAGACTAACTTTTGCAGTATCACAAAACATATTAGGTATATTTTACCATTTTAACGGCTATGAATAAAGAGGTAACTGGACCAGACACTTTGTGGGATAGTTTTTCGACCAACGTGGCCCCAACCGGCGATACCGTTCATGTCAGAAATAGTGATCGTGCCGTCGTCGTTAACTGAGTCCACAATACCGACGTGACCATACCAACCAACATCAGTCTGGAAGACATCGCCAGCCTGTGGGTTGGAACCGCGACTTGAAGGAAAACTATTTACGAGCGCATTATCCCAAGTGTTGGCGTTACCGAGACCACCTGGAAGCACATAACCACCACCGAGTTCGTAACGACGTTGCCAGGCATACCAGGTACACCAGCCCCATGGCATCTGGTTTGCTGAGGTCCAATAAGTACGATAATAAACAGACTGAGTATAGCTCTGAGACTGAGAGTTGGTGTAACGAGGAGCCACATAATCCGGGCGTTCGGCTTCCGGAAGATTGCCATCCGGTAGGAGAATATATTCACCAGCAACTAGATTTTGATTTAATTCGAGGTTATTTGCTGCAATAATTTCATCTGATTTTGAGCCATATTTGGCTGCCACAGATTCAATCGTGTCATTATTTTTGATTTTATAAACAAATCCGGCACGAGAAGGGAGATAGATTTTATCACCCGCCTTAGGTTCATAGGTATTTTTAAAGTTATTTGACCAGCGGACCATCGTGTCGGTTACGCCACAGGCAGCATATTTAGCAGCAATTGAGGAGATAGTCTCCCCCTCGAGTACCGTATAGGAAATAGCACCAACTTTGAGACAGTTCGTAGAAAGTGGAGCAATTGGCTTCTCCATCTTCTCAGAAGAGACCTGACCGGAGTCGCGCAAAGTGGTGAGGGAGTTATAATTAACGTTTACAACTTCCGAGGAGGCTAAGCTCATGTTACTAGCTAGCTCGGATACGACATAGAACTCAGAAAGTTGGTCGGTTGAGACGGCGTAATCCTTCTTAGCAATCGACTGAAGATTAAGGTTATTAGTTGCTTCATCGACGTGCTTATTTTTTGAGCCATAATTAACGACGCCAAGCACGGCGAGAAAGATGAATAGATATGGCAGAACCTTGAGGTTTCGCTTAATAAATGATCGTTTGTGATTTTTTCTTGCTGTCATAATATGCCGATAATCCACCTAGAGCCCTACACTACAGAGTTTCTGGCAGTAGTCGCGGATTTTCTGTGTGTGCTCAGTATCGGTTACACTATAATACATCTTTCCATCGTCTCCTGTCAAGAAATAGCGCATCGACCTCTTATTCTCATCCGGTTCAGCAACGGCCAAAATTGCGGTAATTCCGGGGCTGCAAATTGGGCCAGGAGTGAGTCCAGTGTGCTTTCTCGTGTTATAAAGATTATCCGTTTCTAGTACGTGAAGATTATTGTTCGGATCATTGCGATCACGGTTCGGATGGACTAGGTCGGCAGCATAAGTGGCTGTCACGTC
>CAUTNS010000030.1:0-8321 GCA_963540345.1 uncultured Candidatus Saccharibacteria bacterium | reverse complement strand
GAATAAAACCTGCCTGCAGTAAGTTCCAGAACATAAATCTGGGGAGACTTTGACGCCAAAATCAATGTCGAGATTATTTGAAGCTGGGGTGGCGGCGGTGGTATTTAAAATCTCAGCAGGAGTGCTGGCTTTTGGAATTGGATTAAAAGCTGTTGTAGCGAGAGAGCCAACGCGATAGCCCCATGTTTTGCCAGTGAAGGCGGTCGAGAGAAGTGGGGTGGAAATAGAAGCAATACTATCGGATACACCAGAGTCGGAGTGAACTAGACTGGTAGCCTCATCGATGCTCGAAATATAGGTGGTAGCACCAGTGGCGTTATCAGTCTGGATATTAATAGTGACATTATTTGTCTTGAAAGCGGAAGAAGAAAGTTCGGACTGGTTAAACTGAAAATCGACATTTGGAGTGGAGGTGGAGATATTGAGGTAGGTGGCTGGGGTGCGGAGAAGACTAGCGAAGCTAGGGTTTTGCAAGAAGCATAGAGAGGCGAGTGACGCAAAAAATGCGAACACTGTGGTGATTGTTCGCGCGCGTTTTGTGCTGAGGAGATTTTTGAGGCGCGCAAAACCTGGAGAAATTGAAAATTTGCAGGCGAAATTACCTGAGTTTTGTGTTTGTTTCATGATATGTACCTTGTTAGTGTGTTTATTTTAACATAAACAGAATAAAAAATATAGCCTTTTTGGGGCTATATTTTTATCTATCCTTGGTTGGCATGCCTATCCGCCGGAGATCCGCTTTTTTTTACAAGTGATTTACGAATTGCAGTGGTTTCTATCCGCCGGCGAGCTGGTCGAATTCGTCTAGGTTTTTAATCATGACGTCGCGTGGCTTATTGCCATTTGCCGGGCCGATGACGCCGATTTCCTCCAACCAGATAGCAAGGCCGGAGACGAAGCCGTGGCCTTTACCGAGATAGGTTTGCAGCATGGCGGTAGAGAATTTGCCTTTAGTGAGAGTAATTTCGATGGCTTTTCGGACGACTGGATCGTGTGGATCGTACTTTCGACCGAGGTCGCCGAAACCACCACCGTCGGTTGGGCCGATACCCTTGATCTGGACGGCTTGAGAAATCACTTCGTTATTGTATTCAGGCGCGCGCTGTTCACGGAGGAAGTTGGTGAGTTTTTCAACATCACTATCGGAAGCATAAGCACCCTGGATACGACGAGGCTTACCCATCATTTCAGTGGTCAGCATTAGCATATCACCTTTACCAAGCAACTTCTCGGCACCACCCATATCAAGCATAATGCGAGAGTCGGTATTATTATTCACGGCGAAGGCGATACGACCTGGAACATTGGCCTTGATCAGACCGGTAATCACTTTAACCTCAGGACGCTGGGTTGCGAGCACGAGATGAATACCGGAGGCACGACCTTTCTGTGCGATACGAACAATCAGCTGCTCAAGGTCTTTCCCTGCCTGCATCATCAAGTCAGCCATCTCGTCGATCACGATGACGATGTATGGCATCTTGCCACCATCATGCTGCTGCTCGTTATTATCCTCATCGGCGATGGTGGCGGATTTTTTATGAAGCTTTTCGTTGTAATCTTCAATTTTCTTAACTTTTTCTTCTGCCATCAAGGTATATCGGCGTTCCATTTCGTTAACTGCCCATTTCATCGCAGAAAGAGATTTTTCGGTGGAGTTGATAATTGGCGTCAAGAGATGTGGGATGTCATTGTACTGCACCATTTCCACTTGCTTCGGGTCGACGATAATCAGCTTCATATCGCTTGGGGCATTGCGGTAAAGCAGTGAAGAAATAAGAGTATTAGTCATGACAGACTTACCAGAACCAGTAGTACCGGCGATCAGGAGGTGTGGCATTTTGGCAAGATTGGCGATGACTGGATTACCAGAAATATCTTTACCAACCGCAAAAGAGAGCGGGTTAGTTTCCTTCTTCCATTCATTGCTTTCGAGAATTGAACGAAGAGTAACATCGGCTGGACGAACGTTTGGAATCTCGATACCAACGAGGCGAGTACCAGGAATCGGGGCCTCGATACGCACCTTATCGACGGCAAGATTAAGTGCAAGCTCCTTGTCGCGAGCGGCGATTTTCGAAAGAACCACACCGGTTGGTGGCTGAATCGTGTATTGAGTAACACGTGGACCGACATTAGCACCGTCAAGTTTTACCTCAATACCGAAGTCGGCAAAGGTGGAGTTGATAATGAAGGCATTCTGCTGAATATTGCCTCCATCTGGCGGGTTCTGTTTTTTCGAAAGCAGGTCAGTGCTTGGCATTTTCCAGTTTGGATCAGAAACAGCAATGAGAGCACGTTCAGGTTCAGCCTCGACAGGGGCGGCAGCAACCGGTTTTTTAACCTCAATTTTTGGTGCGGCTTTTAATTCTTCGGCAGTAACTTCGACGCCATTAGCCTTGATCTTGAGAGGTCCGAGAGCTCCAGCGTTAACCGCATCCTCAGCCTGAGCACGGCGGGCAATGCGAGCATTTTCAGCATCTTCATCACGCTTGGTGGTTTTGAAAATGTTGGCAATATCACGAAAGACGGCGGCCGGAGAAAGCTGGAGGATGAAAATTGCGGTGATAAAGATTAAAACAATATAGATAAAGGCGGCGACACTTGGGTTGAGAATTTGTGTGACCATACTGTTTAACCAAACCCCAAGGATGCCACCAGTTTGTGTGGCGGAGTTGCCATAAGTCGGCAGACCAAAGAGTCCAGAAAGCCAGAAAATCATTAAGAACGAAACGACCCAGATGACTGCAGGCAGTCGGTTATCTGTGGTGCGAAAGATTTTTACGGCAAGATAAACCAGGATCACGGGGATGGCAAAAGTAGCATAGCCAATCAACCAGAGGCCGAATTTATGAAAATCATTGAGAAGAGTGCCGCCACTACCGAACCAAGTCATCACGAGGACGATAGAGATGGCAATCATAAGAACTGCTGAGACTTGACGCCAAAAACCGCCTGGCAATTCGTGCTCTGGAACTACCTCACGGGAAGATTTGCGTCGACCTTTTTTTCGTTTAACCATAGACAGATTATAGCATAATAATTATAGATATAGCGAGGGACTAGCGGAAAAAATTGTTTATGTTATAGTTGATTAAAGGAGATATATGGATCGAAATGATACAGATAATATTATAAATATCACTAGTGAGGAGCGAGATTCTCGAGCGGGCCGTGGCAATAAAAAGTTAGCTGCGGTTTTTTGTTTGATGGCGCTGGCTTGTCTTGGCGGCTTGGTTTATACCACGGTCAGGATTAATGACCAGAAGAATAAACTGGAAGGTGAGGTAAAAAGCTCGAAGGAAGCGCTCACTAAGGCAAACGAGGTGATTTCAAAATATGAGCTCGCCACGGGGACGAAGGCGGTAGAGAATGTCGAGAATGCGAAAGTAACTGAGATCGTTAAGCCAATGGCCATGGATACGCGGGTTGGCGATCTTATGAATTTCATTAAGGCTAGGACTCAAAAGATGTCTGGCAAGAATGACGAAGGTTTTGAGATTAAGGATAGTTGGCCAATCGTAGATTTAACTAGACTTTACACTAACAAAGACGCAACCTATCTATTTGCAGTGGCTAGCGAACATATGAATTACGAAGTAATAACCAATCCAACAACAGGTGCAACCCGCGTCGAAGGTGCCGGTGGTGGTCATCTTGCAATGTATTACCGTGCATTGCCAAATGGTGAATGGAAGTTTGCGACTGCCGGACACGCCCCAGATCTTTGCGAGAACCTCTCTCCTGAGGTGAAGGAAGTTTACCGCGGAGTGAAGGATCCAAATGGTAATTCAGCCATGACTTGCCGCGATGAAAAGGTTAAAGAAAATAACGGCTTCGTTGACTTATAAGCCTGAAATGAGTCTTATCCTAACTTATCCTAACCTGACTTGATTTGACTTAATTTGATTTAAAATTAAGGTTTTAGCATAAAAAAGATTGGCCATACGACCAATCTTTTTTATTAAAGCGGTAACGCGGCGCATGAAAACGCCGCTTTATGAAACGCCGCTTAGCGCGATCTATTGCTCAACGCGGCGCATGCTGAGGGAGAGACGGCCCTTATCGTCAATCGAATCGAGACGCACGTTCACTTCGTCGCCGAGATGAAGAGCATCTTCAACTTTATCAAGTCGCTTATCGGAAATTTGTGAAATGTGAAGCATACCGTCGATACCTGGAAGGATATTCACGAAAGCACCAAAATCTTTAATATTCACTACTTTACCGCGATAAATCTTACCCACTTCCGGCTCTTCAACGAGACTACGGATCCAGTCGATGGCGCGCTTAATCTTCTCTGCGTCAGTACCGGAAACGGTGATCAAACCGGAGTCATCAATATCAACTTCAGCACCAGTTTCAGTGGTAATTTTATTGATCATCTCACCACCTTTACCGATCACGGCACCGATCTTCTCAGGTTTAACCATGAGTTTTTCGATACGTGGCGCGTATGGTGAGAGCTCAGCACGAGGAGCAGAAAGTACGGATAGCATGTGGCCAAGAATAAACATGCGACCTTCGTGAGATTGCTGAATAGCCTTTTCAAGAATATCAACAGGAAGACCATGGACCTTCATATCCATCTGGAGGGCAGTGATACCGTTCTTAGTACCAGTAACCTTGAAGTCCATATCACCAGCAAAGTCTTCGGCGTCCATAAGGTCAGTCAGAACATGTGGGGTTTCACCGTCAAGCATCAAGCCCATAGCAACACCAGAGACAGGTTCCTTAAGAGGAACGCCGGCATCCATAAGAGCAAGACAGGATGAACAAGTGGCAGCCATAGAAGTAGAACCATTCTGCGACATAATTTCAGTGACAGAACGGATGGCGTATGGGAAGTCTTCTTTGGATGGAAGCACTGGAAGAAGGGCGCGCTCAGCGAGATAGCCGTGACCGATTTCACGACGACCTGGAGAACCGATGCGACCAGTTTCACCAACAGTATAGCTAGGCGCATTATAGTGGTGCATATAGCGGCGTTCACCGTCGGTAACTTCCATGGTGTCAACAATTTGAGCATAAGAAAGAGGGGCCAACGTTACGATATTCATGGCTTGAGTGAGACCACGTGTGAAGAGTGAGGAACCGTGTACGCGTGGCAAGATAGCGACCTGAGAGCTGAGAGGACGAACCTCGTTGAGCTTGCGCCCATCAGGGCGAACATTATCCTCAACAATAGCGCGGCGAACTTCGTGATGAATAGCTAATTCATAAGCATTGTGATATTCAGCTTTCAAACGAGCGTCGTAATCTGCGATTTTTTCCTCGTCGGTTTCACCCTCGCCAAGTTCGAGAGCAAATTCAGCATCCATCTGATCTCTTAGCTCATCGGCGATACGCTTACGATCAAGTACATTACCGCGGATTTTAGTGCCAGTTTTGCCGTCTTCACCCCTAAAATGCTCACGGGTCCAGTTTTCAACTTTTTCAGCAACCGCTACATCTGGCAAACTAAGTTCATATGGTTTTTCAACCACATTAAGTTTTTCCTTTAATTCTCTCTGGAGAGCAAGCGCTGGTTGTGCCATTTCAACGGCCCAACGCATCGCGTCGATAATAACCTGTTCTGGGACTTCATTTGCGCCAGCCTCGACCATGACAACTTTTTGGTCTTTTACGGCAACCACGAGATCAAGATCGGAGGCTTCACGCTCTTCCTTAGTGAGGAAGGCCTTGAACTCACCATTCACGCGACCAATACGAAGACCAGCGACTGGCCCGTCAAATGGTACGCCAGCATTTAAAAGTGCTGAAGAGGCCGCAATCATAGCGACAACATCAGGACGGAAACTTGGGTCCATTGAGAGGACGGTAGTAACAACCTGAACTTCTTGACGGTAGCCTTTAGGGAAGAGTGGACGAATTGGACGATCGATGAGGCGACCAATCAATACTGCTTCATCGGCAGGTTTGCCTTCACGCTTGATGAATTTTGAGCCAGAAATTTTGCCAGCAGCATAGAATTTTTCTTCATAGTCGATTGAGAGTGGGAAAAAATCCTGCACGACAGGTTTTTCGCTAACAACGACTGAACCAAGAACAACAGTGTCGCCATAAGTAACTAAAACAGATGAAGTGGTACGAAAACCAACGCGATTGACTTCGAGTTTTAATTCACGACCACAAAAATCGGTTGACACACTAAACGTGTGCTTGCCGGTTGGATTGATTATTTCCATTGATTCCTTTCTTGGGAAAACACCAGATAACTACTCTAGAAAAGCTGGGTCTAGAAGACTTATCCGCCGTCTTCCCTTTTATTGTTATGGATTAATTGTATCATGAAACTCTTTTTATTGCTTAGTGTTGCACCTCTAATGTTAGTTTAGGCGTTTGTTTTACAGATTATGGTTTTCATGTTATAATATAAGATGTTCTAAGATGTCTATTATTTGAGACCGAAAGGAGGGGAGCGGCCTTAGAACAAGTTGAACTGATAATTCACGCACATTAAGAAAGGACCATTAATATGGAACAGCAGATACAGAGAGACAATCATTTTCTTTTGATCAAGATGGATGGTTTCACGGGTGAGGATGAGACCGAGATTCAGAAGGCGCGAGATCTGTTTCGCAATAGACTTATTGAGGAGAAGCTGGTGCCACTCAGAAAACAGATTCGCCTCGATTTGAACATCGACTACGTGTTCTTCTACGTCGAGCAGGACGGGGGGAACTTCTTGAGGTTTTCGTTAGTGCAGAACATGGCGGAAGATTATTTCTTCCATGAAGATGTCATGCTCTATCAGGCGATTGAGCGCAGAGAGGGGGCAGTAGGCGATATCTACGACATTTTACAAGATGTATCTAAGGTGAGAATGAGATATTTACATCGACCGGATTACGACAAATGCCGCGCGAAGATTTCCACCAGATGGAGCACAGAAAGTCTCGCTGATCCGGCAAAGATCCGCACTTTCTACCGCAAGGTCAGAAAACCGACCCCGCATGAAATTCAGGTAAGCATCGCACTGGCAGCAACTCGATACAGAGACGAGATCGATGCCTTCAGTGAAGAATACTTTAATGGCGAGAGCGAAAGACCGCGAGTGGTTGAAATACTCGGAATGCTGGTCGAAGACTTTGACAAACTGTTCTAATGGAACCTGAGACCCTACAATTGTAGGGTCTTTTGTAATTCTAAATACCTTTAGACCTTTGAGTTTTTAACTCTGATGATTTCTTAACTTATGATTTTTGTGCACTAAAAATCCCCACTTGCGCGGGGATTTCGTGATTATTTCCTAAGTCCGAGTTTTGCGACTGTACCTTTGTAGAGTTCGAAGTCGGTTTTCTCAAGATACTTTAGAAGACGTTTGCGGCGACCAACCATCTGCATAAGTCCACGGCGAGCCATGAAATCGTGCTTGTTAGCCTTAACGTGTTCAGTCACTTCTTTGATGCGCTCAGTTAAAATAGAAACCTGAACCTCTGGAGAACCGACGTCCTTTTTATCACGGGCAGTAGCAGCAATTGCCTTAGCTTTATTCTCTTTTGTAATCATATTGGAGAGATTATACCACGGAGTAGGAGTTTCTACAAGAGCTCATGTTTGATGAATTTCTTCTGCACTCATAAAATCCGCGAGCTTAGTGGCGGCAGCAATATCGAAGTCGCCGATTTTAGTGCGACGAAGGGCGGTAAGATAGGCGCCGGTATTCAAGGCTTTGCCAATATCTTCACCAAGGGTGCGGATGTAGGTGCCACTAGAGACATGTGTGCGAATCACGAGATCTGGATAATGGTAGCCTAGGATTTCGATGGCGTAAATTTCGACGGTGCGGGTTGGCATCTCTACGGTTTCACCACGACGGGCAAGTTGATAGGCGCGCTGGCCGTTGATTTTGACGGCAGAAAAACTCGGAACAGTTTGCTGAATCTGGCCGATAAATTTTTCAATCACCTTCTCAATTTCGGCGCGATCCGGGAGATTTTCTCTTGGAGTTTCAGGTACAAAATCAGTGATTTCACCTTCGGGATCACCTGTAGTGCTAACCTTACCGAGATGGATTGTGGCTTCATACCACTTATCGAGCTTAAGAAATTGATTGGAGAGCTTGGTGGCTTTGTTGGCGAGCAAAATCAGAAGACCAGTGGCAAAGGGGTCGAGCGTACCGGTATGGCCGACTTTGACTTTCTTGCCAGCTTTTTCGGAAAGCACACGACGAACGCGAGCGACCACACCAAAGGAGCTGAGGCCATCTGGTTTATCAATCAAAATAATGTCACTTGGACTGACTTCGGCTTCAATTTTAGCCATTTTTTCATGGCTGACCACTGAATTTGGGATTTTGGGATTATTTTCTGTCATTT
>CAUTNS010000029.1:0-8375 GCA_963540345.1 uncultured Candidatus Saccharibacteria bacterium | reverse complement strand
TATATCAATAGATAGTAAACTTCAAGATGAGAGGACGCAGTTTAAGATCGTCAGTCGTATCATTTTCTGCCGGAGCAAGCCCCAACCTTTGAAGATTATTTTCCGCCAGCTGCATTACGTATTGCTGGAATTTGGCATAGTGTGGAGAATCTGGGGGGAAGAAAATCTTGAGGTTCGCAATCAAAGTCACCACTAGTTGCCAGATTGATTCTAGCTTCTCATTCTTAAATTCAGGAAGAAGATCGAGAATACTACTGGTATTAATATATGGAGTACGCATCATAAGGCTGCGATCGATCAGAAGTCGGAGCTTTTGTTCAAAGCTGAGATTCTTGAAATTAGCAATTTTTGACTTGAATTCTGCATCGGAAAGCTGGATTAAATAGTGGCCAGACATATCATCGGTGATTTTTGGTAAAAGCCAAGTGGTTTCATCGGTTGAACCGTCTGCTAGGAAGCGTTGCTGTTTTTTGCCGTTAATCATTGGGAAACCTGGTTGCAAAATCCAGGAATCCATCATCTTTTTTACGTCAAAGTCAGCATATTTTTGTAAGCAAGCCCAGAGATCGTCTCCGGTGGTATTCTGATATTGATATTTTTTAAAATAGTCCTTTAAGCCCTTAAAGAATTGCTCCTCAGACATTAGACGCATCAACATAAACATTAGATGTGAGCCCTTTGCGTAAACAATGGCTCCATCAAAAAGCGTATCAATCTCAGCGGGATCAGAAACTGGCTGCTGAACTGCCTGAACGTTTTTCAAGGAATCGCGTCGTAGGGCATAGAGACAGTCTTCCGTAAAATAGTCTTGCCAAATTTGCCAATCCGGTCGGAGATGATCAACTGAGTAAAATTGCATCATATTGGCAAAACTCTCGTTAAGCCAGAGGTTATCCCACCACTTCATGGTCACGAGATTACCAAACCACTGATGTGAGAGCTCATGGGTGACCACTGTGGCGATATATTCTTTGGTGGTTTTTGGAGTATTCTCATCCGCAAGAAGACAAGATTCACGATAGGTAACAAGACCCCAGTTTTCCATAGCACCAGCATCAAAATCCGGGATAGCAACCTGGTCTAGTTTTGGTAGAGGATATGAGAAACTAAAGAGCTGGTCATAAAAATCAAGAGATTCCATAGCGATTTGATTAGAAAACTCGAGACGCTCTTTTGGTTGATTGAGTGCCGCATAGGTTGTTACTTCAATGCCGTGCTGATTTTTTCCAGAAACTTTGTTAAATTTACCGATACAAATAGCTAAAAGATAAGTTGACATCTTCGGCGTGGTCTTGAAGGTAACGATTTTACGCGAAACCTGTGTATTGAGATTTAAAGCGCTTGCATCATCTTTAGGATTAAGGCCTGCATTAACAGAGGTATAAGTTAAGACTCGTTCTGTATCTACTGGCATATTGCTAAGGATCGTATCTTCAATATCGGTATCAATGACCTTAACATCAAAAGTGGCCTTAGCTTCTGGCTCATCGACACACGGAAACATCATTCTAGCGTAATGCGACTCGAACTGAGTGGAAACAATACGCTCTTCTTTTCCTTGATACTGATAGGTCGAGAGATACATGCCGATCATGCTATGGCTGAGCTTAAAACTGTAGCGAATATCTATGGAGATTTGGCTAGGATTATCTATGGAGATTTGGCTAGGATTTGCGTTTTTTGCGTTATTCTCCTCTGGAACAGTAGAATCCGAAACAGACTTTTTGAAACTAGCTGCAGTTAGGATCTTTTCTGAGTCAAGTAGAAGTAATTGATTTTCCTGATCGAGGTGAAAACCGACTGGCTGGTCGTTAATTGTAATCTTCGCGATTTTTAATTCCCTGGCATGCAATTTGAGGTTTGGCTTAACCGCCTGTCCTTTTATGACTACATGTCCTTGTACTTCTTCAGTTTGCTTATTGACACGTAGTTCAAGTTGATAATTTTCAGGAATGAGATATTCAATTAGTCGTTCCATATGCCTCCACTTTTAGTTTAATTATTTATTCTAAGACAGCCTTGATGCGGCGAATGCCCGCGGCGGAAGATTCTTCTTTCTTGATTTTGAATTTACCGAGCAAACCAGTATGTTCAACGTGTGGTCCGCCACAGATTTCACGCGAGACTGGCTGGTTGAAATCGCCAATTGTATAGACTTTGACTTTTTCTGGATATTTTTCCCAGAACTGACCGTGAGCTTTTAGGGTATTTTTTGCGTATTCCTTATCATATTCAGCGAATACCACTGGATGATCTTCTGAAATCCAGAGATTAACCTGATCTTCAAGGGATTTAATTTCCTCTGGAGTTAGCTTGCGGTCAAGATTAAAATCAAAACGCAGACGTTCGGAAGTGATATTGGAACCAGACTGGCCAATATTTTTATCGATGAGCTTCTGCAAAGCAGCAAGGAGTAGATGTGTTGCGGTGTGATATTTGGTAGACATTTCACTATGATCTTCGAGGCCGCCCTTAAACATACCTTCGGAAGCCGTCTTAGAACGTGCACGTTGCTCGGCAAGGCACTGCTCGAATTCTGCTTGCCAGTTTTCGCTAAGTTGAATATTTTCTCGCTGGGCTTCCTCCACGGATAACTCAAGTGGAAAACCATAGGTATCCTGTAGCATAAATAATTCCTTGCCAGTCAAGCCGGAAACTTTCATCTTGTTGAGTTCTTTAAGTCCACGATTTAAGGTTCTACGGAAGGCCTGCTCTTCACGAATAAGAACAGCGAGAGCATCTTTTCTATTGTCAAGAATTTCATCAGAGAGGTCAGCGTAATTTGCTTCAATTAATGGGATCATTTGGGCAAGAAAATCCTGCTCAATACCAAGATTGAGAGCTTTAAGAATGGCACGACGAATCAGGCGACGCATGGCGTAACCTTGTTTACGATTACTTGGGGTAAGCCCCTGGGCAGCTAAGAGATAAGCGCCGCGTAAATGGTCGGCGATAATGCGCATATCAGATGTATTTTCTTTGTAGGTTTTACCAGAAATTTCTTCAAGTTTTTTAATTAGAGGGCGTAAGAGCGAGGTTTCAAAAACATCGAAGGAATCAATGGCAGCCGCTGCGATACGTTCAAGTCCACCACCAAAGTCAATATTCTTGTGCTTAAGCTCAGAGAAGCTACCATCCTCATTACGCTTATATTGCATAAAGACCTGGTTACCGATTTCCATGAAGCGTGCACCGTCAGAGGCTGGATGAGACTTACCATACTTCGCGACATCCTGCTTATCTTCACCAAAATCATAGAAAACTTCAGAATCTGGACCACACGGATCACCAATTGGGGTAGTTTCTACACCACCGCCACGGCTCCACCAGTTTTCATGGTCGTCATAAAAGAAAATATGTTCACCGTCAAAAATTCAACACTCTGCTCCATTTTCTGCGCTACCAATTTCGGCAATTTTGGCGTCGACACCGGCCTCTTTGAAAACTTGCTGCCAAATTTCAGCCGCTTCCGTGTCTTTTGGAATACCATATTTTTCACTACCAATAAAGCAAGTGACATAAATTTTATGTGGATCAAGCCCAACCACTTCAGTCAAAAATTTGAAGAAAGCCGGAATTTGTTGCTGCTTGAAGTAATCACCAAGCGACCAGTTACCAAGCATTTCAAAAACCGTGGTGTGTCTTGGGTCGCCAACATCTTCGATATCCTGAAGACGCAAGCATGGTTGTGAGTCGGAAAGTCGCTTGCCAGCTGGATGCGGCTCGCCAAGAAGATAAGGTAGGAGTGGCTGCATACCAGAACCCGTAAACAGGGTAGTAGGGTCATTTTCCAGTACTAACCTAGCCGGAGCAATTACCTGGTGGCCGAGTTTTTGCTGATATTCAAGAAATTTTTGACGGATTTCACTTGCATTCATAGCAAATATTATACCACGCGAGAGGAGAACTTTCTGGAATTCAAGAGAGTAGAGAGTGGAGCAAGAAGCAGTGCCGCGACAATAATAACAAGGATGTCAGAATTAACGCCATACCAAAAAACTTGCGGGACATCTTTCAAGCTAAAGGCTAGTGCGGCTTGAATATTAATTAACTGACCACGAAATAGATGAAAGAGAATGAGGATGAACGAAGCAACAAAATAGGCAAAGATGAGCGCACTGACGATTAAGATGAAAAAATAAATACCGTAAAATATTTTTAGCTGAGACTTTGTGGCACCGAGACTACGATAGAGTGCAATTTCTTCTTCATCTTGTGCAATTAACCTGGTATTTGTGGAGAGAATAACGACTGTAGCGACAATAAATAATATGAAAGAGATAATTCTGATTATAATCTGGAAGAAATTGAAGATAAAGGTAATTTCTGGAGATAAACCGAGTATCACATTTGCATTATAGCTTTTGTCGTCTAGTGTAACCATTCGGAAGCTAGCTTTCCCCTGTTCGAGATAATGGCGGGCGTCTTTTTGATTATCAAAGACCGCATAAACCATTTCGTATTTAACATTTTGCCCAGTCTGCCAGGAATCTTGGTTGCCATTGTCGACTGCAATTGGTTCAATACCTTGCAGAGGAATATCATCAAGTAACTCATTTAAGAGTGTTGTATCGACATTTCGTTCTAATGCATAAAATGAATAGTTGGTCAGATGGTAACTACCTGGCAATAATCCAACAACAAAAAACTTCGCACCATTATCAGTTTCAAAAGTTTTCCCTAGCACTTTTTCTCGATAATCCTGATATTTGGAGAGATATTCGACAGCAGTGAGTTTATTTATTTTATTATCATATTGACCCAATAATAATTCACCAAAGGATGTGGTAGTAAGAATCGGAATGGCATCTTTTGGTGCATTCGACGGATCAACTTCGATTAGATTCTGAACAGAGGATTTTGGCAGAACTGGAATATTATTTCTAGTAACGGTTCGGATGTTTTTGAGAATCTTCCCACCAAATTTTTCAATATCTTGAACCATCTCGTTTTTAGCAACTTCTTCTAGCTTTTTTAGATCAGTATATGAATTGGGGCTAGTTGCGGAAATTATAACTTGGTCACCAACTTTTGACTGCGAAAATTTAATGTGAGAATTTTTTAGTCCAGTAAAAAAGAGATTTATTGTGAAAATGAGACAAAATATTATAGACATGGCAACGACTAGTTTATAACTGCGATAAAACTGCCTGATAAATTTCTGAAAACTTAATTTTAAAACATCGGTAAAATACATTTATGCTCCTTTTATGCGCTGCGAAATTTTCTTGGTGAAGAATTGATCAATACACAGAAGAAACGAAAGAAAAGATGAAACAAAAAGAGAAATAAATAAATATATGAAATCTTCGTTGAGTCCCAGAGTGCTAACTTTGGGATTAGTGCCGCCAGGAAAATATGACAAAAGCCAGTCTGTAAAATAGGATCCAATCCAAATTTTCGACAAACCTGCCATGATGCCTCCGACAATAAACATCATGATGATGATATAAAAGCAGATTTCTTGTATGTAACTAAAATAGATAAAAAAGATCTGTTTTTTAGTGGCACCGAGTGAACGATACATGAAAATTATTTTGTCATCACTAGAAATTATGTGTGAAATGACAAATACAAAAATCAACATCGAGGCGATGATTAAAACAATAATAACAGGAATAATCTTTTCATTTTTCGTATCTTCCAGTGTTTGTTTGGCACTAATTTTCTGACTAAACAACTCCGTTATGTGATACTCGTCACTAGCATAACCAAATTCCCTAGTATCCTTACAGTTATAATATTGTTCAGCCTGCGCGATATTTATAAACTTTAAAATAACTGCAGAATCATTCATGGTAATTCCATATCTATCTAGTTGAGACTGAGATAATTCAATCTTTTCGCCATGATATTTTTTGGCTCGTCTTTCTATCAAATCACTATCTTCCCCTTCGTATTCTGAGAGCAGATAAACTTCACCATCATTGATTTCATTGGAATAGTTCTTAAGTGTTTGCACAAGACCATTCGTAATAAAAATCAGTGCGGCAATCACAGAGTAGAGAATGCCGATCGAAACAATTGTGGTAAGACTTTTGATTAGATTGGAGATAAATAATCGATGGGAAATCCTAGTGAGTTCACTGAACATAGATGGTTCCATTTTTAACAGTGACAAGCTGAGTAGCAAATCCAGCCACAAGTTGACTATGGCTTGAAACTATCACGGTGATTCCTCGCTGCAACCTAATGTTATTTAGTAGCTGTAAAATAATATTGGCATTTTTTTCGTCAAGATTACTAGTTGGCTCGTCTGCCAAAATTATTTTTGGATTTAATAGCAATGCGCGTGCAATGCAAGCTCGTTCGGCCTGCCCGCCAGAAACTTGACTCGGTAGATTATTCAATACTTCTGAAATGCCTAGATCTTTAGCTAATTCCATAACACGCTGATCACGTTCCGCTCTAGGCATTTTAGCAAAAACACCCGGTAAGCTTATATTTTCAAAAAGAGTAAGTTGTGGCTGCAAATATGAACTCTGAAAAATTAGACCAACTTCATGACGATAAAAATCCGTTCGCTGTCGTGCATTAAAATTTTTAAGATTTTGCTGTTCAATAATCACTTCGCCAGAAGTTTGAGGCTCTAACCCGCCTATGATATTCAATAAGGTAGTTTTACCTGAACCACTTTCCCCCATCAATACCGTAAATGAACTACTTGGAATAGTGAAATTGACATCACTAAAAATAACCTTGTCTTTATATTTTTTAGTAATGTTTTTTAATTGTATGATTTCCATTTGATTTTTGATTCTATTTTAGAGTATAGAGCATATTATAAAAATAATATGCTCTATGAAGTTCCTGCTCAGTGTTTTTAACAACATCTAGCTGCACGTACTTAGTGCGTGTTGCTATTCCATGCTTCAAAGCGAGTAATTACAGTCTCCTGTTCATTCGTGGGACCCGTCATGACAATACGATACTTCCCTTTTTTATCAACCAGCCATGTCAAGTGGTTTATTTCACCAAACGTCATTACATGGTTTCGCACGTCATAATGACGTTCTGAAGACTGTAATGCACCACCATACCCGGTCTCAACCTCATCCCAATGCCATAACCATGCATATCTCTCTAGCCTTACTCTGAATCTTCCTTTTTCGGGCGATGTTGCCACGAAATACACGTTAATCTGCCTAGGCCCCATTTCTCCAAGATCGACCACACGTTTCCCAAGAGTCTGGTGCCAAGTGAACTCGCTTTCGCTTCTAGCGAATGCTTCAGTTTGTATGGTCATAAAAAGCATTAAGACCGCTACGACTACAGACAGCATTTTCTTCATCAGATGATTCTTACGCGTTTCCATAAATCCCCCTTTCTTTTTTTAAAGAAACACTGAGCAATTTCAAAAAGGACTATAGGGATTTTTATTCCCTATAGTCCTTATGTTATACACAATCATCCTGATTGTCAATCAAAAAATCAGTCGGTTCATAGAGTACGGATATAGGTGTAGACATAACCATAATTGTATGGTATGTTGGGATTAGTTTATAGCGACTGGCGAGTCTTCACAATTATAAATATCCATAAGTCAAAGGAGAAAAATGAGAAAATTAATAACCCTATTCATAATTGGAGTACTCGGTATAATTGCGATTTTAATGTTGAAAAAAGCCATCACTGGCGATGGATCAATTAGCCTTATTTGCAAAAATGGAGAGGGTACAATTACCTTAAAATTTAACCCGACTAGTGACACGGCGATTTCTGCTAAGCGTCAGGATGGTTCGGATTATGTTGTTGAGGGGATTGATGAAAAAATCGAGAAAGTGGGAGTAATGCGTTTTATTGAAGATTTTACCCACGATTTTGAAATCCACAAGGGCGGGACCTGCTTCAAAAGGTAGGTTTTACCGTAACTTTAACTTTTACTTTAGCTTTTATTTTGGAGTTTTACTTTAACTTTTACTTTTACTTTATTGTTTTACTTTGTAGTTTTACGTTAGCGACTTTTTCTGACGGAATTATTCAATAATACCACCACCCACACAGGCGTCTCCAACATAAAATACGGCAGATTGACCAGCAGCGGGGCGCTTAAATTCAGCATCAAAGACAAGAGTGGCGATTTTAGTCGTATGGTCAATTTTTAGTAGGGCAGTTTGCAGACTAGCGCGATGACGAATACGCACGTCGACATGACTTGGTAGATTAATTACCTTCCCTGACTGATCAAAAAGTGGACGCAAAAATACATCTTTAAGTTTTAATTCTTTAGTCCAGAGATCCGGATTATTGATATTGCGCGAAACATAGACGATGTTCTTATCCATATCTTTATCGACAATATAATATGGCAGACCGCCGCTAAGACTTAAGCCATGCCTCTGACCAATCGTATAAAAAATCGCACCTTCATGAGT
>CAUTNS010000028.1:0-8724 GCA_963540345.1 uncultured Candidatus Saccharibacteria bacterium | reverse complement strand
TCACTCCACCAATATACGGTCTTATCCGCAGACTCATACCAAACATAAATCGGATAATCCGAATCCGCCGTCGAGACAACCTTAGCTGAAGAAAGATTTGCCGGCTGATTGCTAGCTCGCTTAAATTTTTCCGTATTATAAGCCGGATTAATTTTCTTTACCAAAAAATTAAAGTTTGGTCCTGGCAAGAACGTAGCAGTTTTTGGTACATAGTTTGTTACTGTTGTGAATACGATGTCCTTCTTATAAGTTCCGGAAATTAAATTCGCCGCAACCTTTGCACCAAAAGAAATCCCAACTACATATGGACTACCAGTGGCGTTGGGGGTGGAAAAAATTGTATCCGGAGCGCTAGCTTTTGGAATTGGCAAAAAATCAGAACCAGGTGGTGCTGGAGTCGTTACTCGATAACCCCAATTATTATCCGAAAATGCCGTGGCCGCCGCCGTACTAGAAATTGAAGAAAGTTTTTGCGCGATCGTCGCGTCAGTATGCTTCAAATCTGTATTTTCATCTATGCTCGCCACATAAGTCGTAACACCAGTTCGGTTATCAGTTTGGATTGTTAAATTCGCACCAGATTCAATAAATTGCGCCGCAGAACCAGTCGGCGTAAAGTCCAAATCCACCGAAGGCGTACTTACCGACATCGAGAGTGTTGACGCGCCTACAAGTGGCGCCGCATGAGAATTTGGCGTTGAAAAGTCAAAAAGAAAATTAAACGAAAAGAATAATAAATAGATAATTATCCCAATCGGCCCCAACAAGAGAAAATCAGAAATCCGAGTGCCATTTTTTAATCTCTGACCCACACGAATTTTATTACCGAGCCTAAATGCTCCTGTATTTTTGATTCCCAAATTTAACACTCGTACTAGTATAGCATAAACACTATCACAAACAATATTTATTCATGATGATATTTTCCACCAACCGCAATCTCTTGTGCTCGATAAATTTGTTCCGCTAGCATCACGCGCACAAGCTGGTGGGGAAAAACTAGCCTTGAAAGGCTCCAAACCAAATTAGATTTCTGCCTCACCTCTTCACTTACCCCGAAGGCACCGCCAATAATAATCACCACTTCCTTACTATTTACAAACTGTCGTGACAAGGCCTCAGAAAGTTCTGGTGATGATAAGTTTTTTCCTCGCTCATCAAGCAAAATCACATACTGCTGCCCCGAAAATGGCCATTTCGCAAGATATTGATTCAGTTTTTCCTCTTCAATCAATTCCCAAACAATATCAAAAGGCTTTTTTAATCGCTTTTCATACTCAAAAACCGCCTCCTCGACCCACTTCAAATGTTTTCTACCACCAGCAATAATCTTAATCATTGTAATAATTATATAACATTCCAAAAAATCGTCATATTCAGCAGTATTTATTACAACATATAACTCTAGACCCCTGTTAAACTTGTGGAAATCTTTGTATAAATAATTTATACAAATTTTTGTTGACAATTTTACAAGACTAGCATAATATAATATCAATATTATATTAAACAGACAGGATGCGAGGTGATGTCTGAATTACCAGAAAAACAAATAAAACGACTCCGCTCGCTAATTCAAGAAGCGGAAACCAATCTAGCAGCTGCCAGGGAACTTTTAAATTCTGTCGTCGGCGATGGTGATATTGTTACCACTCCGCGAGAAGTTATCGTTTCCGCACCTGAAGGTAAAATTATCGAGGGTGTTTTTGACGGCCAAATCATGATTGATCAGGACGGCAAAAATTATCCAGTCCCAGCCAACTATGCCAGTAAGTCCAAGCTAGTTGAAGGTGACATTATGAAACTTACCATCACACCAGAAGGAAAGTTCCTCTACAAGCAAATTGGGCCAGTCGAGCGCAAAACCGTAATCGGTACCCTCACTCACCATGATGATAAATATTTCGTCGAAGTAAGTGGCCGCGAATACGAAATTCTTTACGCTTCCGTAACCTATTTCCGCCTTCGCGAAGGAGCGCAAGTTTCCGTTGTTATTCCAGCCAACAATGATCAAGCCAACTGGGCTGCCGTTGAAGCTGCACTCTAGAAGAATAAAAGAATAGACCCATGAAAATGGGTCTATTTCGTGCTACAATATTTTTAATGAAGGCTCTCTATCGAAAATATAGACCGCTCCATTTATCCGAAGTTATTGGGCAGGATAAAACTATCGAGCAATTACAAGGCGCCTTAACCAAGGGCAAAATTTCTCATGCCTACCTCTTTGTTGGTCCACGCGGCTGCGGCAAAACTTCTGTTGCTCGTATTTTTGCCCACGAAATTAACCATTTCGATTATCAACTTGAAGACTCCTATATTGATATCATTGAAATCGATGCCGCCACTTTCACTAGCGTCGACAATATCCGCGAACTTCGTGAAAAAGCTATGATCATGCCGACTCTTGGCAAATACAAAGTCTACATTATTGACGAAGTGCATATGCTCTCAAATAGCGCCTTTAATGCTCTGCTTAAAATTCTCGAGGAACCGCCAGAGCACGTGATTTTCATCATGGCTACCACTAACCCAGAAAAAATCCCAGCCACCATCATCTCTCGCACTCAAATTTATCGTTTCAACCTAGCCGAGCCAAAAGTCATGCAAGATTTTTTGCGTTCCGTCTGCGACAAGGAGGGAATTAAAATCTCTGACGATGCACTCAAAATCATCACCGAAAGGGGTGGTGGATCTTTTCGTGATTCACTTTCCATCCTCAACCAGATTGGCACAGTCAATCTTTCCGAAAAAACTATCGAGGCCAGCGACGTTTCAGCTACCCTTGGCATCCCAGAACATCAAGAAATTCAAAATCTCATCAATTTCTACGAAAATTCCGACACGGAAAATATTACAAATACTCTTGCCGCTCTTTTTAATTACGGTATTACCGCCGAATCGATCACTTTAGAATTAATCAATCAAATTCTAAAGAATCCAACTCCGAAATCACTCCAACTCGTCAACCAGCTTTTTAATGTCACTGGAAGTTTCCTCGAAGCCAAACTCACTGTTGCCCTAATCTCGAATAACTTCGCGGCCCCCGCTGCTGTAACTTCCACAGCTTCCATAGTACCAGTTACCTCACCACAACCATCCACTCCTATCGCCTCAACAACCACTCCAACCCCGCATTCGGCGACCATTAATCCGCAAGCCCCAGCACAGTCTACTTCAACCCCAGGCGCTAAGCCAAGTCCCTTCGCTGAACTCCGCGAACAGCTAGCCAAAAATGCTAAAAACCATAAAGCTGAACGCGCATTGCCGCCGAAAGATCCTGAAGAGATGACCCAAGAAGCGCCGCCAACTCTACCAGAAGCCGTGGTTAGTTCATCTGGCGATTTTAATTTCAACGGCTTTGTCGCCAACGTCACTAACGTCAACCCAACCTTAATGACTGCTCTCAAAAAGTCCTTCTTCGTCATCGATGGCAAAAATTTTGACATCTATCCGGAAAAGGCCGTCTACTGGCGCATCTTAGGGCAAAAAAATAACCTCGAGATTTTACGTGGCGCCACCAACTCTATCGAACTGACCGTCAGAAACCCTGACGTTGAAGTTATTCCAAAAACCGCTGTCTCTTTTGAACAGGCCGCCGCCGGTCAAACCAAAAAAGCAGTCACGGTTTCCCCAAAAATTGAGTCACTCTCTGCTATAATGGGAGATATTCAGGAGGTAAACGAAAATCCATTTTAGGATTTTTGAGGTGTAATTATGGTAGAAACAAAAGACGATTCCGAAAAGAAACCTAGAAAAAAGACCATTTCCCAAAATGATCCAGAATTGTTTGGCGGCCGCATTCCGCCCCAAGACATTGAAGCTGAGCGCTCTCTGCTTGGCGCGATTTTGCTTGACGATTCTGCTTTTCCGGATATTCTTGAAAAGATTAAACCGATTGATTTTTATGAAAAGAAACACGGCGCCATATATCGTGGCATGATGTCGCTTTACGAGCATAACCAGCCGATCGATCTTTTGACTCTCACTTCTGAACTTCGCAATCTAAAACTTCTCAAAGATATCGGTGGCGCATCTTACCTCACTGAACTTACCAATGTAGTACCTACAGCTGCTCACGTTTTATCCTACTCAAAACTTGTTGAACAAGCCTCCATTCGTCGCCGACTCATTCGCGCGGGTACCGAAATCACTAATCAAGCTTACGATAGTACAACGGATGTTTCCGCCATGCTTGGCGCTGCCGAGAAGGAACTTTTTGCCGTCTCCGATCAAACCACCAAAACCGAATATGCAGCCCTTGAGGATCTTCTAGTCGACGCTTTTGACCGCATGGAAGCGCTACATACCAATAAGGGCTCTATGCGTGGCCTGAAAACTGGCTTCCGTGATCTCGATAATAAAACTGCAGGATTCCAGCGCGGCGATCTCATCATCATCGGCGCCCGCCCAGCCATGGGTAAAACCACTTTCGCTCAAAACCTAGCCTATAATATTGCTGGCATCAATAAGCGTGGCGTCCTCTTCTTCTCTATGGAGATGGCAAAAAATGAAATTGTTGACCGTATGATTGCTACCACCTCTGGTGTTGACTCTTGGCATATCCGTACCGGCAACATTTCATCCGACGACTTTGCGAAAATTGGTGACGCACTTGGTGAAATGAGCGAAATTCCACTCTATCTTGACGACACCAGCTCCATGACCGTACTTGAACTTCGCAACAAAGCCCGCCGCGCCGCTCACGATCACGATATTGGTCTGATTATCGTCGACTACCTTCAGCTAATTTCCGGTTCTGACCGTTACGCCGGTAACCGCGTGCAAGAGGTTACTGAAATTTCTCGTGGCCTCAAAACTCTCGCACGTGAACTTGAAATTCCCGTCATTGCCTTGGCTCAGCTTTCTCGTGGCGTCACCGGCCGTGACGATCCTCGTCCGGTCCTATCCGACCTTCGTGAATCCGGTTCTATCGAGCAGGACGCCGACCTTGTAATGTTCCTACACCGCCCTGACTACTACCACCAAGAAGAAGGCTATGAACCAACCAATGTTACTGAACTTCTGATGGCCAAACACCGTCATGGGCCTATCGGCAAGATTGAACTCTACTTCCACCCTGAGCTTCTAAGGTTCATGTCACTCGACAAGACCAGGGAATAAAGCTTTTTAAATAGCGTTATTTGTTTTTCCATGATAAAATAAAACTGTGGGTAAATTAAATCCAAATAAATATTTTCTTTACAAAAAACGCTTTATCATTGGCTACATTCTTCTAGCCATTAGCTTTCTTAGTCTTATTCTTCTGGTCCCAAAACTTGCACCAGTTGGACTTTCTAATGCAGAAATGAATTCCGCCATCACCAGTCAAAACCTCGACGTCCACTCAGTCTTTAGCGGCAATCTCATCGATCTCCCCTATCATCTCTTGCAAAAAATTGTCTTTAAACTTTTCGGTATCACCAGTTACACCATTCGTATTCCAAGTATTATTATGGGCGGTATTCTCGGATTCCTCATCGTTCTCCTCCTCAACCGTTGGTTTAAAAACAACACTGCCATCATCGCCAGTATTATCACCGTTCTTTCTTCCAGCTTTCTTTTTCTCGTCAGTAACGGCACCCCGCTTATCATGATCGTCTTCTGGCCAACCCTTCTACTTTGGGTTGGTTCCAAGGTTCAGGGAGTCAAACGCCCCGCCCCAATTTGGTGTTTTATTTTTGCCATCGCCCTCTTCCTCTCCAGCTTCACTCCCTATATGCTCTATCTCGTCATTCTTATCTTAATCTACACCGTCTGGCATCCACACCTTCGTTTCACTATCAAAAAGCTCCCAAGGCTGCCTTTCTTCCTCGTCTCCGCCATTATCCTCACTGGCTTCGGTTTTATGGGCTACATCCTACTCAATCACCCGGACATCATTCAGCCACTCCTCTTTTCCGGTAATTTTAAAATCTCCGGCTACTTTAATAATCTCAAGCAAGCCTTTTTACCATTTTTCTCTTGGCATGGCGTCATCGAAAGCATTTTTCTCGCACCACAAATCAGCCTCCCCGCCACCATTATTGCCATCATCGGCCTCATTTCCACATTCAAAGGCTTCTTTGCCAGCCGCAACTCCATCGCCATCTTTCTCATCCTCTTCACTATTATTATTTCAGGATTCAACACCGACTATGCCGCTCTTCTTCTTTTGCCCTTCGCCATCCTAATCGCTCACGGCTTCCGCTATATTATTAATAAATGGTTCGATCTCTTCCCAGAAAACCCCTACGCCAAACTCTTTGGCGTGATTCCAATCACTTTCTTCCTCTTCACTATGATTACTTCCGACCTCTCACACTTCATCTCCGGATACCGCTACGCCGCACCTGTGGCTAACCAGTTTAATAGCGATTTCACCATTACCCTATCTAATCTCAAGCCGGGCGATAGTATTCTAATTGATAAAGATAATGAATCTACAAAACCAGTTGCAGAACTTGTTCTTGCCGCCAACAATGTGAAGCCGATTTTCCGCCCAGCCCTCAAATACAACATCATCGAACCAACACACGCCTTCACGACCGGAGAAACTTTTTACGCCCTCGACAAAATCGGATCTAAAGAAAATACCAATTTTGCAATCCAAAAAATTATCACCTCTTCAAAATCCCAAAATGCCGACCGCCTATATCTTTATACTGTCGAGTAATCTGTTATAATATTTCTATAATTATTTAAGGAGAGATTTCATGGGTGCTACCTTTGACCAAATGAAAATGATTAATAACTTACGCAAAGCCCAAAAAGACTTGAAGAACGAAATTGTTGAAGTTGAAGCTGGTGATGGCGCTGTCGTAGTCCAAATTACTGGCGAGCTTAAAGTCAAAAAAGTCACTATCGACCCATCTCGCGTTGACCTTGACGACATCTCAGAACTTGAACGCTGGATTGAGAACTGCTTCCGTGACGGCTATGCTAAAGCACAGGAAATTGCAACCGACAAAATGAAACCTCTAATGAGCCAGCTTGGCGGTCTTTCCGGCCTCGGCATGTAATAAATCTACCTAGCCAAACTATCATTAAATTCAATTTAGATTAATATCAGATTAAACTTAGTTTATGCTGCCAAAAGCACTCGAAAACACTATTGAAGCACTGGGGAATCTCCCTGGAGTTGGCCCCCGCACCGCTGAACGATATGCCACCTATCTTTTTCGTGTTGACCCTAAAATCTCTGAAACTATCATTGACGCCCTAACACATCTTCATACCGATGTCAAAATCTGTCCAGTAACTTTTGCTTTAATTAATCACGATGAACAGGTTTCACCGCTCTACAGCGACGAAGAACGTGACAAAAAGACTATTCTAGTCGTTGAGGAACCACTTGACATCTATTCCATTGAGCAAACTAAGCAATATCATGGCACCTATCATGTCCTAGGCGGCGCCATCTCACCTATCGATGGAATCACTCCCGACAAACTCCACATTGAGGAGTTGATTTCTCGTGTCAAAAATGACGCAGCCGAAGAAATTATTATTGCCACTAACCCGAGCGTAGAGGGCGAAAGTACCGCTCTTCTTCTTCAAAGGTTACTTTCTGGCAAATACCCTGAATTAAAAATTACTAGGTTAGCCCGCGGGCTTCCTCTTGGCGTCGATCTCTCCTTTGCCGATCAAATCACCCTCGGCGCCGCCCTCACCAACCGCACCAAGCTCTAGCCTACCCCTACCCCTCCAGAATCCAGACCCCAGACTCCAGATTCCAGATTTCAGGCTCCAGACTCCAGAACCCAAACTCCAGACCCAGACTTTATCTTGAAGCATACTTTTCAGATCCATAATCTCAAACTAATTATGTTTTTATGCTAAAATCAGATTATGTCATCTAAGGAGGTCCATGGAACAATCTAATCTTTTATATTTATTTTTGTTTTTTAATCTAGTCTTATCAATTATTGTTTTATTTTTAATGCTTAAAAATCGCAGCAACAAGAGACAAGAATTACTGCAAAATTCCATCGAGATGATGGCAAAAAATAGCGATCAGATTGTCGAAGCTTCTAAAAATCTCAATGATCGCATGGTTCGTGTTGAGGCCATCGTCGGCACCATCACCAAAGGCGTTCATGATGGCTTCCGTGACAACCGCCAAGAAATTGCGACCAATCTCCAAACCATTCAAAAAACCATGGATACTAGAGTTCGCGACTTGCAAAATGATAACGCCAAAAAACTTGAAGAGATGCGCCTAACCGTTGATGAAAAACTTCAGGCCTCAGTTGAAAAAAGATTCAATGAAAGCTTCAAGACTATTTCCGAACAACTCACGAGTGTTTATAAGGGTCTCGGCGAAATGAAAAATCTAGCCACTGGTGTTGGCGATCTCAAAAAAGTCATGGAGGGTGTTAAAACGAGGGGAATTTACGGCGAGGTTCAGCTCAGCAGTATTATTTCCGACATCTTAAGTCCAAATCAATATTGTGAAAATATTAGCACAAAACCGGGCTCCGCTGACCGCGTTGAATTTGCCGTCAAAATGCCAGGTCGTGATGAGAATCATGAAACTTTTCTTCCAATCGACTCTAAATTCCCGGTCGAAAACTATTCAAGATTAATTGCCGCCTACGACCTTGGTAATAAATCCGATATTCTCACCTACCAAAAAGCCCTTGCTACCGATGTCAAATAACAAGCAAATAAAATTTTCACCAAATACATCGAACCACCATATACTACCGATTTTGGCATGATGTTTGTCCCAACCGAATCACTCTA
>CAUTNS010000027.1:0-9369 GCA_963540345.1 uncultured Candidatus Saccharibacteria bacterium | reverse complement strand
CAGCTTCAAATAATCTCGACATTGATTTTGGCGTCAAAGTCTCCCCAGATTTATCTTCTGGAACTTACTCCAAGCAGATTTTATTCACCACGATCACAAATTACGTACAGCTAAGAACTACCTTTCTCCCAGGGCCTGCTTTCAATCCGATAGTTTTAAATCTAGATACTATGCATTTAACTACTGGTAGTTTTGAGCATTCCGCTACGCCACCTGCAAACCTTAGTGATGCCACTATTGTCTCAACAGCAGATTCTGAAAAACCAATTTATGCCTGGTTTGATTCAACTAGTCAGAAAGTTTTGTGGTGGACAGAAGCCGATGTTGCATATGCAAACGAAGATTGTAGCTATATGTTTGACGCTGAAAAATTCATGGGACACTCAATTGGTAATATTGATCTCCGCGGAATTAACACTAGTCGTGTCAAAAGCATGAAGCATATGTTTAATGGCGGTAAAGAAGGTCTTACCGGCCTGAATCTGAGTGAAATGGATACCAGTAATGTTGAAGATATGAGCTATATGTTCACCTACATGCATGCCTATGGAAGTAGTGATACTGTTACTCTTGACTTATCGAGATTTAACACCAGCAAGGTAAAAAATATGGAAGGTATGTTTATTAATTCAGCCGTTACGCCGTTAGACCTAAGGAACTTTGATACTAGTAATGTTGAGAATATGTCCTATATGTTTGGCGGATTAGACACAACAGCCCTAGATATTTCACCGCTAAATACCTCGAAGGTCAAAACTATGAAGGGAATGTTCTCTGGACACCGCAAGGATAATCAGATCAATCTTTCAACAATGGATACTAGTAACGTGGAAGACATGAGTGAGATGTTTGCCGGTGGAGTACTTACGAGCGTAGATCTCTCTGGACTCAATACTAGCAAGGTCACGAATATGAGTAGTATGTTTAAAGAGTCGTTAAAACTTACAAATATAAACTTTGGACACATTGATACGTCTCATGTCACGGATATGTCACATATGTTTGATATGGTCGAGCCTGGTTACTCATATATAACAAACAATCCCGACTTAACTAATCTAGATGTCTCGGCTCTTAATACAAGTAGCGTTGTAAATATGTCAGATATGTTTGCAGGTTTGAAGAAAGTCACAAATCTAGATCTTTCAACTTTTGATACTAGTAATGTTGAGGATATGTCTCGGATGTTTTATCGAACTTTTAAGCTAAAACATCTCAACCTTCAATCGTTTGACACCAAAAAGGTAAAAAATATGACCTATATGTTTGCCTTCTCTAGTACCGATCCTGCAGGCGATGCACTTGATATTTCAAGTTTTGACACACGAAGTTTAGCAAGCGCACAACAGATGTTTGGTCATATTGGAGTAAAATGTATTTACGCCTCTAATACATTCACAACTGATTTAGTATCAAGCCAGGACTTCATGTTTAGTAATAGTCCAGATCTTATCGGTGGTAGTGGCACAGTTTATTCCGACTCCAATCCAAAGGATAAAACCTACGCTCGTATTGACGCCCCAGGTACTCCAGGCTACTTCACTCAAAAGCCATAACCCATCGCGCTTCGCTTGAGATTTTTTCCACAGTCTGCTATAATTCTCATATTATTAGCTCAGCAAGCGACTATGAGGTGTGCTTGCTTTAACCAAAGGAGTGCAAAGTGAAACAGTATGAACTTACTGTGTTGATTCATCCTGATTTGGAAATGAATCTAACACCAGCCCTAGACAAAATTAAGAAATTAATTGAGTCACAAGACGGTAAAATCGTAAAAGAGACCAACGAAGGTAAAAAGCGCCTTGCTTACACTATCAATAAGCAAGATTACGCTGTTTATTACTTCTACGAGCTCGAGCTTCCTGCTCAGGCCCCAGCAAAGATCTCTTCTACTTTAAATATTACCGATGAGGTTCTACGTTATCTCTTAGTCACTGTCGACGAACGCAAGGCAAAATTTGAAGCTAAGCGCAAGGCTCGTGCAGAGAAAACTAAGAATACTGAAGAGTCAGCAGAATAAATAATTTAGGAGGTTTTATGGCGCGGGGATTTAGTAAGGCAATCATTACAGGGAACGTCGTTCGCGATCCTGAACTCAGGGCCACATCTGGTGGCACTCAGGTCTGTTCCTTCTCTGTAGCAGTAAATTACAATTACGTACAAAACGGTGAGAAAAAAGAACAAGTTTCTTACATCAACTGTTCTGCATGGGGCAAGGCTGGCGAGGTAATTGCTCAGTACGCCAAAAAAGGCACTGGCATTCTCGTTTCCGGACGTCTTTCTCAGCGTGCTTTTGAAGATAAGACCGGCGCAAAGCGCTCAGCTACTGAAATCGTCGTTGAAGATTTCAACTTCCTCGGCGGTGCCAGCGAGGGATCTTCTTCAAGAAGCTTCGCCAGTTCCAGCAATGATGAATCTGCTGATATCATCCCAGATGATATTCCAGATGAGCCTATCGACCTCAGTGAGGTTCCATTCTAAACAATAATTAAGAGAGAGTTTTGAGAGAAATGAAAAGAATTAAAAATGATCCAAATCTTTACTTCGACTATCGCGATGTAAAGACTATGCAACGTTATATTGACGTTTATGGTCGCATTGAACCAATTTCAAAAACCGGTCTTTCTGCTAAACAGCAAAGACAATTAGCTGTCGCTATCAAGCGTGCACGTCATCTTGCATTGCTTCCATTTGTGTCTGCCAACTAATTTAGGAGAAAAACCATGTACGGTCCAACCGATTTAAAGAAAAACGTACTAATCACCTTAGATGGCCAGCCATACAAAGTCATTGAATATTCCCAAAAAGTTATGGGACGTGGTGGCTCCATCGTCAACGTACGTGTCAAAAACTTAATCACTGGTGCATTAATTCCAAAGACTTTCAAAGGTCAGGAAAAAATCGAACCAGCCGAAGTTACCACCAAAAAAGTTCAGTATCTCTACAAGGATGAAGATAAGTTCTATTTTATGGACCCTTCTACTTTTGAGCAGTATGAACTATCAAACGACCTTGTCGGTGATTCCAAAGATTTCATGAAAGATGGTGATGAGATGGAAATCCAGTTCTACAATGGTTCCGCCATCAACCTCACTCTTCCAAAGAATCTTTGGCTTGAGGTTACCTATACTGAAAACGCCGTTAAGGGTGATACTTCTACTTCAGTCATGAAAGACGCCACTCTTGAAACTGGTGTCGTAGTTAAGGTCCCAGCCTTCATTAAGACTGGTGATGTAATTTCTGTTGATACGGAAACTTATGCCTACCGAGAACGCCAGAAATAAAATGCGTTCATCGCGTGATCGAGATCTAAATACGCATACTAGCATGCAAACTGTGCATACTAGTATGCCAGTGTCACGCGCAGAGAATAAGCTTGCGGGGGCGGCGCAGGCTTTTTCTTATGATTTTCGTGGTAAAACCGTGCTCGACATAGGCTCCAGTACAGGTGGCTTTACCGAATACGCTCTGCTTCGTGGTGCCAAGAAAGTCATTGCTGTCGAAAAAGGTACTAAACAGATGAAAGCACCCCTTCGTTTTGATCCGCGTATCGACCTACGAGAAAAGACGGATATTTTTTCCGTGACTCGTAGTTCGTTGTCGAGAGATCAAAACGAATCTAATGAAAATGAATCTAAAACAGATGTTAAGATCGACACAATCCTTGCTGACGTCTCCTTCGTCTCCCTAAAACAGGTGCTACTTCATGCTAAAAAACAGCTTGCCTCCCCTCAGACGGATTTTCTTGTCATGTTAAAACCTCAATTTGAAGCCAGGTCATTTCAACTGAAGGATGGTGTCGTCAAAAACGAAACTATTCGACGCGACATTATCAAAGATTTTGAAGCTTGGCTCAAAAATAACGGCTTCCTCGTCATTAATAAACGCGATAATACTCTCGCCGGCAAAAACGGTAATCTTGAGCGATTCTATTTTCTTAAATTGGCCATAATGTCCCATAAAAACAGGTGATACGCTGGTATATTCTTGTCAAAGTATTCATAATTTGCTATAATACTAACTAGTTAATCTTACTTATTTTCAAACAGAACAGAATCCAAGCTAAAATCTTTTTGTTTGCAAACTTTGTAGATCTTATTATTTAAAAAAGGAAATCATGAATAAACAAGAACAAGAAAGACGTGCCAGACTCATGAAGATGCAGGCTGAGCGCTTGCCAGAAATCAAACGCCGTTTCGAAGAAAATCAGAATCGTGCGAAACTTGTCGAAACTCCTGCTCCTGTTGAGACTGGTGCAGCAGTAATTTTTGAACAGGCCCAGAAGCGTAATTTTAACAGTAACTTCAAACCGGGCGGCAAGGACTATGCGGCTCGTTCAAAGAGAAAAAATAATTTCTCCAGCGATAATTCTGAAGCTCGTAATAATAAACCTAGCGACCAGGCTAAGAATAAAAAAGCCCCTAAGGCAAAAGCTCCAAAGGTTGCTAAAAATACGAAGAGTAGTGAAGCCGAAGAACGCAAGGTCAATCTCTCTGTTTCCACTAGGCGTGGCGACATGGTTCATCACCAGCGCATGCTTTCCCAGGACGTAAACGCTCAGGCTACTCAGCACATCATCGGTATCCCAGTTAATAAATCCCGTTTCAATGGTTATAATGGCGCCCAAGTTACCAATGCACAGCTCAAATCTGCCCGCCCTGATCACGAAGCGGTCCGCATTATCCCAATCGGCGGCGTCGGCGAGTTCGGTATCGGTAAAAACATGACCGCCATCGAGTACAAAGGTGAAATTATCGTTATCGACATGGGCGTACTTTTTGCCAGTGAAGATTACCCTGGTGTCAACTACATGGTTCCAGATATTAAATATCTCGAAGATAATATGGATAAGGTAAAGGCGATCCTCTTTACGCATGCCCACCTTGACCACATCGGTGCCTGCCGCCATCTACTTCCAAAATTTAATCCACTCACCCCGATCTATGCCACTGATTTTACCATTGGCATGATCAAGAAACAGATGAGTGAACTTGAGGACGTTCCAGAAATGAACTATCAGGTGGTTGATCCATTCAAGCACGAAAAACTCCAGGTTTCTGAACACCTAAGCGTTGAGTTTATTCACACTCTCCACTCCATTCCAGGTAACTGTGCCATCATCATCCGTACCCCAAATGGCGTCATTTACTTCTCAGGTGACTGGCGCGCCGAAGCTAACCCAATCGAAAGACAAACTGACTTCGAGCGTATTGATGAAATTGTCAAAAACGAGGGAATCACCTTGATGCTCAACGAGTCTACCAATATTGACTCACCAGGCCATCATCCTCACTCTGAATACGACGTTGGTGACAATATCGGCAAGGTAATGGATCATTACGCTAATGGCCGTGTGATCATCTCCTGCTTCTCTTCACAGATTAATCGTATTGGCATGATTCTCGAGCAGGCCTACCAGCGTGGGCGCAAAGTTGCCTTTGCTGGTTTCTCGATGATTAATAATATCGAGGTCGCACTCCGCGCTAAATGTATCAAGGTGCCAAAAGACACTGTCATGAAGATGGAAGATATTATCAAACTTCCTGACGATAAAATCACCATCGTTTGTACCGGTTCCCAGGGTGAACTCAACGCCGTGCTTAATCGTATGGTCAGTGGTGCACATAAGTACATCAAGATTAAGGCCTCCGACACTATTGTCTTCAGCTCAAACCCAATCCCAGGCAACGAGCCACATGTCGTTAATACTGTTGACGGACTCTTACGTGAGGGTGCTCAAGTTATTCAAAACGGCAAAACCCACCTCACTAATATCGGTCCACTCCACCTTTCAGGTCATGCATATTACGAAGACCATGTCGATTTTGTCACTCGCCTGCAGCCAAAGAACTATATGCCATACCATGGTGAGTTCTTCATGATGGAACATAATGCCGAGATGGCTGAGAACGTGGTTGGTATCCCACACGAGAATATCCTCATTGCCGACGATGGTGACGTTGTTGAATTAATGCCAGATCACACCATCCGCAAAAACGGCCGCATTCATGTTGGTAATAAGCTTTACGATGATGCCGATAAGCCGGTTCATGAAGCTGTCGTAAAGGACCGTATTCATATCTCTCGCGAAGGTATCTTTATGATTGTCCTAACCCTCAGCAAGAAAACTGGTCGTCTCATTAAAACCCCAGATATCGTTTCTCGTGCCTTCATTTACCTTGACAATTCTGAAGAATTAATTGGTAAAATCCGCCACTATCTCCGCGTCAAAACTGAAAAGTCCATCTCTTCCGACCCAGAGCTAAAGGTCTTAAAAGATGAAATCAAAGAAGATATCACCCGTATTCTCTTTGACGCTACTGGCCATACTCCAATCGTTATTCCGGTCATCAATAAGGTTTAGTATTCTTAGCAATATCTAGGCCTTCAATAAGGTCTAGTATTTTTAGCAATATCCAGGCCTTCAATAAGGCTTAGTATTCTTAGTAATATTCAGGCTACCAATAAGCTCCGCCAGGGGCTTATTGTTTTTTTGTCCGTACTCGAAGCGCAGGTATGTACTCGAAGCACGGTTTAGAGTATAATAAGCCTAATGTTTTTTAAATCCTTAGGCATCGTCGCCGAACGTCCACTCCCCGAACTCCTTGCCTATCTTTTTTTCCTCTTCATTCTATATTCCTTTGGCGGCTGGATAGTTGAATGTATCTGGACATTAATCACGAAGCGCCGACTAGAGAACCGCGGCTTCCTTTTTGGTCCAATCTGTCCAATCTATGGTGTCGGCTCATTGCTCTGTGTGTTGTTTCTCGCACCACTCAATTTGTCCTGGCTGGCCACATTTTTCACGATGGTCATCCTCTGTGATGTTATAGAATACGTCACCTCGGTTGTGCTTGAGAAAATCTACCACGTTCGCTGGTGGGATTACACTACCGGTTCACTACTACATCTTAACGGTCGTATTTCGCTTGAGACTTCCATCGGGTTTGGGGTTGGTGGTATTGCCATTCTTCATCTAATCCAGCCAATTTATACTAACTTTCTCGCATATTTTTCTCCTTTAACACTTCTCGTTATTGCCATCGTCCTAGCTATTATCTTTATTGCGGATATCATCTTCTCCACCATCGCCATCGCCAATGTTACCGATCGCATGACCGGTGGCACAATTGACTTAACAGCTGAAATCAAAAAATTCAGTATTAATTATTACAAGAAGGCTTCACGTCTCAGCCGCAAGATTGCGCGCTCCGCACTTTCTCAGGTTGAGAAAGCTCAAAAAGAAGCTAAGCGTCGCGTCCAGAATACTTTTGGTCCTAAAGATTCTAGTGATAAATAATTCACTTATTCATTCACTCATTTATTTGTTAATCCAAAAAATAGGTCTTCAAATCACTATTCTCGCGTAGCTCTAAAATGAATGGCGACTCTTTATCCTTTACCGTGAGAAATAAAACTTTCTTCCGTGCACGTGTCATTGCTACATAAAATAACCTCCTTTCTTCTGAAAATGCAAAGTCTGAGTCGTTAGGCTTTTTCCTCCATAAGAAATCCCTGAGAAATTGAAGCCTTCCTCCAGTATCTTTATTATTTGAAAGTTTGATTATGGCCAGCTCACGTACGAGTCCTGCTAATTCATCTTCCTCCACTCGACTCGGAAAACCTAGTGTTGCATCTCGGCAATTTATGATAAATACATAATCTGCCTGCAATCCCTTAGATTTATGCGCGCTTAAGAAACTAATCTCAAGATCTGGTCGCTCACGCATAATAATCTGGAGTTTGTCCTCATGTTTCGTAAAGGTTAAATATTCGCAGTGTGATATTTTTCGGATATCAAAATTATATCTGCCAATCAAGAATATCCTCGCATGTATTGGTAGACTTAGTAGAAAATAATACAGGGCATTAAGGTCAGTCCTTTCGGATGGTCCGTTAATCTCGACAATTTGATCTGGCTCGTCTAGTCTTTTTCCGCGAATTTGTTTCACCAGTTGCGCGCTGTTTTGCATGATAAAACTCCCTGATAATTCCGCCAGTTTCTCGGGGAAACGATAGGTCTGTTCAATTTTGAAAACCTTAGTCTCCCCCCAGCATTTTTCAAAATTTAAAATTAAGCTAATCTCACTCCCCGCAAACTGGTAAATTGTCTGCCAGTCATCCCCCACACAAAACAACTTGAAACAGTGAATCTCACGTAATCTCTTTATTAATAAATATTCGAGTGGTGATATATCTTGATATTCATCTATAATTACGTAATCGTAGGCATATATGGGATCAGTGTAATTCGTGGCTTCTTCCAGGAGTTCAGCAAAATCAATACTGTGATTTTTCTTCAGATACCCTTCATATTGACTAACAAGATTTTCTAATTCCTCTAATTGGGTAAGATTTTGTTTCAAATCCTCCTTTTGCCAAAAATGACGAAACCTCTTTCGTAGACTCTCGCTAATTTCTGCAAAATTGACCCGATAGTTACGCATTGATGAGTATAGATGATCTATGTCATTAATTTTTTCTTCCGACAAGTTAGAGTACGATAATTTTAAAAACGATTCAAAGCCAGACTCTTCAAGCCTAGAGTTGTGTTTTGTCGTTTTTACTATTTTGAGGGCTAAACTATGAAAAGTCTCCACCTCAAGAAAATCCTTCGGGTGATATATTTTAAATATTGAATCATCGCATAGAATTTCAGCCAAGATACGTCCTTCCAGCTCATTGCGGGAGGCATGGGTAAATGACACTACCAAAATTCGAGGCAGTGGTTTACTAATATTCTCAGCTTTCCATTTTGCTAAAATCCACTTTATTTTTCCAATAATTGTAGTAGTTTTACCGGTTCCCGCTCCTGCTATCACGAGAGTATTCATCGAATTATTTTCGATGCAAGAGATCTGTTGTGTATCTAAAATATATCCTTCCACATTCTTATAATCTAATTTATTTCTCATCATACTTTTATAAATTTTCTTATTCATCAATTTACCTCCATTATTAACAAAAAAATAAACACAGATTGCATTCTATTAGTTCTGTGTTCTTCTATAATATCTTGTAGCACGACTTCGCGGTGTCGTTAGAACCTATTCTAGCACAATTTTTTGTCTAAATCTTCTAGTAACTCAAAAATCCAGCTTCCATATTAGATTGTCATAATTGGTAGGCCGGCGCTGGACACATGCGATACTTTATATCAGAGAGTGGTACAATATCAATTAATGTCTGTTATCGTAAAGGAATATTCCTCAAAACTTATTGAGCGTTTTACACAAGAGAAATGTCGCTTGTCTAAACTTTTGCCTACTGATATAAAAATTGAACATGTCGGTAGTAGTGCCGTTTTTATTGGTGGCAAAAATATAATCGATATTCTTATCGGAGTCCCAAAACGCAAAGATATGATTT
>CAUTNS010000026.1:0-9482 GCA_963540345.1 uncultured Candidatus Saccharibacteria bacterium | reverse complement strand
ATAGGGGCGTAGTACAACGGTTAGTATAGCGGTCTCCAAAACCGTAGATCATGGTTCGATTCCGTGCGCCCCTGCCACTATGGTAATTTGTTCTAGGTAAATTGCCAATTGTCTAGATAAAAGTTTATAGGAACGTATAGTGCGTTCTTTTTTTATGAAAGGATATTTAGATTATTTATTAAATTCTTGACGGAATTTGCGGAAATAATGGAACCGGATAAGAAAAAGGATGAATTCCGTGATGACGCGAATGATAGCAACGGAGATCAGAGAAAGTTGATCTAGGAAAAACATTGCGAGGAGTGCGGCGAGATTAAAGATGGTTGAAGCGACAGTGGAGGTGGTAACTTCAGCTTGATGATTGATTACGCCAAGAGTTGGCCAGCCAAGGAGCGTATTGCAATAGCTGAAAAAAATGGTGATGGCGAGGATTTGAATGATTGGTATGGCGGTGAGGTATTTGTTGCCAACAAGAATCTGTAAACCGAGCGGACTAAGGAGGATGACGGCTATGGTAAAGATTAAAACGTAGATGAAGGTTTTTCGAAAGATTTGACTAACAAATTGGTAGCTTTTTTGACGGACCATTTCTGGGTAGATGCCGCTAGATAACTGACCGAGGAGAGACTGGATGGCGCCAATAATTTGGATGGAGAGACCAAAAAAGGCGACTTCTGATGAGGAAAAGATGAGACCAATAATGATAGTGCTGATGGCATTAAAGGCGGTGGCGGAGATGTCTGAAAGAAAATAAATAAAGCTGGTCTTTAGAGAGGCGAGACTGGCTTTTAGATTTGGGCGCTGAAATTTGAGGCCAAGCTTTTTGAGCTCAAATAGGACCAGAAGAATGGCGAGAATGGAGGAAAAAATATCAAAGAGCGGGATATAAAGGAGTTGGTTATCTTGTTTAACAAAGAAAATAGTGAGGAGTGTGGAAACTGTTTTCATGAGGATGAAACGAATGGTCATGATGTGGATGATTTCGAGTCCCCTAAAAAGAAAGTCAAAGAGGAAGATTGAGAGAAAGACGGCAAGATAAGAAAGTAAGGTGAAAAGGAGGTTTCTATGTAGAATTGGAATAAAAATACAGAGAATAAGAGTAATAAATAGCCCCGTGAGGCCGAGGAGAATGCGAGCGAAAAGAGTATTGGTGATGACTTGTGCGAATTTTTCGTTTAGTTTTTGTGTAGCTGGTTTTTGTGTGGCTGATTCTTGTGCGGCTGATTCTTGTGTGGTTGATTTTCGTGCGGCTGATTCTTGAATAGTTTTTCGAGTGTTTAATTTCTGTTGATTAATTTTTGCGAGTTCTTTGGTGGCAGAAAGCATGAAGCCAAAATCAACAAAGATTTGCATAAAATTCATGACGGTTTTGACATAGGTGAGATCGCCATAAACTTCGACTGAAAGTCGTCTAGTGAGAACGGGTAGGATCAAAAATGGAAAAACCATTTTAGCGAGCTGAAAGACAACTAGCCAAAAGGTATTCTTTTTGATCTGGGATAAATTAGACACTTAGTTCCCTCTTTGAGGTATTAAGATACATGATGGCAATATAGAGCCAGATAGCATAAAAACTGAGTGATTCAAACTGAAGATAGAGGTAAAGGAGGATTAAAAGATAGTGATATTTGTAATCCAATGTGGATTTTCTGGCGAGATTATAGAGGAAAAATAGCCCAAGAAGGAGAGCGAAGATACCAAACTCACTGATGATGCGAGTGTAAAGACAATATGAGATACTGTCGTCGTGATACTCTGGGTTGGCGAGATCGTTGACTTCTTTCATGTAGCTACTTTTATAGTCTTTTTTGGCCTGGGAGTGGCCGAGGCGGGCTGGGTGAATTGAGTTGCCAAGACCGTATCCAGTTAGAAAGCCGATAGGTGATTTTGCGTAACCAAAAACGGTACTCTTGATGCGAAAAACGCGACTAGCAAAGGATCCGTCGGAGTTGATACCGGATTTTCGAAGAAGGGCGAGACATTCTTCAGTATTTTGATTCTCTCCTAGTTCGCAGTCGAGGCTAGTCTCGAAACTTCCGAGGAATCCGAAAAAGATTTTATGAAAACGGCCGTTAACAGCAGAGACACTGGTGACAAAAAGGACAATTGCGACAATGCCGAGGGGAATAAATAGTTTGTCTTTTACCTTTCTTAGGTAATAAAAACTTAAGATGATGGCGATAAGGAAGATGTCGAGAATAATGCGAACGCCGGCGCCAAAGAGGATGGCGGAATAGGAATAGAGGACGATAAGAAAAAGCAGAGCGTGGCGCTTTGTGAGCCAAAAAAGCGGTAAGAGGATGCCAAAAAGATGCATACCGATAAAAGATGGCTCAGTGAAGAAAAATTGGACTCGGTTTTTGGCGAGATAGTTACGTTTGAAAAGAAAACCTAGAGCGTCGGAAATGCCGGGGAGGTTATATTTTAAGGCGAAATATTCGGCAAGTCCAATCAGGAGACTAATTAAATAGCTGGCAATAATAATAGAGGTGAGAAGGTTGAGTTTTTGTTTAAATTTAGACCCTTGTTTGGTGTAAAACTCGAGAAAGCTAAGGAGGCAGGTGAATCCGAGTGTTAGTGGAACAAAAGCTGCAATATAGTCATCGAATCGACCGTGAAAGAAGAGCATGGTAAGGGTGCCGAGAATACTGAATCCGAGGAAGAAGAGAAAAATCTTTTTGATGAGGGGGAGATGTGGACGGAGATAGTGAAGATTTAGAATGGCATAAAGAAAAAGAATTAGTGGTGTGACGGTTGCCCAGCCGGAAGACGGTGCAAAAAAGAGGTTTTCAAAAGGTAGGGTTGCAGCTGCGAGGAAAAACAAAAAATCTGTCGCTGGATGAGCGAGAGTTTTAAAGAAACGCATGGAGAGCAGTTTTTTGAGGCCAAATTTTTCCTTCATATCTATATTTTACTCGAAATTTGAATTATTTGGAGTTTTGTTTGGCACGCAGGCGACCGATGAGACGTAAGAAGAGGATAAGTTTGAATTTAAAGCAAAGAAGGACGAGGGCTTTTTGCGGTGGGAACAGGCGGAGTGGTGCTAGGTAAATAGCGCGAGAAAATAGTGGAATTTTATAGAGGGATTTGATGGATTTTAGCTGGTTTTTATTATCTTTATGACAACAGAAATTGACTAGAATGAAAAAGAGATGAGTGGCAACAAAGGCGTAAAAATAGTTTTGGTATTTTTGATATAGGTTGCTTTGATTTTCTTGAAGGTAATTTCCAATTTTTTGGAGGGATTTACGGTATTTTTCAGCATAGTCTTCGGAAAATGTGCGGACAGTGGAATTTTGATGGACGCGGTAGAGATATAGTGGAGTGGAGGTGGCGCCAAAAGAATTTACCGCATTTAGTATTTTGAAGTTATAGAGCGCATCCTCGGCAACACTGAGCGATTCGTCGAAGCGAATGTGGCGAAGTGACTTTTTAAAGAGCTTCATATGGCAGAAATTATAGCCAGAATTGAGATCGAGTAGTTGTTTATAGAAATCTGATTTGTCGTAGATTCGTAGTGATTCCCTGCTTGATTTTGTGGATTTTGGCTTTCGAGTTTTTTTCTTGCTTGTTTTTACTGATTTTAACTTTCGTGTTTCTTCTCTGCTTGATTTTGCGGATGCTGGATTTTGAGTTTCTGATGTAGGAAAATTTCCAACAAAACGTTGATAACCGGAAGTGATGTAGTCGAGATTATTTTCCTTGGCTAAAGCATAAAGGGTAGAAATAAAATTATCCGCAAGGAGATCGTCAGCATCGAGGAAGCAGAAATATTCACCAGAAAAATGATCGAGCCCAAAATTTCTGGTGGCACTGACGCCTTGATGTGGACGATTAAAAAATAGAATGGAGACTGAGCTCATGGCGGCTGAGGCTTTTTGGTATTTTTCACAAATGATTTTTGAATCATCAGTTGAACCATCGTTGATGAGGATGATCTCAAGGTAAGGATAGTCTTGTTTGAGACAGGAAGCGATGGTCTGGTCTAGGAATTTTACTGCATTATAAACAGGAATAATGATAGAAATGAGTGGAAGTGCTGGCGGCTGAATTTTGAGCTGAATTTCTGATTGAGTTTTTGGCTGGATTTCTTGTTGAATTTCTGGTTGATTTTCTGACTGAATTCCTGATTGATCTTCTGGTTGAATTTCTAGTTGATTCTCTGTAAGCGAAGTTGTGCTTTTTTGTGGTGTTTTCATATCGTATAATACCTTGTTTTAACAGCTCTTCTTGTATTTTTTGCCGAAAAATTTGGCGAGGAGGAAGTTGCTGATCTTCTCAATCCAGTTGACTGGCTCGAGCTCGAGAACCTGTAGCTCTAAAACATCAGAACGTTTGTCGAGGTCTGGGAATTTAGTGTATAGAAAGACATCAAGAAGGAGTTCTGAGATGCGGCCAAAGAAACGAGCATGAAAACCGTCATATCGAGTGAGCTCCTCTTTGGTGAGGGAGGATTCAAGGGCGAAAAGAATGCCAAAAAGGAATTCGCAATATTCTTCAAACAGCGGTTTTTTGAAGATAAAGATGTTGAACATGTGGGCAGAACGGCGAGTTTTTAAACGATCAAATTCCGGCAGAAAATCTGGATATTTTTCTTTGATGATTTCACGGGTGCGGTCGAGGGGGCCGATATGGAGAGTGTGAGCGTAGTGGCCATAGAGATTTTCGATATAATAATTGCGTTTTTTGGGGAGAATTATCTCATATTTGAGATTAATAAGATTTTGTAGTTCGGTTTTTGTGAGTGGAGTTTTTTTATTTTTTGCAGATAGGAAGCGTCGATAATGTACGAGGCCATAAAAAGAATCGGGATTCGTATCTTTTTTGACGGTATTTTGCCAAAGCCAATAGAGGCCAGTGAGTTCTGAATAATTATGATTTTTGGAAGAGATGTGAGCGCCGGTATTGTCAAGAGCGAGGTGTTTAGGGAGCGTGATGCCTTTTTGTTGGTCTAAAAAGAAGTCCGAACCAACAAGGAGCGGCTGATAAAGAGAGTCGTCAGGCATGACATACATTTTGTGCGTGGCGACAATGACCTCCAAAGCTGGGCTTGTTCCCTTTTTCATTTAAACTATTATAGCATAGAAAAATCCTCCCAGTGTAGGAGGATTTTGGATGGATTAACGTTTCTTCTCTTTGACTTCGTTACGACCGAGATTCTTCTTTGTCTCTACGAAAACTACGTGTTTTCTAAGAATTGGGTCATATTTCTTCAAACTGAGCTTGTCAGGGGTATTCATGGTATTTTTCTTGGTGTAATAGGCACGGATACCAGACTCTTCAGATACGAGACCAACGAGTTTGCGTTTTGTATTACTCTTCTTTGACATAATTAGGGATATTTTAGCATGTAAAGTCTGATTTGTAAATATGTTCGAGGATGTGGCGGGTTAGCGTAGATTTTATATAAGTTTCGAGTTGAGTTAAGAAAAAGGAAATATATACTACACCATAATAATTTAATATTGCAAATGTAGTGATATTGTCATATAATTACGGACGACTAGCTCAAAGGTTGAGCTCGTACTTTTATATTAGGAGGTTGGTAAATACCATGTCTAGAAACGGCGAACTTGATTCTCTCAAGACTAAGGAACAGGAGGCGTTTCGTCAGAAACAGGCAGCATATCAGAGATATGAGGAGGCGAAAAAACTTACAAATTCTGCATATATAAATATGCAATCCGCATGGAACGATCGTTGTTCGGCTCGTGAAGTAATGAACTCTGAATATGAGGCGATGCAGGCATCAAACTCGAATTATCGTGAGGTCTGGGCTGAGTATTCAAGGTTTCGTGATGATAATAATGCACGAATTCAACGGCTTCGCTCCGATTCTGATTATGAGCATCGAATGATGCAGGATTGTTTTGAGCGTGCTAGCTTTGCCTATACGTCTGGCGACAAGGCTGAGGCTTCTAGTCTTTCTGCTGAAGGACGTAGTCATAAGGAACGCCGAGATTCAATCAATGCGGAAGTCTCGAGTCTTAGTTATGAGATTCGGAGTGCAAAGATGAATGCTGAATCTCGCGCGCCGAAGACAGATAGTTCAGCCTTCCGTAGCGCAAAGAGTGCATTCAATGAGGCGAAGAGTTGCCATGAATCTGCTCAGGCTGAGTTTAATAGGCTAAAAGCAGAGAGAGACAGACTTAAGGCTGAATTTGACACTGCACAGAAGCGTTTTCTTCAATATAAAGAAGAATTCCAGAAAAAACTTGCGGAAGTTAAGGCGAAAAACCAGCAGGAACGCGACAGAATTCTTGACAAGGCTGGAATCACCGGAGCAGAGCGCGCTGACGCTAAGATAGTGAAGAAAGCAGATGGGACGATTCAGGTCTATCATGGTGGCTTCGGTCCCGGTGATGGATTTGGGCATGGTCACACTGCTATCGATCAATCTGGTGTAATAACCTATGATCGTGATGCCTTTGAATCTCATGGTGCGCAGAATTATACGGACCATGAAGAAAGAAAACAGGGTGACACTTTAACCTATGGTCGAAATGCTAGACCCGGCCATGAAGAAGGAAAACAGGGTGGTATTTTAATCTATGATCGAAATGCTAGACCCGGCCATGAGGTAAAAGGTATTTCTGGAGGTATTAAGCTTAGGAAAAATAGTTCTTTTAAGGGTGAGGGTCAAGATTGGTATTCAGGGAAAAAGCCCGGTGTTATTGGTCATTCAACTCAGTTCTATGCAGACGGTGTTAGAGTCTCCAGAGAAACAAGAGATGGAATGCATGAAGAAAATATTCATTGGACCGATGAGCGTCTACCGAGTTGGCATCCAGATTACCACAAGAAGCCAAAAGACTAACTTCCTTTCATTATTAAGACCACTCAGTATAAGTGGTCTTTTTTTCTTTGTAGATATATAATATATCCATGACTAGACTAGATATCTTGAATATGATCCTGAAAGAGCTTGAGAATATTAACTCAGAAAGACCAGGTGATTTTTTTTATAGCCTTGATGGTTATGCTGATGATTATGATGGGGATAATTTAGGTGCGTTTATCTATGAGTGGGAGAAATCTGGATTCGGCGAGTTTCGAAAAGACTTTCCACTGACGACTGAATTATATGCTGAAATAGTTAGAAATAATGATGGAGTTGTGAGACCAAAAGCTGTATACGCGGCGATTATTTCTCAAGCGAAAGATGCTATGATAGAGGTAAAAAATTATAAAGAAAAACTTATTTAAATATCTACTTCTAAAAGACAAAAGGCAGGAATTTTATCCATCTTAATCCTCTTATTAAACACTAATTTTATAATCGGCGTTTTTTATAGCCACTTTCTTGAATCTAGATAGTTTAAAAAATCAGACACACCTTGGCTGATTTCTTCTGGATGTTCTGCATAGTATTCGAGGTGATCAGTCTTTTCTTCGAGTGCCATATGGCAATAAAAAGTAAGCTCACTGTATTTTTCTAATGGGCCTTCTAATTCATCAAGGTCTCCAAATTCTTGATTGACAAAATCGGAATAGGTTTCAATTTCTGGGATGAGTGATTGAAGTGCCATCATTGTATTGACTTTAAGAATCTTATCTGCAATATCGCGGCCATCATGGATTGCTTTTATTATCTTCTCTTCCCTGTTCATATGAATAATATAACATAGTTAGCTTTTTTAATATGAATCTTGATACGACAAGTTAGATAAGGTTTTTATGGAGTATAATTATTGACATGACTAGATTAGATATCTTGAATATGATCCTGAAAGAGCTTGAGAATATTAACTCAGAAAGACCAGGTGATTTTTTTTATAGCCTTGATGGTTATGCTGATGATTATGATGGGGATAATTTAGGTGCGTTTATCTATGAGTGGGAGAAATCTGGATTCGGCGAGTTTCGAAAAGACTTTCCACTGACGACTGAATTATATGCTGAAATAGTTAGAAATAATGATGGAGTTGTGAGACCAAAAGCTGTATACGCGGCGATTATTTCTCAAGCGAAAGATGCTATGATAGAGGTAAAAAATTATAAAGATAACTTATTTAAATCTATGAATATATTACCGAAAGAAGATGTTGAGAAGATTGCTAACTCGTTTAATGTTGGTTTAAATCTTAGTTTTGTTAAATTTATTAATTATGAGCCAGATTGTAAAATTTACGAGATGGTGAATACAATAGGCGATAATTATATTTTGATTTGTCGAGATTATAGGTTTGATGACAGTGAGGCTGAAGAAAGAATATTGGATATGGAGTTGAATATCATAGCACTTGAGCGAGTGAAGTTTAATAATGATTATTTTTTTGAAACTAAGAAGTATGATACTTTTCCATATATATTTTCATTAAGAAGAGTTCTATAATGCAAATTCTATAATTCGCAAAATAGATCATTTTCTTGGTTATCGGAATAGTCGATGATGGGATCGATGGATTGATCTTCGAGGATTTGGAATTTTTTCTCAATGGTGTCTTCATAGACGTCGAGAGATTTGAACGGCATGAACTGGGCGGCGCGTTTTTCAGGTGAAAGATAGGGTTTATTTGGCGCATGGAAATGTGGCATGTGCAGAATATCTTGAAATTCGAAATTTTCCGTTATTAAACCCTTCTTTTTTGAATTAGTTGATTCCGAATTTAGGACTTTGGGGTCGATCGATCCTATTTTAGGCACGGTGACCTCCGATCTGTGAATTGCGTTCGATAGTGGTGGCACCTGGTCGGAAGTTAGTTCCCTTTAATAAGGCATTTTTGCCATAGCGTTTTTGAATCGCCAAGGTGGCTTGTTGTAGACGGAGATTTTGTTCGGTTTGCTGTTCGGTTTTTTCCGTATTTGCAAAGAGGTCTAGCTGACGTAAAGGTTTTTCGATATTCTCTGAATCTTTTATGAGATGATTGGCGCCTAGGCTGAGTTTTCTAATTTGAATATCAGCGGGAGCGAGGCGGTTGAAAAGCTTTTGAAAGGCGGAAATAATTTCGGTGGAGCTGGAAGTAAAATCCTGTAGATTGAAGGAACCGTGGAGGTGAGAGCCGTGAAGGTTAGAGCCATGAAGGCGAGAGTCGTGGAGATGAGAGCCGTGGGTGCGGGCGGATTGGAGAATATTAGCACTAAAATAAGAGTTGGAGTTATGTGAAACATGGGGGTTAACAGAGCCGATATCGAGGATGATTTGGTCGGTGAGAAGATGCTTTTCGGTTAGTTCGAGTGCTAGACCATCTGCCATCTCGGTGATGATGGTATAGGCTTCGGTTTTTGAATAGGCGCAGTGAAGCACTTGTCCGGAACAGAGACAGTGATTTTTAGCGTGATAGTGCTTTATGTCAGAGATTGTGGTGGGTTCATATCCCCAGGCATGGTCGATCAGTAGTTCGGCATTGACTCCGAAAACGCGGTATAGTTTTTCGTAACCAGTGAGTGAATATCTGGCAAGTTCCCCCATATTATGAATACCTAGATCTTGGAGGCGCCTGGCGCACCCTTGACCGATGCGCCAAAAATCAGTAAGTGGG
>CAUTNS010000025.1:0-10798 GCA_963540345.1 uncultured Candidatus Saccharibacteria bacterium | reverse complement strand
CCGCGATAATAGCTTTCTTGACACCCTGGTTGTGGAGCTTATCTAACGCGATAAACATCAGGGCACGTGATTTACCAGAGGCAGGCGGTGCTTTAATGAGTAATTTTGGGCTAGTGCGCTTATCATATGCGCGTTTCTGCATTTCACGCATACCAAGCTCATCTACCTTGGTGCTTTCTCCAGTAGAATTATATGCCATGCTTACGATATTGATCGTATCAGGGCTGGTTTTTCCGGCGTCGGAATCCAGCTCGGTCTGGCGATCTTTATAAATGTAGCGTTTTCCGTAATTATCATCTCCATATGGGAGAAGAATATTGAGCGCCAAAAGCTTCTCAATGATATTATACGCGCCACGGTCTGTATAGCCAGTCCAGCGCTTAATGTCGTTAATATCAACAATAGGTTTTTCTTGAAGCTTAGAAACAATCTTATCAATAATCTCGACGGAAGTCTTATTCATATTTGTAATATTATCTTCCATGTAAATAATTCCTTTTACTTATGAACATTTTAGCACAGAATATAAACAAAGTCAATGCAAATATGAATAAACTACTCACGGCCAGTCATTTCCTCATATAATTTGAATAGCGCGGTGAGTCTTGCTTCGTCATTTTGGAACGGAGTCGATCTGTAGAGCTTATCTACTAGTATGTCATTTCCTTCATGAGCTCGTCTTAGGTCATCTGGCATTTTGTCCGGGTCATACATATCGGCTAACGTTAAGTCCGGATGGTTTGCCCTGGCGAATAAGATAGCGCGTGCAGATTGATTTAGCTTTTCTTTTTGCAGGGTTGTTAGAGGGGGGCATGGGAAAGTGTTATATCCAAGCGTGGAAGAATAGCGGTAATCGGTCTTTAGCTTTCCACATACGGTCTTGATCCATGCCATATGTATTTTCGATTCAAGCAATGCAAACAACCATGGTTCGGCTTCGTATATAGCAAACGCAGCGTCAGAGATAATAATTGAACCATCAAGCAATCCCATTGGGATGTATTCTCGCCTTTCTGACGACACTCTTGGGACTATGATCGCAGTGGCATTTTTATAACTTATCTGTACAAAACGATACGGTTTATCGGCGAACTTTTTTGTGCTCGCTGCTTTACTTTTTGAGCGTTCCTCGCGCACGATTTCGAACCTATCATGAAGAATAGTCATTTTATCCGCTTCAGAATATTGTTTATCTTCGACCCAAATACAATATCGATTTTTACTATTAATATAGTCTTCGGCACCCATATATACGCGAATATATTTTTCCGCAATCGGCAAACTTGATAGAATCTCGTCTCTCTCCTCTTTCGTAAGAACAAGCGCTTTTGATCTTGGCATTGAGCCAAAAGCCATTTCCGGGAAATCATCTGAAAGTATTTTTGACCGCTTATATACGATTAAATCGTCGCCTGGTACTAGATATGGACTAATATGCTCAACACGCTCTGCAGTCTCACAATTATAGATAATTTTATTTTGGCTTGAACGATTTTGTAAACCAAGAACTATAACAGTAACGCCTGCTTGATTTTTCGCATTATTACTCCATTTAAAGGACTGCCAGGCAAAGCCAATCTCTATATTTTCATCAAATATTTTAGGAAACATAAGGCCAACGTGCTCACCTTGGCAGACAGAATTGGTAGATACGAATGCTAGTCTAGAGTTTGCGTTTGAGATATATCTTGCCCCTTTTATAAACCAAATAGCAATGTAATCCATGTTTCCCGAATAACTTTCATCTTTAAAATAATATTTAAAGTCGTCTTTCTGTGAGCTAGTCTGTTCGTCTGCGCCTTTGTATGGCGGATTTCCTATAACATAAATTTCATCCATTCCATTATTTGGACATATAGTATTCCAGTCAACCCGAGCTGAGTTATCGCAATAAATTGTCGGCATGTCAATAAGAGGGATAATCGACAACTTTTTACCGAACTCTTTTTCGAATTCTACATTCATTTGGTGGGCAGCAATATACATTGAGAGAACTGCCAGCTCGCGCGGAAAATCTTCGAGCTCTATACCAAAGAAGTGATCTAACTTAATCTGTGACTTCAATCCTACGCTTAATATGCCGTGTCTTAGTTCGACAATACGGCGAATAATATCATGTTCTAGTTCACGCATTTTTTTGTACGAAATGATTAAGAAGTTACCGCTTCCGCAGGCGGGATCAAAAACTTTAATTTTGGATATTCTAATCAATAATTTGAAGAGCTTACTCTGGTCATCGAATGCCTTATCAAACTCCTCATGCAATTCATCCATAAATAGTGGATTGATAACCTTTAGGATATTTGGAACACTAGTGTAATCCATTCCATTCTCGTCGCGCCTCGTTTCATCTACGATACCCTGAAAAATTGTACCAAAAATGTCTGGGTTGACACCGCTCCAGTCCAAATCGCCGCATAGAATTAGAATGTGACGAGCTGTTGGCGAAAATTTAGGTATAGCAATATTGTGTTCCTTGGTGTCAAATAATGAGCCGTTTATGTATGGAAATTCAGAATATGGTGTCGTCATCCCACTTTTATCCTCAGAATTTAGCGATTTGAATAATTCCTCAAAGAATAAATTAAGGTCTGAACCATCAGTTTCGGTGTATTCCTTGATGGAGTTCGTAAATTGCTTCTGCTTGAAAAGCCCCGTGTCTTCTGCAAAAAAGCAGAAGAGTAAGCGACTGAAGAATACATTCAAATCATGCCTAAACTCTACTGGGTTTGCTTTAAAATCATCAATGTTCTCGCGCTCTATTTCATCGTAAAGGTCATTCATCTTATCGGCCGCACGTCGATCGGCCGCTGATTCGTCAGCACTACCCTCGTTGATTTCGTTGCCCGTCCATCCGTAGAAGAATGCGACTTCATTATCGATATCTTTTATCTCGATATCTAGAGTGGTGTGTTTTGTAATATCTTTCGCAACGATATGGTGGAGATCTGTGGCGACAATATAGCGTGGCTCGTAGCGACCAGAAAGAGGTTCAAAGTCCATTTCTTCGACTTTTTCTTCGAGTGGGGTTCCTTGGGGAAACACTTTGAAGTACAATACGCCTTTTTGAAGAAGAGCATCAGGGTCCGTAGACTTATTGATTGTTCCGGCCTTAAGTTGGTTAATTGCTGAAGTAGCGCGCCCATAGGCTGCCATTAACTCAAAAATAAAATCTTTAGTATATGAATCGCGATTGGCAATTTCAGCAACGTTGCGCTTGACCTGATCAAAGGTATATTTGGCCACGGTATTCCTCCACAAAATATAAATATCCTTATCACATATAATATCACGAAACTAATAATTTCCGGAGTGTTGGGATCCTCTTTGACAACTCCAACATTTCATTGTATAATATCAACATCGGGTATTTTCCCACAACATAAGGAGGGGTTTATGAGCACTTTAAAGATCAACCTAGCGAATTTCTTCGCAAAACAGTCCTGTTCTGCCTGGCAGAAAAACCGGATCGTCCGGAAACTCTGCCGCGACACCTATCGTCTCATCATGGAGACCGGCGCCGCGAACTATCCGTACGCGAACTCAGATTTTGCAGACTGGCCGGAATCCGATGGCGATTCTTACACACTCGTCACCGATTCATGCAACTTTGTCATTCGTCACAGCGCCAGCTATGTCGCTTGGATGATGAAGAAGCATTGCGGTGGTTGGCCGAAACTCCCTGTTCCCGGTGAACGCAAGCCTGGAGAGCACAACTTTGATGCCAAGCACTGGAACGAAGTTCTTGAATTCAATGGCTGGCAGGAATTATCTGAGTATGAATGGCCGGAACTCACGCAGGCAAGCAGCGATGTACACTACATCGGCATCCTGCCAAACGAAGGAGAATTTGGTCAGCTCGTCTGGCTTGTCGACGCCTCTGAAGGCGACAACAATACGCCGGCCGAGTGGTATGTCTGGACCTATCAGGATCTCAAAAAGCAGAATCTCACACTAAAAGCATCAGCAGATACTGGTGTCATCTGGTATCGTCAACCCAGCCACGACAAGAAAGAGTCCTAACCAAGCTAAACTCGAGCCAAGAGCACAATATAAATTCAAGTCAAACTCGCGAAATTCGCTCAGCACCCCTCTCCGGAGGGGTGTTTTCTTCTTCAAAACCAAAAACCATCACGAGTAAGATCCAATCCCAGTATTTTTAGATACAAAAAACCAAACCTTCATCAATCCGCAAAAAACTAAAACCCAGACTTTCGTCTGGGTTTAGGAGTATTACAGCTGAAACGAAATATGGCCATCGCGCGTCCTCGCGTTATAATACGCTTTAAACGAGCAAGTCTTCATCTCATTTCGGCCGTTCGAAAATTTAACCATGCAGTAACCACGAATATTAAAACTCACACCCGAACCGTCTTCATGCGAAATCCCGCAGATCTTAGTTATACTCATTTCGAGTGCAGCATAAGCACAGCCAGGATCACTCAGTGGTGCCGTATAACCCTCGGCAACCCCAAAGAAGATCGGGATTACCGCATTCTTGTCGTATGCGTACTTGCACGCATCAAACAGGGTGTCTCTGCTCGGACCGCTGAAAATCAAATACTGACGATCCATGGTTTCGTTCTTGCTGTTGGTATTCATACGAATACTCCTTTCAAAAGATCTAGCCGCATACATACGTATTTTGGCCTGCCATATCAACCCGTTATTGGGCTAACTTATATATTCTAACATGTTTATATTAAACTGTCAAACTTAACATTAAGCTATCTCGATTCAACAAACTAGCTATAAATTCTCACGCTTATCTATTATAATAACCATATGGATAAACCAGAACTCGATCAGGAAGCCAAACTCAACCAGCGCCTCTCCGTTATCAAAAAATATTACGATCTCGACGCCCTCCTTGCACACGGTACCAAACAGCAAGATATCGCAAAATACTACAGAAAATCCGATTTTTTCTATAATCACGTCCACTCTGGCGGCGGTGGCAATATCCACATGGCAATTTCAAGTAATAAAACCTTCAATCGAGCCGATTTCGTAAGACAAGCTGAATATGTCGCAAAATTCATCAAAAGCGGCAACAAAGTTCTCGAAGTTGGTGCCGGCCAGCTCAGCAATACTCGACACATTGCCGAGCTTTTTCCAGATGTCTCATTCACTGCACTCGATCTCCCAAACCGTAACTTTCTCAAAAATAAAGTTCCAGAAAACGTCACCCTCATCGAAGGCGACTATCACGACCTCAAAAATCTCGAAGATAATTCCTTTGACGTAATTTTTGGCGTCGAAACTATCTGCCATAGTCAGAACAAACAGCTCGTCGTCAGTGAAATTATGAAGAAGCTTAAGCCAGGCGGCACTTTTATTTCATTTGACGTTTTTGAACCAAAACCAAGATCTAAGATGTCCGATTTTGAAAAAAGAATTTCCAGCATTACCCTGGCCGGCATGCGCGTCACCGATCTCGATCAGTATATTGGCGATTTTAAAAAATATCTCAAAGAAGCAGGCGCCAAAGATATTGAAGTCACCGACCTCACAGAAAATATCATGCCAAACTTAAAGCGACTCGCCAAAATTTCCCGCCTCTACTACACTCATCCACTCCTTCTCAGAGTTCTCAAAACCGTCCTCGCCGAAGACGTCACAATAAATAGTATTGCGGGCTTCCTCATGGACCTGACTTTTGATGGCAAAAATATCCACGCCTACTATCGCGTCACTGCCAAGAAATAAAAACTCAAACTAGGCCGCCCACAAACAACATCCACAAACGGAATCCAACAAACAATAACTCTTTCAAAATCATCAGGCAAGAAACCATGAAAAAGCCCCGACAGTTGTCGGGGCAGCAGGAATTTCGTCTTTGCTCTTTGAAGGTGCTTTGAGATGAAGATTGTTGGTGGTGAGGCAACGTAATACTCAAGTGTGTTCTGGAGATTTTCGACAGTTTTGCTCTAGGAGTGGGGGTTCCGTAGCGTAGCTAGTGATGCAACCAACTTGGAGGGGGAGGTTGACTAGCCTAACTGTTTTGCCGTCCGAATTCACACGGCCCAAGCTAAGTCTTTCAAGCCCATACGTAAAAACATAAGTGACTTATACTCTTCCTGGACTACGCTTTTCAGCGGCAATTCTAGCAAAGACGAATGCGTCAAGACGCTTCCTGCAACCTGGTGAAAAGATTCTTCCGCCAAGTCGCTGCTTATTATATTGTATAAAATGTCTAATGTCAAACATAAGCAAAAACAGCAGCTACTAAAAAACGACTATTATCTAAAATATTAAGATCCTGGACCTTAACGCTAAAATTGACTAATAATAATTTTATGATTTAATAATAAAAAGGATTTTATGACAAAGAAACACATCTGGAGAATCAAAAGAATTTATTTTGATCAGCTAAAGAGCGGCAAAAAGACACTCGAGATCCGCGTTGGCTATCCTCAAATCAAAAAAGCCCAAAAAGGCGACATTATTTCGTTTGAAAACTATGGCTTTAATGAATTTGACGTAAAAGACGTCAGGATCTATCAAACTATCGCGGAAATGCTAGACGCCGAAGGTGTAGAAAAAGTCCTTCCTGGTATGACTTACGGTGCTGCCCTCCATACTCTCCAAAAAATCTATCCAAAAGACAGGGAAAAACTCGGTGTTTATGTCCTAGAATTAATTTTCAGGACGAATCATTCTAGACCTGAAAAATATAAACGCGCTTAAAATCTCCCCCAACCAAAAACCAAAAAAAGAAGAGCCTTAGACTCTTCTTTTCACTCAAGGAATTCTAGCTTTTCCCCAACAGATACGGGTACTTATATCTATAACCTTTAAGTAGCTAAACTATACCACGTTTCAAAAAATTTGGAATAGTTTTTTAAAAAATTCTCTACATACCCTTAGTACGTGCTTTATATTTCGCATAGCGAATCAAGACCGCCGCGGCCACCGCCACACAGGTAATTATTCCGGTCATCAAATAGTTTGTCGGCTGAGGAGCTGGTGCCTCCTCCCTGCTATTCTGTAAGGTTTCCTCCTTGCTATCCTGTAAAGTCTCCTCACGCGTCTCATCATTTTCTTTCATATTTTCATTATATCACACCAAAATTTCCATTTTTCTCCAAACTCCACCCCTGTAAAATTCAAAAATTCCAGATTCTTTAAAAATCTATCGTGCTCATGTTTTACATTTTTAAAAATCCGTTGTACAATCCAGTCAGATAGATAATTATGAGCCCCCATCATAACAATCTATCAGCATGTAGTAAAACCTATTCTTTTACTACATCAAAAACTTATTCGTTGAAAGGGAACAGACTCCGAAAAGGAGTCTGTTCTATTTTTTATCAAACACTAATCAAGCCCCCAAAGTGCAACACCTAAAAACGTTAGTTTAGGAACCTATTTGTCATTTTCAAAGAACCTGTTATAATATCCCGCATAGCAACATATTGTCATGTTGCGCGCGCACCTTACACACCAGTTGCATCCCAAAGGAGGGGGAACCATGAAGATTCTTATCAAAGATACACTGCGAAACAAAGAAACACTGTACCTGCAGAAATGCGACGTTCGTTACCTGCTTGAACACCCGGATATTATCCGGAGTCCGAAAATCAAGCCTGGCAGCCCCAAGGCAATCGAGCTCGACGAGATCGAAAAACATGGATACGAAAGTTTCCTCAGGGAAACTCTAAACGACGAGGCCAACAAACTTGTATTCGAAAGTGACCTCTGCAGCGATTATGATTTCCGCATTACCTACAGAGACACCGCAAGTATCGGATGGATCAATTCCCACAAGTGGATTTACGATTATGAAGAATATATCGTCGAATCCATCGATAGACTCACGCGTGATCTTAAAAAAATCAATAAGTCTATCGAAGTTAAATTAGCAGAACTTGATGACGCAGAATATGAATATCAGACACAGGCTGAACGCGCCAATCGTTCTCACAATCCCAGTGTCTCACACCCCACTACCACAAACACTGAAGCTGCCATTTCATACGAAGACATTCTGCACATGGAACATCGTCAGTATGATCTTGCAGAAATCGAGGTCCTCAAACGAAAAAAAGACGCTCTCAGATCTATGATTCAGTACCATGAAAGTGATATTGAATTCACTTTTCCCACAGAGTTTCGAGGTTTGGTACGAAATACCAGCCTCAATCAGCGCATGAAAGACGCCTTGAGTAACCCCACCCGCAAGATGAAGAACTAAAGCAAAAGGCACCCGCAAGGGTGCCTTATTTTAAGGTTAATCGTAAGTATCCTGCGAAAGATCGCAAAACGTCACTTGTTCTGTCTCGCCACTCCCCGTATAGCCATGACCATGGAATACAATAATACCAGTATGCTGCTCCAGATTGTACTGTGTCTGAAAACTTTTTAACTGATACACATAATTTTCCTTAGTACGACCATCGTCAAAGTTCAGCTCAACTTCACATTCACCGGTCAAGTTTAATAAATGCGGAGATCCAGCAACCTGCTGAATCGCAAAAATCCTCCATCCGCGAACCGGGACTTTAGCAAGGTCCAGATTAATACCGGGTTTGTCAACCATTCGGCTCCGAATTATCTCGAAGTGTGCTGCCGCTTTTCTAATATCATCGCTCTGCACATACTTGCATGCATCGAACAAAACGTCGATATTAGGCCCCGCAATAATATTATAGCCGCCGCGTACACTGAAATCCTCAAGCGTAAAATTCGTTACGCTTGATCCCTGCAGTTTCTTGATACTCATACGTATCTCCTTCCTAAAGAACACCCCAAAATCGAGGCAAAGCCAGTCCACTATTAGACTAGTATCTACTATTATACAATAAATACCTCGCCCTGTCAAAGACAGAAATCACGACCTCAAAAAATCAGGAGTCACGACTGCAAAAACTAGAGTCAATAATGTCAAAACTAGGACCATTTACTATAAGCCACTTCACTCTCGGCCGAAATAATCTTTCGTACCTTATCCCCCTGAGCATAAAGCATCGCCTCCCGCTCATGCTCATTAGTCTTCGCTTTACTTTCCGCCATCTCTAGCGCCCCAGAAAAATATTCTTTCATCGCCGCAATCTGTTTCTTCGCCTCCGCCAGCTCTTTTTTGTCCATATTTTTCGTCATCGATTCCGGTAAACGGTCCACCATCGCCGCAATCTGCTTCGCCTGCTCTGCACACTCCATCAATGTACACCACTTCGCACGCTTCTCCGCCATCAAATAATCTCTTCGGCGCCTCAAATACTCCTGCTCCCCATATTTTTCCTTAATCTCAGTCGCTGGACTCCCCTTTGCTAGCACGTCCGCAAGATCAGTCGAATATCCAATCACAAAACGTGGCATCACAGGAATCCGCCCCTTCTTATGAATCGGATGCCAAGGATCATTCATATCCTCGAAATATTTCGCTGAAGCAAAACCCGGAATCTTCAAACCGTCTCTTTGTGCTGAAGGTGTCGGATAAATTCGCGCATATTCTTCACCATTCGCACGACGCTTTACCTCCGCTGCACCAAATTCCGATATCGCCGCATTATCGCGACTCACGCTGTTCCCGTATTCATGCGCCCAAGAAAATTTCTTCTGCAACTTCTCCTGAATTGTATTATAAGTCAAATCCACCGCAAAAGGCACCACTTCACCCCCGGTCTTCTCATTCTGGATCATCCCAATTACATCGATATGATTAAACATATCATCTACCTCTGAAGTTGGAAGAGTTCTTAGAGCCTCATATTTTTCATCCTCAGCAAATCGATCAACCTCAGAGAACCAGTCACCCGTCTCCACCATTGAGGTGAAAGTCACCTCTAAAATTTTCGCGTCACTCCGCTCCTCACCCTTACGAAATTCCGGCGTACTTTTCTCAGCTTTCACCGTCCTAAGATCCGCGCGAATTTCTTCAGGCTTATACACCGAATTAAACGTCTCCGGCCTTGGCGTCAGGCTCTCGAGCGTCCTCTCCATTCTTTCATAATGTGTCAATTTATTTTTATTTCCCACAAAAACAACCTCCAATCTGTATCTAGTCGCATTATATCACACAAAATAAGGCCCGTCTTTCGACGAGCCCTGCGACAAGGCGCCTTTCTAAGCTACCTGCCCCGTGGTTTGACTGTTTCCAGCCATGAGTTCGACGAGCCCTTCCAGGTCAGCTAAACTAACCAACTCTGTCAAGGTCATCAACTCCATTAAAACTGTGAAATCTGTAGCTTCCATTACTCCTCCTTTGTCTCTTCGTGTCCTATTGTGAAGAATTTCGAACTAATCCAGTCCAAAATCCCATACACCGTGTCATTTCTGTAGTTACTTGCGAGTGTTGCCACTTCGATATTGATAATACCATTCTCAAACAAACGTTCATCATCTATCACAAACAAAGTCTGATGCGAATGTATATCAATATACTCACGAAATCTCTCAAAGTTTACCGCATCACACAACTCCATAAACTTCGAGCGCGAAAACCGCACTGCAATCCGTACCGGCCGACCGATCATTGTACCGTCAGTCAAGGCAAACATCAGTTCGTTATGTCTACGGTTCCAGTTGTAAACAAAGTTATACAGATTAGCAGTACCCTCAATCATAAGCTTCTGCCCCAGGCTACCGCCAGAACTTCTCTTCTTTCTCGGCGCCACATCCTTACGAAAACTATTCATCACAGCTCCCCCTTTCTAAGGTACCCTTTTGCATCGACATTCAACATCTGAAACAAATAGCATCTTTTATTATAATATATAATTCTGTTTATGTCAATATCGTCGTTAAGGTCCAGGACCTTTGCAACAAAAAGACAATAAGTATTGCCAATAAAAAT
>CAUTNS010000024.1:0-11405 GCA_963540345.1 uncultured Candidatus Saccharibacteria bacterium | reverse complement strand
ATAGTTGATGTCTCTTTTTGTTGGTTAGTGTTGCACTTGAGATGTTAACTCAGGGTTATCTTTGACTTTTTAAAGCATATATGTTATAAATATAGAGTTTTTGCACCTTATGAGGAAAGGAGGATAGAGGTAGAACCTCACTGGCAACCTGTTGGACTAAATCTAGAGGGTCAATCTTTATACTAAATAGATTTGCATTTCTAGAACACCTATCAAACTTGGAGGGAACATGTTTATTAGCAACGTCAGAACACATCAACCGTTAATTGAGAATTGGGAGTTACTCTTCCCGATGGCATATGGTGAGGGGAACCGCCAGAAGGTGGCCAAAGCCTTTCATGCAATCTGGAGCAACTCCGAAATTGAAGAGTTGATCTTCAACCGAGACACCAAAGATCCGATCCGTGAACAGATTTCCGAGAACACATACCGGATTATTACGAGCGGAGAACTTGAGGTCAGCGGCACTATCTATGGCTACAACAGTCACACCCAAGGTTTTTCCATTTTGATCGACAATATTGCCTCGATTAGTCGCACCAAGGATGTCAATGGCAACTACAATTGGTCCTCTCCGCTACTCATTACTACCAGAAATGGTAAGCAGTACCGCATTTACGCCAAGGAATGCACTGACAAAACAGGACGCGAACTTAGCGATATTACAGTACATGGAGAAGTCGAGACCAGAGCAAGCTATTATCTACATCCCAGCATGAAACACAAAGGATACCTGTAACCCATACTCCAATCTTCAAAGCCTCCGCCTGTCGGGGGCTTTTCATTGACTTTTTATTCCATTTATGGTATAAATAATATATTGAGTTTCACTCAACCACTCGCAAAACTATAAGTTTTGTGCTCGACATATCGGCAACATAACAAATTCTTTTGCGTGCACATTACCAAGAAAGGAGGTTTCGGTTTCACGAACGTAACTGTTCAATTTCATTTTTCAATAAGAAAGAGGAATAAACATGAGTAAGACACTAGTTTCGCAGTCCACGTCAGTGAAGTATCTCGGCGGATCAAAACAACCGGCCTATCTCCCCAGAATCGAGAACTGGAATATCATTCCTGCTCCTGGGGAAGATGCAGATCATTTTGAGGAAACCCTCAAGACCTTTGTCGCTTTCTTTGACGACAGTGATGAGGAAGGTAGTATTGAAATGACTACCCCCTTCTACTTCACCGGCAAGCTTATCATGTCTGATGAGAGGAGAAAGGACGCAAAGCCTATCACGCTGAGCAATATCGTAAGACTTGAAAAGATTTTGCTTGCATATGGCAATGGTCTCGTTCGTATCTACACCAGCACCGATAAAATCTATTATTTTTATTTTGAAGGCTGGTCAACCGAAGCAAGATCAATGATGAGGAGGTTATCAACTAGAAGATCTATTTATTCTAGCTGTATCCCTTCCCAAAAACAGATTGAATTACGCAGACGTGAGTACACCATTTATCGACCGACTTTGAATCTCATCGATAAGAAAAAGATAAATATGGACTAATCATTGCGTAACCACCTTTCAAAAAGTCCCCGGCAGCCAGCCGGGGCTTTTTCATAGCCCATTATTCACTTCAAAAATCCAAAAATACACTCAAGAATTTCCATCTATTCCACCTCTCATATATTCCACCTCTAATTGATTTTTCATACTGTTTATGCCATAATCAAAAAAGAGTATATACTCGAGCGAAAAACGTGTACCTTACAAAACTAGCTTTATACATTCAGATTTTTCAAGTTCACAAAGGAGGAGTCAAATGAGACAGTGTAATATGTTGAAAAACTGGGGTTTCTGTTTCCTAAACAAGCATGGTAATCTCAACCGAATGATTATTGCTGACTCATTTGACTTGTTTTTGGACCAAAAATCCAGCAACCGCCTTCGTGTCCCCGGCAGATGTGTCCTCAAGGGCGTCATCTATAAAGGCAACGAAGCCTTAGAAGGAAAAGAAATCTACACCAAGGAGATTCGCTATATCGACCGCGTCAACCGAGAACTCGAGCAGAAACTGCAATGTCAGCTTGAGACCACTTCTCCGCAACATAATCTCTATCGCGCCACCACCACCAGCGGTTCTGAATTTTTCTTCTACTCTGACGACCACGCCGACGAACTCTATCAGATGATTGAACGTATCTAGCTATTTTTCCCCGACACTCGTCGGGGTTTCTTTTGACATCATTAGTTTTTATGTTATAATAGACCAGTCTTGTTTTTTAAAAGACAAAATGTACCTTGAGAGGAGATGATAAGTTTTATTTTCAGTGTAACTTGTAGGAGTTTTCAATTAGGGTTTTCAACCACGGAAGCCAAGCTTCCACACCCAAGGAGGGGGAATCATGAAAAGTACCACACAGAGAGTCCAGCATTGTCGCAAAAATCGTCTTGAAGGATGGATCCTTCTGTTCTACGCCAAGACCGAGCGTAAGCACCCTGGCACCCGTCTGGATGTCATGCGAGAAATTGCTGGCTTCTGGTACGACAAGAAAAAGCCGAAGAAGATGAGCATCAAGGGGAAATGCCGTCTTTATGGTAGGGCCGTACCTCGATCTATTCCCGGATTCGAGGACAGATTTACTTCCATGCATGTCGGTGGGAAAAATACCTCTGCCGACTTAAAGACAATTGAGCGCGTTGAAAAGAACGAGTTCGGAATGCCCGAAGCGGATCTCTTCTGCCTCACCGATTCGTCCGGCGACAAGTTTTATATCCACAAAGACAAACACTTGCCGGATATGTTCAGGATGATTTCAGACGCCAAGGACCGTAAGCTCAATGGTAAGAAGCATTACTACCTGCCTAGCGAAATCAAAAACAGCCCGAACGCCGATCAGTACTTGTGAATCAAGCCCCCAGCGCTTGCTGGGGGTACTTTACTTTTTCACGCAAGGAGAGGAGCCATGGAAAGCACTACACAAAAAGTTCGGCGTTGCCGCAAAATCCGTCTCGAAAGATGGACTCTGCTCTTTTTTAACAAAACAGAGCGAGAGCATCCTGGGACTCGTCTTGAAGTCATGCTAGAAGTCGCTGACTTTTGGAGGATCGAGAAGAACAAGCGGAAGAGTCAAGAAAAGCTTGAGATGCAGAAAAACGGTATGCCCATCAGTGGTAGATGTGTCGTTAACGGCATTTCTATCCCCGCTTCAGTCATTGGTTCTAGCCAAACTGAGCACACCTCTGCACCCTTGAAGCTGATCAAACGCGTCAAACACAACGAGCGCGGAAAAGCCGAAGCGGATCTCTTTTGTCTTATTGATAGCCAGGGTGATGAATACTACATCAGCAAGAATCAGTGCACTGCTGGTATGCGACAGATGATTGAAGACACCCTGAAATTCAGCGAGCTTAACAAGGAATGATACTATTATCTTTCCAGTAAACATCAGAGACCAGTCTATATCTAAGATGGATCAACCACACCCAAGGAGGGGGAGAATGAAAGAATCAAAAAAGCTGGAGAGGAGCAAACAGATCAAAGACGCCATGACAAGAAAGCGTTGGTGCCTGCTCTTCCTAAACAGCAACCAGAACGACAAGATTGCGAATCGATTGAGAGTCGCGCGACCGTTTGCAGATTTCTGGTACAGTGACGAAAGGAACATGATCACCCTGAATGGTGATTGTTACCTCGGATGGTTCACTAGAGACGAACACAGTACCTCTGAAATACCGCATACCTCAAAGGAAATGGTCACCAAGGTTCGCGTCATCAAGCGAAATGCTTATGGCAGCTACTTTGACAACCTGCTCGAAGTCGAAACGAAAGACGGGGAATTATATTACGTCTATTCGAATTCAGTATCCAGTCGCTTCCGTTCCATGATTGCTGCCTACAGAAAACTCGGCACCTTCAATTCTGAACCTGGTTTCTATCTCGAGCCTGAATTTAAAAGTTCTATCTACTTTTAATTCAAACTCATCATCTCCATTAAAAAAGCCGACAGTAATGTCGGCTTTTACTTTTTTCAGGTTGGCCAGGTATATCGGTGCTTGATCTCTTCATAAACCCTCCGCAGTCTCTCGAATTCATCATGAAACGCATCACGCTTCTCTCGAAGCCCTTTAAGTTCCAGACTCAATTCTGCCGCCTGTGCCTTTGCTGCCTCTAAGGTAGCAATTGCTTTCTTCAATGTCGGACCACCACCTGCAGTCTGTTTCTTCGTATCGACGAATAACTGATTACGCTCTTCTATTTTTGGATCAATCAGCATCGTCAATTCATCACGGCTAATCTGCAGCTTCTGCACTTCAACAGCATATTCATCCGCCTGAAGAGCTCTGCCACGCTTGCGTTTTTCATGCTCTTTCTTCTGGTTTTTCTTGATCTTCTCCTCGATATATTTACGCTTCTTAAACATGTCATGAATCTCGGAATACATTTCAGCGCGTTTACGCTGAGCCTCATTCCAGATGTCATCAACCTCGATTTTATCTCCGGCTCTTGCGGTTTTAACCTCATAGTCGAGGCGCTGGATATCCTTTTTGACACTCTTCAGCTCCGCATCTTTCTGATTAACCAGATCCCGTGCCTCCAGATACTTCGCATAAGCTGCCCGCTTGGCCGTAAATACCTTCTTCTCGTCCTGCTGACAAGCTTCCCATTTTTGCTTCATAATTTTGCCCCCTTTCAAAAATACAACCGCAAATGTTGTTGCGCTGCCGTCTGGTATTCTTGTGTCGTCAACAAACGATCAAGTTCCTGTCTGACGGCCTTATGCTGTAAATACAGAGTAAAAAACTTCACAAAAGCTTCATACACGAGACTCTTATATTTATAGTAACCGCGTATCGCGGCTGCTGCTCGTCTACTCGACTTCTTATAAAGCTTCTCGATCTGAATAAACTGCCTCTCGATTCTTCGAGTTTTTGCCGGAGTCAGATCTTTCATCACATCGTGATACAATGTGGCGTGTCTCTGTTTCGCTAAAATCGCATTTTTCTTGCGATCTCTGTAAATACAACCAGTAAACGACTTCGACAAATACGGCTCGATCTGAAATTCCTTAGAATCTTGGCTCGTATCACTTTCTAAAGCTTCTTTCGATGCCAATTCAGTGTCCGAGATTTCATCCAGAGACCCAAAGCCAGCAATTGAGGATTCATCTCTAAAACTCGACAAAATCCTATATTTAGACTTTAGCTGCGCCTTCTTTTTTCTTTCCTTCTTGGCCCAATATGCATGTTGCAAAGTATTGGATTCCGGAAAAAGGATGCCTATTTTCTCCTCACAAATGATAATTTCCTCAAGAATATCTCGAATACAAAGATCATTTGCAAAACGAAACAGATCAATCTGCCTCTGCGCCTCATCGCGCGCCATGTAATCATGCTGACGCTCAAAATACTTCATATCCATGCGCTCCTGAAGCGTCAAACTCCATAAAGACATCACGCGAGTGATCCGCTCTGACCGCTCATAAGTCTGATATGCCTGCTTATAGCAAGCCAAAGCCTCATTAACATGCAAAAACAACTGATGCTCCTGTCTCAAAAGTTCATAGGTTCTGTTCATCTCGTACCAACCTTTCAAAGTGTAAATGTACATCCACGGCAAAAATGCCTAGTCAACATGCATATTATACCATAAAATAAGCATTTTGACAATCAGACCGTTAAGGTCCAGAACCTTTGCAACAAAAGGCAATAAGTATTGCCAATAAAAATAGGGAAGCCCAAGCCAGTAGAACTAATAGCGGATCGTTTTGGAGTATATAGAAGTACTATCTGGAGATGGTATCAGAAGTGGAAATAGTTAAGAGCTAAAACGTGTTACTTATATCTGATAAGCTTTGAGAGGAAGAATCATCTTTACTGGCCTCTCGTAATTTTTTATCAAATTCTTCATTAGTTGAAGGCATATTTCCACTACGAGCATTTTTGCCAAATGAGCCAACACTATCCATTCCTTGAAAAACATCTTGAACTCGCCGTCTAGCTTCTTCTACTCCATTAGACTGAATAGTTTCGTCGTCAGTTGGTAAGCTATCGATTAATTCATTCAAGCTCTTCACAGAGTCTATGGCGCTTCCTAACGACTGTTGCTGATTACCCCTAAACGGTACCTTTCTTAAATCATCCCAAGAAATTTCCGCCGTTAGACGCTTAGTATGCTCAGGGTCAACCTGGTCAATATCTTTACCCTTGTGTATTCTTTCTAATGACCGCATGATATTATATATCCTTTCTGCTCTTATTCTATCATAACCGTATGCTTATTGCGGTAAAATATATATCGAGTTGAGGGCTTTGCCTTCTTCATATGTAATGCATGGGAACTGATGCTTAAGGCCAGAATTCTTAAGACGTCCGAAAAGAAAGAGATATACTACCCTAATAATCCTGACAGAACAATAAGCCTGTCTGAAGCAATCAAAAAGGTTTTCACTAACAACAAAGACCCCCTAAGAAAAAATCTAGAAAAAATTATAGAACTAAGGAACACTAGTACACATTTTATTACCGAAGAATATGGAGTAATTTATGCTCCACTTTTTCAAGCGTGCGTTTTAAATTTTAGAAATAAGATGTTGGAGTTTCATGACATAGATGTCGCCTGTAATATTCCAGATAATTTCCTAACACTATCAATTAACATCGGTGATTTTACAGATGATTATATATCTGCAAAATATTCCCCAGAACTCTCTAGAAAACTCATCGAACGACGAAACGATCTTGCTATACTTGAACAGTCTGAAAATAGTCCTAAATTTTCCATATCAATACATCAAGACATTTACATTACTAAAGACAAAAAGACTGCTGATCTTACCGTGGCAATCGCTGGAGATTCCGACTCTAAAGTTAAGATAGTTAAAGAAATGAAAGACCCAAGCAATACACACAATTATTCTTTCAAAAATGTCGTAATAGCAGTTAACAACAGAATTAAAACCGAAAAGATACCTTTTTCTTACACAAATAAAAGTGACGTCGAGGTAAAACATGATTTCAACAGCGCATGCCTAACATCAATAATCAAGTTTTATGACTTAAAGAGCAACGAAAAATATACTTATGCATACAAAATCGACGGAAAAACGACGAGCTATTCATATTCGTCAAAGCTAGTTGACTTTATAATTGATCAAATTAAAAAAGATCCTTCCGGGATCATGACAAAAATTCGAGAAAAACGCTAACTATCCTGATAGATAACCCCAGGAGCAAAGGAATTCTCGCTTTTCAGCTTACTCCCATTCGGGAACCCAGCTTTTATCCTTCTCGAGTTATCTAACCTTATTATACTCCAAATTATTAATTTCAACAAATTAACTTAAGTACTTTTATAAAAAGTTTCATACTCGAACATAAAGGCAGGCTTGATTCACACGACTACGACAAGTTTGAGCGCATGAAACTTAGCAATAAAAAACACTGGGAAGTTCATCCCAGTGTTAGTTGAAAAGATACACAATGAGTTACAAAAATCACACCTTAGCCAGAGTATAGTTTCCGTTCACTTCCGACGGCTTTCGATCATAAATTTTCTGACCATATTCGTCGATTATGATGTGTCCGTGGTCCTGGCCGTCGCTGCATTCCTGTCCGCCATAATAAATATGCGCGACACCGTCCGGCTTAATGGAGACCTTCACCTCTTTCCAAAGCTTTGAGCTTATTCCAGCCTTCTTCAGCGCGTCTTTCTTTTTCTCCGTGTATAGAAGCTCTCGTTTTTCGCTCAAGTCCTTATAGAGCTGTCCTAATTCGTCGTCGCACTTCTTAAAATCCGACACGGCTTCTCTGTAATCTGCGTCAGCTTCCTGCTCTTTGGCCTGCGCCTTCCGCAAGCTCTCTTCCATGACTTTCATCTGTTTTTCCGTCGACTCAACCAGTCCGCACGCCAGTGAGTAATCAAAAGTCCCCACTCGCGGCATACGCTCTCTCTTGCTAGCTTCCGCATCAGAGAGTTCTTGGGAAATTCGCCGCATTTCACGCTTATAATCGTTGATATTGTACCGACAATTATAGGCCTGCTTAAAATATTCCCGCGCGGTTAATTCATTTTCGCTGGAATCAAGTACTTCAGAATCTCGATCTTCACCGTCTTCGCTTCCTTCGAAATCATCAAAAGGATCTTCGCCGGCAGACTTCAAAGCCCTAGCCTTCTGAAAGCATTCTTCCATCATTTGAGTTTCTTCATCGATCTTCTCAGTCAATACTTTTTGACGTTCCGTGCAAGCTGCTTTAGTTTCCTCAAATCTACGCGAAACTTCCTCAGACTCGCGAATGATTTCATCATAAAATTTCTTTTCACGATTCAATCTCAGAACTGCATCATCATAGCTTTCACGAACTGACTTTAGTGCTGATTCAAAAATCCGTGCATTTATCTGCGCCTCCTTGCGCTCGTACCATAAAGTCTTCTTGCTTCGGTTCAGATCACTCTTACGAACCTTCAATTTGTCGCATCTTACCTGCATCGTATCAATTTCTGATTTCATTGCATCAAGTTTCGAGATTCGTCCCATCACTGTCCTACCTTTCCAAATTGATAAAGAACGTCATCTGCTGGACTATTCCAGCATAAGAAATATTATACAATAAAATATAATATTTTACAACTCGCCACCCCTATGCTACAATAAATCTAACATATTGGAGACTGTACATAACAAGGGGGTATTATGTCGACCAAGAAGCTCATTCGTTATCTTGAGGAAACGAATGCCATGTTCAATCAAGAGGATCTCAATATCACTCATCAACTTATTCAAGATGAAGTCCGGATTCTCAAGTTAAAATCCAATAAGCACATTAGGATTTCCGACAAAAAAGACAAGGTGACCTACGCCAGGTTAGTAGGGATCCGCTCGAGTGGTTGCATGCATCTGGAATATGCAGAGGATGGCCTAATCATGCTCTCCATCAATCCTGGCCATCCAAACTACAAAACAGCACTCGTCAAAGATACCATCGAAAGCATCATCATTGTCTTAAGCATTGCCAAGAAAGATCAGAAGCCCCAAAAGGTCAAACGGTAATCCAGAGTCCCGCCCTAGCTGGCGGGATTTTTATGTTAAACTTATCTCATGAAGCAGCTTTTTACAATCGACTCCAAAGATTATGACTCAAATTGGGGGAAATTCTATCGCCCATCCGTGCGTGGTATTATTCTTAACAAGAACAATGAAATCGCCTTAATTTATAGCCAGAAATTTCACATATATAAATTCCCAGGCGGCGGCATCGAACCAGGTGAAGATCACCTCACTGCTCTCGCCCGCGAAATTAGCGAAGAAACCGGTATGACCCTCATCCCAGAATCCGTTCAAGAATTTGGCGAGGTTTTAAGAATTCAGGGTAGTGGTAAACTTAAAGATACTATTCTTATTCAAGAGAACTACTATTATCTCTGTCAGACCACTGGTGAAATCCATGAGCAACATCTCGACGAATCCGAAAAAGCGGCTGACTTTGTCCTTAAATTTGTCACACTCGACGAGGCAATCGCCGCCAATTCAGACCCAAATATCAACCTCGGTCCTTTCGACCAGGGAATTATCGACCGCGAACGCCGCGTTCTTGAACTAGTCCGAGATTCAATAGATCACCAGCAGACTTCAAAGCTCTAAAAATAGAAATAGTAATAAATTAAAATAATAAAAATTAAAAATAGTAAAAATAAAAAATAGCTGGAGACTAGCTCCAGCTATAAGAAAAGAAAACCACAAGGTTAAACGCATTAAGTCAGCTGCCCTTACGGCTCATCGATCGCAAGATTAGCCAAGCGAATCGCATCCTCTCGTGTTTTTGCACCAGCAATATAACCGTTAGGATGGCAGAAGATTGCAGTCTCGACTCCAGTAATCTTCACCAGCTTCTGGCCAGAAAGCCCCCACCATGCTTTCGGAAACGGCTTTTTCTTATTTCGCATCCGATCCTGTGCCGGCGGGATTGCCTGTGCCATCCACTCACCAAAAAGACCGGGATATACTCCAAAATAAAACTGAGCCGCCTTCGGATTCGGGTCACTTAAAACGTTAACAATCCAGTTACCGCCGATAAACTCCGGCATCACTAAGATTCTCCCCTCGCAAAGCCCAATTAGCTCGCTGATTTTAGTTTTCGCCTTAAAGATCGCTACTGTCCGCTTAATTTTTCTAGACAAAATCTCTTGTGCGAACTTCACCGCCTTCAAAAACGCTTCATCCACATCCTGTTTCTCATCCCAGTTTGGATTAAACAGGTCAATCATTGTTGAAATAGATGTATCTTTGCTAATTTTATCAAATGCGAAATTAACCTTTTTTATAGCTGAATCCGATTGGTTATTCATGATACCATTTTTAGAACGATCCTGAATCTCAGAAAGCAATTCGTTTTTTACAACTAGAATCGCTTCGTCCACCCACTCAGCTGGGCATTCAAATTTAAGCAAAATCTTCGAACCTTTTTCTCCCCAGATCTTTCTTGCCGACAAACCGTATTTATCTCTTGTATCATAAATCCGAATCTCGCGTCTCAATCGAGTCGCATTTGCAATCGTCTCCGCATCGTCGGTTCTTAAAACTCTAACTTCACTCAAAAAAGACAGTATCGCAATCACAAAAACTTCGTCTGCCTGATGTGGTGCTAGATGCGTCACCATATTCGCCAACCTCAGGTCATGCACAACTGCCACCCGATTCAACTTTTTCATGTTTTCTCTCCTCTCAATGTGCGACAAAGACCCTAATTTAAATTATGCCCCGTATGTAAGTTCTTATATTATAATATATTTTTAGCATTTTTCAAGAGAATCCCTGAGTTAACATCTCAAGTGCAACATCTTGAGGGGGCTAGAGTAACATCAAGCAGGACGCTACTTTAATTTTATGATTAAATATAAGCATATGCAACGCACCTATATTGCCATCGACCTCAAATCTTTCTATGCCTCAGTCGAGTGTGTTGAGCGCGGACTCGATCCCCTGAAGGCCAAGCTTGTTGTTGCCGACGTCACACGTACTGACAAAACTGTTTGCCTCGCCGTCTCCCCAGCTCTTAAAGCCCTGGGCGTCGGTGGCCGTGACCGCCTTTTCCAAGTTCTCAAAAAAGTTCCACGTGGCTCTTTCATTATTGCACCCCCACGCATGCAAAAGTATATTGAAGTTAGCTCTACTATTTTTACCATTTATGCTCGCTACATCGCCCCCGAAGACATCCATGTCTACTCCATCGATGAAGCTTTTCTTGACGTCACTAGTTATCTCAATACCTACGAAATGTCCGCTCACCAACTCGCCCGCACCATCGTCAAAGATGTTTTAGGGCACACTGGTATCACTGCCACGGTGGGAATCGGCGAAAATCTATACCTCGCTAAAGTTGCTATGGATATTGTTGCCAAACACCTACCCGGTGATTCTGATGGCGGCCGCATCGCCGAACTAGATGAATTTTCCTACC
>CAUTNS010000023.1:0-11879 GCA_963540345.1 uncultured Candidatus Saccharibacteria bacterium | reverse complement strand
ATTCATCGTCAAAAGTATTAGCTTCATATAAGCCCGAATTATCAATCGCAAATCCATACCACCTAATAGAAGCTACTCCGAGACGTTTTATTTTTCTATTCCCCAGCCAGCTTTTATCTACTGAAAACTCAATCTCACTGTTTGTACGGTCAATCCTATCAAGACTCATTGCTAACTTACCATTCACAAATGGCATTGGCATATGCACATGACCTTCATAGCTAGGTGGCGCAATCTTCATTGGTGCTATTTCATAATCACCTTCCGGTGCGTTTGGGTGTTCTGGATAAACTACCTTTTTACTGCCTTTATTTTCAGTACTCGTTGTTGTGGCCTTACCAAGTGCAGATATTGGAGATGCGAAGCTCAATGCCATCACGGCGCTTGTAGCCATTGTGATTGCGCCAATCCTCATTCTTGCACTAACTCGCTCTGTGGCAACTGTCGTGGCTTCTAATTGAACTTTTCTATTATGTTTACTCATTTGTTTTCCTCATTTAATTTTTCATTTGCCTGCACCATACCACCAAGTCCCAAAAATACGCAACCATAACAATTTTACTTTTTTAATTAACAGAGATAAAAATCTCATTTTTCCCTGCTAGCATAAGCAGGATATTCTGGAGCATAAGCTAGATATCAGCTAAAAAATCTATAAAAATTTACACTCAAAAAAACACAAAAAACAACCACAAAAAATACTCCGTTTCCGGAGTATTTTTCTTAAGCTTTTATTCTTCCGATTCTTCAATATCGTCTTTTTCTTCAGGAAGCACGATTCCTAAGGAAGCTACCGTATCATCATCAGCAAGACGCATAATCCTCACCCCTTGCGTTGCGCGTCCGAGTACTGGAATATCCTTCACAGCCACACGGATTGCTTGACCAAGGCTAGACATCATGATCACCTCTGATGCTTCTGGATCCAATGTATGTACTGCCACAATTGGACCAGTCTTTTCCGTCACAGAAGCCACCTTAATTCCTACGCCACCACGCTTATGGGTTGGGAAGTTCGACACTAGAGTTGCCTTTCCATATCCATTGGCAGAGACTGCAATCAAAGTCTGATTTGGATCAGTCACAACGTCCATACCCACAACTTCATCCTTTGGTCTCAATCTGATACCACGGACTCCCATCGCTGAACGACCCATGGCCCTGACGTCTTCCTCATTAAAGCGAATTGCCTGACCGGCCGAAGTTGAGATAATAATATCATCCTTACCAGTCGTTGCCTTCACCCACTTCAACTCATCTCCTGGATCCAATTTAATCGTTATCAAACCGTTTGAACGCACGTTCATGTAGTTCTTTGCGGCCGTCTTCTTAATCGTACCTTTCTTAGTTGCCATAAAGAGATAACCAGTCTCTGGGTCAATTTCGTCATTATGTTTAATGATCTCAGTAATCTTCTCATCTGGATGCATGTTTAAAAGATTTACTGCAGCAGTGCCCTTTGCAGTTAGTGAAGCCTGTGGCACCTCATATGCCTTCATCCTAAAGATACGACCTTGTGAAGTAAAGAAGTATAGAAAATCATGTGAATTTGCAGTAATAATCTGAGAAATCACGTCCTCTTCCTTAGTCGTCATTCCACGTTTTCCTTTTCCACCCCTGTTTTGACGACGAAAATCAGTCTGAGAAACTCGCTTAATGTAATTCTCAACAGTCAAAAGCACTACACTTTCCTCTTCTGGAATCAATTCTTCCTCTGAGAACTTACCGAGTTCATGGTTAAAGATCTTACTACGACGCTTGTCGCCATATTTCTCCTTCATCGCAAGAAGTTCATCTTTTACAACCGCAAGCACCTTTGCTTCGTCTGCCAAGATTTCCTCATATTTCGCAATCATCGCCATTAATTCTTGCAACTCGGCTTCAATCTTGTCACGCTCAAGTCCTTGTAGACGACGAAGCTGCATCGCCAAAATTGCTGCAGCCTGAATCTCTGACAGGCCAAATCTTTCCATCAAGCGTTTATCCGCATCATCATACGACTCGCGAATCGTCTTAATCACTTCGTCAATATTATCCAAAGCGATTTTCAAACCTTCAAGAATGTGAGCACGCTCTTTTGCTTTTCTGAGGTCATATTCAGTACGTCGGCGGATTACTTTTTGGCGGTGTTTAATAAACTCTGCCAAAATTTCTTTCAACCCCATAATCCTTGGCTGAATTCCGTTCACAAGCGCCAGCACATTATAATGGAAGGTCGTCTGCAAATCAGTCATCTTATACAGTTGATTTAAGATCTTCTTTGGATAAGCATCCTTTTTGAGTTCCACCACTACTCGAATCTTACCACGAGCAGATTCATCCCTGGCATCCGCAATATGAGTCAATTTTTTATCCAATACAAGTTGTCGAACTTTTTCGATAAAAGACTCTTTACTCATGCCATAAGGTACCTCTGTCACCACGATATTGAAGCGTCCATTTTTACGCTCTTCAATATTTGCTACAGCACGAATTGTTACCGAACCTTTACCGGTTGCATAGGCCTGCTTCATTGGCGCACCGCCATAAACCTCCGCTCCAGTAGGAAAATCTGGACCCTTCACATGCTTCATCAAATCTTCTAGCGTTGCTTCAGGATTATCAATCAAGGCCACAGTTGCATCAACTACTTCCCCCAGGTTGTGTGGTGGAATATTTGTTGCCATACCAACTGCAATACCCATCTGCCCATTCAGAAGAATATTTGGCACCGCTGCAGGAAGAACTACAGGCTCCTTCTCTGTTCCATCGAAGTTATCACGAAAGTCAACAGTCTCCTTCTCAATATCGGAAAGAAGCTCGGCTCCCACCTTGTCCATACGAGCCTCAGTGTAACGAGAAGCCGCTGGATCATCCCCATCCATTGAACCAAAGTTACCCTGACCTTCCACCAGCGTATAACGCATCTTCCAAGGTTGTGCCAAGTTTACCATTGCATCATAAATCGATGAATCACCGTGTGGGTGATATTTACCCATTACTTCACCAACGATACGCGCTGACTTTACTGTTGCATGTGGTGCTTTCCAACCATTTTTATACATCGCATAAAGAATTCGACGATGCACCGGTTTCAAACCATCTCTCACATCTGGAAGAGCACGATCGATAATCACTGACATTGAGTAACGTAAGAAGGAATCCTCCATTACATTCTCGACCGTCAATTCCTCAATCCCGTCTTCAGCTCTTCTTGCAGTTAGTCCACCAATATGCACATCTTCGTCATCCACATCAGCTTCTACTTCACTAGCTTCATCTTCGTCAGCTTCCAGTCTTTTATCCTTCAAATCTGGAATTTTCCCCATCGTCTCGTCTACGCCTTTTTCGTCCGCCGCATCTGGTACGCCACCATTCTTGCTGACTTTCTCATTGTCTAGATTCTCTGGATTATTTATATTATCTTTCATCATCGTTCCTTTCTAGACTAGAAGTCCAAATCATCAATTTTAACGGTTGAAGCTCTCGACTGAATAAAGTTTTTACGCAACTCCACTTCCTGACCCATCAGCTTTGTAAAGATTGCATCTGCCTTTTCTGCATCTTCAATATTTACTCTTACCAAGACGCGATTATCTGGATTCATTGTTGTATCCCAAAGCTGTTGAGCGTTCATCTCGCCAAGACCCTTAAAGCGCTGCTGTGCGGTATATCCAGCCTGTTTGAATCTCTCATCCTCAGGATTAATCTTGAGTCCTTCTTTTTTACGATCCTCAATTTTCGAAGCAATCTTTGCCTCTAGCGCCTCTTCATCATAGATATAGTCAATTTTTCTATTCGATCCAGTACCCTTAATCAGACCAAATAGCGGTGGCTTTGCAAGATAAACATGTCCACCCTTTACCACCTCTGGCATATAGCGGAAGAAGAAAGTAAGAAGTAATGTCGAAATATGCGCACCATCGACATCAGCATCGGTCATAAATACGATCTTATAATAACGTAAACCAGATAGATCAAATTGATCGCCGATTCCTACACCTAAAGCCTTAATTAGGGAGACTAGCTCTGCATTAGCGTACATCTTGTCCAATCTGGCACGTTCAGTATTCAAAACTTTACCACGTAGTGGCAAGATTGCCTGAATCTTCGAATTACGGCCTTCCTTTGCGGAGCCTGCAGCTGAGTTACCCTCGACGATAAATAATTCACACTCTGTACGGTCCCTTGATGAACAGTCCGCCAATTTTGAAGGTAAGTTCAGCCCCTCAAATGCACCTTTACGAATAACATTATCACGTGCCGCCCTTGCTGCCTTTCTCGCACGTGCTGCCAAAGTAGCTTTTCCAACAATCTTCTTGGCAATTGCTGGATTTTCCTCAAGATAATAGCCAAAATATTCAGACATTACCTTATCGACATAGCCGCGCACCTCAGGGTTACCAAGCTTATTCTTTGTCTGTCCTTCAAATTCCGGATTCGGAATCTTTACTGAAATTACAGCGGTCAAACCTTCCTTAATGTCATCACCAGTCAGGTTATCTTCCTTCTCTTTCAATAAGTTATTTCGCCTTGCATAGTCATTAATCGTACGATTTAATGCCGTCCTAAATCCAACTACGTGCGTACCACCTTCAGGTGTTAACACGTTATTTGCAAATGGCTTCATCGTCTCTGCATAGGTATCGTTGTATTGCACCGCAATTTCAACTTCTGCCTCTTCAATCTGCTTGTCAACATAGAAGATATCATCAGAAAGTACTTCCTTGCTTTCATTCAAACGCTTCACATAACTCTTGATTCCACCTTCAAAATAGAATGACTCCTTTTCACCGGTCCTTTCATCAAAAACTGAAATCAAAATACCCTTCGTAAGATAAGCTTGATGTCTCGCATAATGTGAAACCCAATCATAATCAAAGGTCGTTGTTTCTTTAAAAATTGTTGGATCAGGATAAAAAGTAATGCAGGTACCCTGTTTATCGGTCTTCTTTGAAGCGTCGAGCGCCATAGTTGGCTTACCAGTTTCAAACTCAATGTGATGGACCTTCTTATCACGATAAACTTCAGCAATCATTTTTGTCGACAGCGCATTCACTACGGAAGAACCCACACCGTGAAGACCTGAAGAAACTTTATACCCACCACCACCAAATTTACCACCGGCATGCAGTACAGTTAGAACGGTTTCAAGTGTAGATTTATGAGTTTTTGGATGAATATCCACAGGAATACCACGACCATTATCCTCGACTTTCACACCACCATCTTGCTGCAAAGTAATCATTACCTTTGTCGCATATCCCGCAATTGCCTCATCAATAGAGTTATCGGCAATCTCTTTTACCAGATGATGAAGTCCATCATACCCAGTTGAACCAATATACATACCAGGACGCACACGAACTGGCTCTAACCCCTCTAGAACTTGAATTTCAGAACTGTCGTACTCTTCAACTTTTTGTTTTTCAGCCATCAAACAAATACCTCATTAAGTTTTTATCGCTGATACCTAAGACTCACTTACTAAACCGTTCACCTCACTCGATATCTGTTTCTAGTTTACTCCGAGCGCTTATGGCTGTCAAGATAAACCGCCCTTCAGACGCATTCTCAGCCGTTTTAAGCCCACTTATTACGTTTATGGCTATATTTATATATTCAGAACAAATTTAAGCCATTTTTAAGCACTATCGTAAACTAATCATATTACCGGACTGAGTATTGCCACTGTTCCCATGACGAAGGTTTAATCCCTGTTTTAGACTATTCTGACCCGCATTTTGGTTAGTATTATCCTGAGATACGCCAGGATCCTCATTAGCTTCATTTGACATCCTTGCAGGGTCCTCATTCGTTTCATTTGACATTCTTGCAGAATCCTCATTAGCTTCACTTGACATCCTCGCAAGCTCCGCATCGATCTCCTCAAGTGTTAATTCTCGCTCAGGTATATTAGCACTCCCAACTCGCTGCTGCTGAATTAAGCGCTCGGCTTCTCTTGAGCCTGGAATCGCCTGATCTGCAGGAACTCTAGCCACCCCAAGATCAATCCCTATTCCATTCTCATTCTCAACAAAATCACCGCCAGCTAAACCTTGATCGTCATCTTCCCCCTCATTGACACTTAATCTCTGATCAATCTCTTTATCCACTTCCGCCCCCGGACGACCATATTTCTTTGCAGAGTATTCCCTGAGCGATTCAAACACATTGCGATCTTCTTTTCCGATTGGCGCCAAAAGCTCCATCGTAAATGGCGAAGACGGCATACCATTCATCAAGACCGTTGTAATAGCATGATGATTTGGCTGTTTATGCAAATCTTCAGCCTTAAAAACTGGCGTAAATACCTTTTCAAGCATTTCTGCATCCGTTACACCAACACGGCCAGCCACAATCGTACCTACGTTACCTAATACACCTTCTCGAATCTTATCAGTCAACTGCGTCATAAACTGGTTTGCCACAATCAAATTCAGGCGGAATTTCCTAGCCTCAGAGAGAATTGACTCAAATGATTCTGTTGAAAAGTTCTGGAACTCATCCACAAATAGACAAAAATCTTTACGATCCTTCTCTGGTGTATCCACACGTGACATAGCGGCAGTCTGGAATTTCATTACGAAAATCATACCAAGAAGTTTTGAGTTAAGCTCACCAAGTTTACCTTTCGAAAGGTTAACTAATAAAATCTTCTGCTGATCCATGATTTCGCGAATATTAAAGCCCGATTTTACCTGACCAAGTACCCGCTTCATCATCGTATTCTGCTTAAACGGACTCCATTTTGAAGCAAACCACGTGATCACTTCGCCTGCATCATTTGACTTCTGTGAAGCTGGGAACTCCTTAGTCCAGTAATCGTACAGATCTCTATCTGTTACATACTTCAATTTATCCATCACCAAATCCGCGTTAATAAAAGGGCTTGGAATATCCAAGAAGGTCGCTCCCTTAGGATCGCTCATCAGAAGTAGTGCCGCATTCCTAAACATCTGCTCACCGCGCGGACCGAAAATACCAGTATGTCCAGGGTCGTACAATGAATAAAGCATATTAATTCCCTCTTGTACGATAAAATCTTTCTCTTCCGGTGTTTTTGCCTCCAACATATTCATACCAATCGGGAACTCCATGTCAGATGGATCAAAATAAATCACATCATCAATTCGATCCTCTGGTACCATCGAAAGCAGCTCTTCCGTGACGTCTCCATGTGGATCAATAAAGCAAAAACCCTTCCCGGCTAACATATCCTGGTATGCAATATTCTTCAAAAATACAGATTTACCCATACCAGAAGCACCAATTACGTACATGTGACGCCTGCGGTCATTAACACTTAGTCTAATCTCTTTTGTTGCGCCACGATAAACGTTATTCCCGATCAAAACACCATCAGTAATTAACGCAATTGGGCCATCAACTTGTTTTGTCATTTGCCTTTCAACGCCACTTGATGGAATTGAAGCCTGAGATGGTAAATGAAAAATCGATGCTAACTCTTGAGTATTTAGAACAATTTTTTTATTCGAAATTGGAAAAAACCTAAAAATATAATCTGTTACCAGCTGATCAACTTTTTTATTCAAATCGTATTTGAAACCATTTGAATTTGGCGAATCAAACTGGGAGAATGCTGCAACTACACCGCCAACCAACCCTTCACTACGCGGCTTTGAGCTTGAATGTGCCACAATTCGGATTAAACATTCAAAAGCTGGATATTTTGACTTATTGTCAATCGCCTGGATCTCTTCCTGCTTCTTTTGAGTCAATTCTTCTTTTTCTTGTTCATTCTTGTCATATTTGTGTTCATCTGGCACTTCAAATGGAGCTTTGAGTATATCTAAAAATAAATTTAGTACTCGGAGCGGTAAATAAGTGCCACCACTTCCCCAACTTTTCTTACCAGATTTAATATTCTTAATTTTTTGTTCTGCATTCTTTGTCCAACTAGAAGGTAGTGGTCTAAACATGACCTGAAGCCCCATCCCCTCGCCCTTTTTTACCTTTGAAAACGCGTTAAGTAGAGCAAGTTGTGCATCCCACTTCATATCCTGGAAGGTCATAATTGGATATTCAACCTCTTTTTTCATCACCAGTTCGCCACCAGAAACCGTATTTTCAACACCCAAACTACATATCTGCGCACTAGTTGTTTCATCCATTCCATCACTACTAAAAATATCTTCTACATCAGTCTCTTCCAATCTAGCCGTAGGATAAGATGTCAAAACTGCTTGCTTAACAGTCTCAGTTAGGACTGCTGGTACCACTGCATAATATTTAACGAATCCATCAACCGCCACAATCTCAAATGAGAAATATTTCTGTCCATACACATGCGTCTTAATTCCATCCTTCTTCAAAGTTGAGGAAATAATCGTATACATAATTGTCGCTTGTGAAATCGCTTCATCATTAACATCACGCTCATCACGGCCGCCCCCCTGAATATCATCTGTTGATGGAGGCAAATGAATTAACATAGGAATTAATTTTAGTGAACGCTCATATTCCTTTGCCTTACGTTTTTTTCTTAAAAATCTCACCGTCACAACGGTTATTACCAAAAGAATTACAAAAAAAACCAATATCCCCACACCCATACCTGGGCTTATTTTTTTCTGAACCATCCTATTTATTTCGGGTTGCGCTATTTCTGCAGTCTTATTATTCACCTCATTCTCGGATGTAGAATTATTTTGTTCAATATCACCATCAGTTCGATGGTCTCCACCTTGGATCAATTCCTCTATTCGATTTCCATTCATTTTTCTTCCCTACCCATTTCCTTGCCCCAATATTCGACCATACCTATCTCGCAACAAATTATCTCTGAGCTCACGCATCTTTTTATATTTATTCACGGGATCTTTTATAGCAATCACTGAGTCCACTGCCTTCACGAATTCCGGTTCCAAGCCATCGATATCTTTCGCCTTTGGCAAATCAGTTCCCAAAATGTCTTCTTTTTTATCTGTACGTAAAGTTTCTAATGTAACCACCTCGCCTAATGGCGCTATCCCCACACTCGGCTGCTGCTGAAAGTCCATTGCATTAATACTGGCATTTCCCAAAATTGCAGTATTTCCATAAGCATCTTTCGTCAATTCATCTACACGATCCACATTTTTAGAAAATTGTTCATTTTTTTGTTCAATATTTTGCTCAAAAGAATTCTCGGTCTTAGTTAATGCTGGATCTAAATTTTTGTACTCAGGAGTATTTAGCGCCTCAAAATTATTCCATTGCCCCACCGTTTGACCTGGCCCAACATTACCATTGCTCATACAAATATTTTACCATATCCGTTTTAAGTTTCGTTAATTTTACTAAACAAAAAAACATTTAAGCTAACCAAAAATAGTGGCCCCGCCACTAAGATCACTGGATTCCTTACCCCAGATGCGATTAACACCAACACGGTGATTGGTAATATCGCAATAATTCCAGATTTTATATAATCCTTTTTTATCATATTTTTCCTTGAGAAGAATATCCTCACGAAAAAATGCATAAAAAAAGTTACCGCCCCAAACGACAAAAAGTAGACCATTACAAAGAAAAATAATATTCCAACTGGTCCAATTATTGCTGGTGATGTCAAAAACAAAATAGCTAAAATAATAGCAAATACAATCAGCGACAAAATAAGAATAAGCCGATTAATCATAAAAATATTATACGCTATTTTATGTAAAATAATTGTTCAAAACCCTAAAAAGTAAAATAACCACCACCTCTTCATTACGAAAACCTCTTTATATGTTTCCGTTAATCTAGAAATAAACAGCAATAGAAAACTCGAATTAGTCATAAACTGTGTTTATATTATTCTCGAGTGATCCCCCATCCATATCTGTAAATCACTTCAGGGCTCATCTTAAGCAATAATGTACAATTGTTTTAGCAATAAATAGCTGATGCTCATTGGATTCTAGAAATCGCTATAGAAATATGCGACAGCCTCAACCATCATATATAATTTTCTATCGATTTTATTAATCTAAACACCTCTATATCCCAGACGTCTGGTATATCTAAATAATGTGCTCTCCCCTTTTACATCCTGAATCCAGGTGGGTGGTTATCCGGCGCTAAAACAATAAATATATACCGCAACCATCTCCACCTAGATTTTGACCGCTCCACGTATAGTGGGGCATCCGTTTTTCTGTTCCCCTCCACAGTTTTTGTCTTAATCATATTTTCATATTATTAAGACTCTAAAACCAACTTTTTAATTTACATTTGATTTCACAATCCTTTTTATTTGTTGATTTTTATGTTTGTCTTTCGACACTCTTATACTAACATAACCATTATATTATTGCAAGCATTTTTACTAGAATTATATAGTTATTATTACAACAAACACAATATCCGTCATTAATTATATCTATTACAAGCTAATAATAGTATTTCAAATTATGTCGTATTTATAACAACAATATTATAATATTTTTAATATTGTTGTAATTCTTATCTGCATAAACTACAACATAAGCCGCAATTTACAATTATTATTTTTTACAACTATTACAATATTTTACCTTCCCTCTTCTTTTGAAAATTCAAGTTTTTAAATTGCGATCTATATAAAAAATATAAAACACCAAAAATATAGAGCACCAAACATTTCCAAGAAACTAATATTTTTCAGAAATTCCGCCACATAGTTCAATTACGATGAAGCATAAACTGCATGTAAACATAAACATTTACGATATTAATTAAGCCATCTACTTATTGTTTCTTAGTATCTAGAATACGCCCGTCCTTTATTTACCATAAGCTCAAAGACCCTGCAAAAAGCTGGCCAATACCGCCCACTTTCGCAATTTACTATATAACACTATTCCAGCCACCATATAGGTCATCCATGCATTTAAAGGATATATCTCTTCTCAACTCTGATTACGTCTTTAATATATTTTTATTGATATTATTTCAAACTCATCCAACACCTACTCATAACATAACCGGTTTACACTTCAATTAATTTTATAGAGATAAACCTACAAAAAAGTAAGCTAAAGCTTCTTCAATAATACTTTGCTTACTTTTTATTTTCATCCCGTCATTGCTTATTATTTGCACTCTTCATTTACTTTAAAAACTGTTTAACCGTTATCCAGTTTTCACCCCATCATATTATCATAGCGGACACGTACAATCAGCTCAACCTAGATTTATGTTTGCTATTCGTAATAAATCCCACCTGCAGCCATCCGCCAATCATTGGTCTACGACATCAAAAATACAAACAAGTCTAAATCTCAAATACTAACAAAAAAGACTTTTATCTCAAAGTCCTTCTTAGAAAAAAAGAAAAGTCAGCTAAACTGCGAGGAATACTGACTTTTCTTATAGAGTGTGGAGTTTTTTGGCTATATTGTTTGTTTTTGGCTTTGAATAATTTTTTTATTCAAAAGCTACCTCTATATTACCGCGCTAAATCGCTTATGTCAACATGTTTTTGAATACAATTTTTATGATTTTTTTGTTTTCCACATGTGGAATATTTTCCTACCATCTGTCATAAAAAATCCCCCAGAGGGGATCATTTTTAAATTCTGGTGGAGCTGCCGGATACTGCCTCCGGGTCCGAAAAATCTCCATGATATCATTCTACATGCATAGTTCCTTGTTTCATCTCGACTTACACTAGTAGCGGCAACGGAACAAAACTACTAGTCGTCATGACTATTTTTTCTAAGTAGTCCCCGTCAATGGACTACCCCTATTTCCTATTTTATAACAATTTAGATCATCCGGAAAACTATATCTAAACCGGCCTATAAATAATTAGGCGTAAACAGGTGCATAAAGCACGTGCTTTGAAGTTGTTTCTTCACTTATTCAATACTTACGGTATCAATCGTCATGCCTGATATCTGTTAATAATCCGTCTAAGCTTTGTCAGCCCC
>CAUTNS010000022.1:0-11948 GCA_963540345.1 uncultured Candidatus Saccharibacteria bacterium | reverse complement strand
GCGTTACTTTTTGCGGGACGCGATGTGACGGGCTGTACACTTTATAATAAGATGGCGACTTGTGAAAATTGCTTAAAATATTGTTTGCAAGCTGGAATTAAACGTTTTGTTTATAAAGAACTCAGGGTTGGATCTTATCGAAGTGGTGAGAAAAAATCAATGACAAATATCGCTACTGACGAAGCTATTATCCGATTGTTAGTGGCTTGCCCTGACGTAGAGACATTAAATATCACCAATGGTAAAACTTATATTGAAGATATTTTAGACAGCTACGACAAAGACTCAGATGAATATCAGAGCTTAGTAAAATGGGTAAAATAAAATACTTAGAGATCTTGATTAATTAATGCAAACAATTCATCAGGAACTTCATAGTTGATTAAGTGACCAGATTTTTGAATAAAAGTGGCTTTGCCGTTAAACTTTTCAGCAACTTTTTTGGTTTTTATTGGATGATTTAATCGATCTTCCCTTCCTGCGATAAAAAAGCACGTTTTGGTAAAGTTAAAATCGGAGATTGCGTGCTTAACGGAGAATTTGGCTGCCTTAATTTCATCACTAATACTAGTAAACTTTTTTGCACAGAGCATCGTGGTATCAAGAATCTGCTTAAAGTGGGGCTTTCCCATTGTCCCAATCAGATATTTTGTAACAATAAAGCTAATTAATTTGTTTGGAATAAAGGCGATCAGAGGAATAATTACGGAGATGAATTTTGGCGTATGTTCGGAGATTGGTGAAAGAAAAAAGATCTTTTCATTAATTAGGTTTGGGTATTTTTCGGCAGTGGCTGCAGCAATGATTGAACCCATTGAATGGCCAATTAAGATTGGCCGGTCGAGATTATTATCTAAAATATAATCTGCAATCCAGGTCGCATACCCCTCAGCGGTGAAATTCTTTAGTGTCGGTAGTTTTTCGGATTGCGTATTGAAAGCAGGAGGAATATCTGGTGCATAAACAGGGTATCCAAGATCTTTAAACTTTGTTATGACTTCTTCGAGACCAAAATGATTGCCGCGAAAACCGTGGACAAAAAGTATGGCTGGCTTCTCCTTTTTGGTGGTCATAGAATACCTCCGTTTTAATGATTATTTTGTACGAAGACCATATTTTTCGATAGTTTCGGTAATGCCGTCACGATCGAAACCGATAATTTGGATAGGATTTTTGTTATCTTTGTCTGTGATAACAGTTACAGGGACAGCAGTGATACCTGGAACGGTGTTTGCGTCAATTTCTTGAAAATCAATTCCTTCTTCATTAAGCCAGTTCATAAGAGCATGGCAATAAATACAAGTAGGGGTGGTATAAACTTTAATCATAATAAGTATATTATAGCAATTTCAATGGAATTTGTCGAATTAAAGAGTTTTTGCCTTGTCGAGCTGAGGATCCTTGCCGCTATTGATGTCATTGTAGGTACGTTCAACTTCAATATCTGGAGAGATACCAGTCTTGTTAATGGTTTGGTTATCTGGTGTATACCAGTGGGCAGTAGTAACTTTAAGTAGCGCACCGCCGGAGAGCTCAAGCATAGTTTGGACGACGCCTTTGCCATAGGTTTTTGTACCAACAATGGTGGCTTTTTTATAATCCTTGAGCGCACCAGCGACAATTTCTGAGGCTGAAGCGGTGGCATTATTGACGAGCACAATGGTTTTAGTGTCTTTTAGAACGGCTTCACCGCGCTTTGCGTAAGTGATAGTTTGTCCTGAGGTGGTGGATTTTTGAATAAGGATCTTGTCGCCATCGAGCCAAAGCGAGAGAAGATCGCGTGCGGCCTTGACGAAAACACCGCCGTTATTTCTTAAATCTAAGATGACTTTATTAATACCTTTTTTCTTAAAATCTTTTGCGAATGACTCCACTAGTGTGCCGGTGTCTTCACTAAAACGGTAGACGGAAATAATTGCAGTTTTGTCTTGATAAGTCACATCGGCAGAGACATTATTTATTTTTTCGCGAATGAGTTCGAAATCAAGCTTCTGTTTTTCGCGAGCGACCGTTAGTTTGACTTTTTCTCCAGACTTACCGCGAAGTTTACTGGCTATGATGTCAGTATCCTTGTCCCAAACTTCTTCGTCGTTAATTGCAAAGATGACATCACCGGCATGAACCCCGGCTTTTCTGGCTGGATTGTCTGGGAGGGTTCTGGTGACTACGACGTAATCCCCTTGCTTCATCATTTCGATTCCTACCCCAGCCTCTTTAATTTCGCCATTAAGACTAGATTTAAAGTCGACAGCTTCTTTGGCATCGAAATAGACGGTATAAGGATCCCCAAGTGAGGCGGTCAATCCTTTTTTTGCCCCTTCGATCATGGCAGCCTTGTCGATGCTTCCATCGTAGTTTGCTGAAATTTGAGAATAGACTTCGTTTAGTTCTTCCCATTTGCCTGGGGTAGAAACTTTTTGGTTTAAATTGATGTATGGCGAAAATTGTAAATATAGATTATTCCAGTTTGCACCGATAAAAGCGCCGACAATTAGGGTAACGAAGCTTAAGACAGCGGTTGCGCCGAGACTGACTTGCCTACTTTTTTCCGTATTCTTCATGTATTAGATTATAACATAGCAGAAGCGGTATGACTTACTAATCAAAACGGATCAAGTAATATCCGGCAGGGTGGTTTATTAATCAAAATGGATGAAGTAATATCCAGCAGGACTTACGCCAACACGGTAACCGAAGTCGCCCCATTGTCCTGAACGTGAGGAATAGAGATTGTTGTATTCAGAGACATTCATAGTGCCATTGGCGTTGACTGATTCAACCCACATTACGTGACCCCAGGCACCAGAGGCGGTTTGGGCAATTGAGTGAGCACTTGGTGTTCGGTCGACACGATAGCCGAGTGATCTGGCGGCCGCAGCCCAGCTATAAGCATTTCCCCATCCGGTAACACGAATGTGTGGGCCCCAGTATTCTACAGCCTTGTAGGCGGCGTAACTGGTACATTGGCAAGTGTAGTATGAATCAAGGATGCCGCGGATATTATCGCGTGGACAGGCAAAACCATAATTGCCGATGAATGATTCATAACTGTTGTAGCCGTTTGCGACAGTACCGAATCCTCCACCATTGCGCATTCTTTGCAGGTGATCGCTATATTCTTGATTAATTAATTTAATCTTTTCTTCACGAGAAGTGGCGGCTTCGAGTGCAAAGGCAGCTGCATTGTCACGATACTTTAGGATTAGTTCTTGTTGTTCAATTTTTTTATCTTCAACGGCTTTACGCTGAATTTGTTGGTCCGCAATAACGCGTTCTACTTCTGTTTTTTGCTTCTCCAAGTCCTGTTTCATGGTTTTGACGGTTTGAGCGGAGAGAGTAACCTGGTTTTTTGCGGTATCCACACGGGTTTGGCGCTCAGCAAAATCTGAAATCGAGCTGGAGCCAGCAAGAATCATGATGGCATCACCGTCGTCTTCAAAATGGAGATTAATTAGCATGTTAGCTAGAGCTTGCTGTTGAAGCTTTAGTTTTTTGGTAGTTTCCTCAACTTTTAGCTTTAGGTCTTCGGCTTCGGCTTCATTAGCCTTAATACGTGCCTCATACATGGTGATTTCTTGCTGTAAGCGTTCGACTTCTCCTTCAAGAGTAGTGGCAGCTTTGGAGGCTTCGTTGGCCTTGGCAGTAGCTTCGTTTTCTGCTTTTTTTGCGGCACGACAAGCATTTGAGGTACAATAGGCTTCGTTTTCAATGGCTAAAGCTTGCTTTGGATTGTCAAAAAGATTTGGTAGAAAATTGAAGCCAAGAACGAGGACGGTGACAAAAATAAACAGTCTTTTTAGTTTAGATAGGGACGTGCGATTCGATTGTTTTTTGGCTTGTTTTTTTCTTTTTGTCATATTGTAACCTCCTTTCGGAATGTTAGCTTTTGTGGATAGATTTTAGCATAAGAAGTATATAGAGTCAAATTATTTGAAAGGTGAGTTGATTTTACTGGGGCAAATAATATTTATGTATCGATTCTTTGAATTTTTTGCAGTGAACTAGTTAAACACGTTTCAGATATTTGGAGACGGCAAGGCGCGATGAAGTGAAGGCAATAATAAGACCGAGCCCGATAAGCGCGAGCGCAATTAAGCCCATACTTGGAGAATAAATATATCTACTAATTTCACTCACATCGATGTCGTAAGAAGCGAGCTTTGGTGCGGCAAAGCCAAAGAAGATGAATCCTAAAATTGTGGAGAAAATACCGGCGAGTATTCCTGAAATCATTGCTTCAACAAGAAATGGGCCGCGCACAAAATGATTGTCTGCACCGACTAGCTTTTCCATATAGATCTCCTCACTACGAGAGTAGATCGCCATACGGATGGTATTGAAAATGACGAGTATTGAGATGATGAGGAAAATGCCGGAGAGCGCAAAACCTCCTGTTTTTGCGATATTAGCCCAAGAGGCAATAGTTTCAATGGCGGTATCGTTGGTGTTATAGGTCGGCTCTTTTTTAGGATCGATATTGTCGCGGAAGGTAGTATCGGTATTTACAATATCTTTAATATTGTCGAGTCTGTCGGCGTTATAGACTTTTATACGAAGTGTGGACTGCATGGATTTTAGCATCAACTCCTTCATATCATCATCGTTTAGCGTAGCAAGGAGCGCGACGTCGCCAGCCTTTTTAGTCTCTTCTGTAAATTTTGCGTATTCCTGTTCGGAAGTGGAATATTCTGCAGATTTAACATTGGTGTCTTTCTTAATAATATCAGTCATTTCCTGGAGGACAGAAGTTTCGGTACCAGGCTTAAGAAAAATAGTGATATCGATTTTATCGCGCATTCGATCAGCGGTTGATGAAAGAATAATGCTAGCAATTACGGTAACAAAAAGTAGAATCAAAGTTAGGGTCATGACGAATGTTGAAGTAATGGAGAGCCAGATATTGCGACCATAACCAATGACGCCATACTTCAAAATACGCAAATTATTGCGCATAAGGTTACCGCGACTGTTTTTTGACATGGTTTTTAGACGATCGATTGTGGTATTTTTGCTTTTTTGTTTCATGATTTTCTGTCTCCTATTGAATTAAGCGCCTACGCTTTGGCGTTTTGTGTTCAGTTAATTCATTATTATTTTCGTTTTGATTAATATTAACTTCGATAACTGATTTTTTGTGAGCTAGTGGGTTTTCTTCAGGCGATAGGTATGATGTGGCACGCATATAGCCTGGGTGAGGTAATCTTGAGATCCCATCATTATTGCCATCGAGACGATAAATGCCATGCTCTTTTTGGTCGGAAACAATCTTGCCATCTTTCATGGTAATAACACGCTTCTTGAGGAGATTCACGATACTGGCGTCGTGAGTAGTGACTAAAACTGTTGTGCCGTAATCATTAATTTTCTGCAGTAAGTCGATAATTTCCTTTGAGGTTAAGACATCAAGGTTGCCAGTTGGCTCATCGGCAATGAGGATTTTTGGCTGTCGTGCTACGGAACGTGCGATCGAGACGCGTTGCCTCTCACCACCTGAAAGGTTGTCTGGAAAACGGTAGGCTTTATCAGATAGTCCAACTAGGTCGAGAACTTTTGGAACCGTATTTTCGATTTCATGATTACTCATGCCAGCAATTTCTAGAGCAAAGGCAACGTTTTCGTAAACCGTGCGAGTTGGGAGTAATTTATAATCCTGAAAAACTACACCGATGCGTCGTCGGTAGTTTGGGATATGCTTTTTCTTAACATAATCGAGATCAATACCGCCAATTACGATTTTACCGGAATCGGGAATTTCTTCTTTGGTAATCATTTTGAGAAGTGTCGACTTACCTGCACCAGATTTTCCGACGAGAAAAACAAATTCGTTGGCTGCAATATGCATGGAAATATTATCAAGGGCAGGCCGGCTGTCGCCGTGATAATGTTTGGTGACATGGTCGAACAATATCATACCAATATTTTAACATAAACGCATTGTGAGTAAAAGCTTAGAATTTTATAAATTAGTCTTCACCAATTTGTGATTCAAGATAGGCGTCAATAAAACCATCAATTTTACCATTAAGAACGGCGTCGGCGTCGGTTTCTTCGTATTTAGTGCGAGTATCTTTGACAAGCTTGTATGGCTGGAGCACGTAATTTCGGATTTGCTGACCCCACTTTGCCGATTCGCCGGCACGAAGTTGATTAATTGACTCTGCCTGTTGTTCTTGTTGCATCTGGATCAATTTTCCGCGCAAAATTTCCATCGCCTTTTCACGATTTTGTAGTTGGGATCTTTCATTCTGAATTGCAACAACTGTGTTGGTTGGAAGGTGAGTAATGCGGATGGCTGAGTTAGTAGTATTAACGGATTGACCGCCGTGGCCACCAGCATGGTAGGTATCAATACGGAGGTCTTTTTCATCGATTTTTAAATCGTCTTCGCTATCAAGAATAGGGAGAATTTCAACAAGCGAGAAAGAGGTTTGGCGTAAATTATCAGCATTAAATGGTGAAAGTCGGACGAGACGATGCACGCCATGTTCGGATTTAAGATTGCCATAAGGATAATTTCCGTAAACTTCATAAACTGCGGTTTTTATACCGGCTTCTTCCCCAGCAGTTCGTTCGATAAGCTCTATAGTGTAATTATTTTTTTCAAAAAAGCGCAAATACATACGCTCAAGCATGCCAGCCCAGTCCATGGCTTCGGTGCCACCAACTCCGGCGGTAATTCGAATAATGGCATTTTTTTCGTCGTACTGATTAGTGAAACGAAGAGCTTTTTTTAGGCCAGCAAGAGTCTGTTCCATTGAGGTGAGCTGATCGTTGATCTCTGAAATTAAATCTGGTTCTTGAAGTTCGAGAATTTCCTGAAGATCAGAGGTTTGCATTTCTAGCATCTGCCAAGGTTCGACTTCAGACTTGAGGCGGCTAAAACTAGTATTTACTTTTTTGGCATTTTCAGGATTTTGCCAGAGCTCTGGTTCAGAGATTTGGCGTTCAAGATCTTCGAGTTTTGTGATTTTTTGCGTAATTTGAAGCTTCTGCCAGGTAGTGGTAAGGTCTGACTTGAGGATGGAAAGTCGTTTTTCGAGATCATTCATGTGATTATTATATCAAAAGTGGCACTGACGCGAGTCTATAATTTATGGTAAGATAAACAAATATTATGACGACTTTAAGTGAAATTAGGCAGACTAACCAAGAGGGCGTATTACGCGAGAAGATTATCGTGCGCACGAGTATGATTGGGATTGTTGCGAATGTTTTTTTGGTAATTTTTAAAACTACAATTGGACTTTTATCAAACTCGATTGCAATTGTACTTGATGCGGTAAATAACCTATCGGATGTGGCGAGTTCTTTGATTACGATTGTGGGGACAAAGCTAGCGGGAAAAGAGCCGGATAAAAAACATCCTTTTGGACATGGTCGAATCGAATATTTAAGCGCAATGCTGATTGCGGTAATTATCTTATATGCAGGCATTACGTCCCTATTTGAATCGGGAAAACAAATTATTCCCCCTGAGACACCTGAGTATAACCCAGTGTCACTAATTATTATTGGGGTGGCAGTCGTCGTGAAGATCGTACTAGGATTTTATGTTAAACGGGTTGGGAAAAATGTCAATTCAGATTCATTAATTAATTCTGGTGAGGATGCGACGCTTGATGCGGTGATTTCGTTTTCGACCTTAGTGGCAGCAGGTATATTTTTATTCTTTCAGATTTCGCTTGAGGCGATACTTGGCGCAATTATTTCGGTTGTAATTTTGAAATCGGGAATTTCAATGTTGAAAAGTACAATTTCTCAGCTGTTGGGTGAACAAAGTGACATAGAGATTGCGAAGAAGATCCAGAAAACCGTTATGCAATTTCCAAATGTTTTAGGGGTATATGATTTGGTTCTAAATAATTATGGACCAAATCGTTGGAATGGGTCGTTACATATTGAAGTGCCTGATACTTTGTCCGTAGCAGATCTAGATCAGTTGTTGAGGGAAATTGCGATTAAGGTGATTCGGACGCATCAGGTTCTCTTGACTGCGATAGGGGTATATTCTGTAAATACAAAAGATAAAGAAGTGGTGGCAGCACAGAGGAAGGTGAAAGAAATAGTGTTAGCACATAAATACATACGACAAGTGCATGGCTTTTACTTAATGAAGGAGCAAAAAAGAATGCGATTTGATTTAGTAGTGAGTTTTGATGCTGAAAATCGCGAGGAAGCTTTCCGGGCGGCGGTCGAGGATATTAAGAAGGCATTTCCTGGATATGAATTACAGGTGGCGATGGACGCAGATTTTATGGAGGAATAAGCTACAACTATCGGTGAGGTAAATTTTATGGGGGATATAGAGGAATAAAAAATAGACCCATAGGTGTCTATTTTAAAATTCAAATTGGCTGGACCTGCAGGATTCGAACCTGCGAATGACGGGACCAAAACCCGTTGCCTTACCACTTGGCGAAGGTCCATTAATATGATTATTATTTTATCACAGATTTTAGCGGTCGTAAACTTGAATGCCACAGTTTTTGAGACGAGTCTCAATCGCGCTGTCATAGAGTGCTGAATAGAAGAGTCCTTGTTCGGTTCCTCCACGAAGTACGTAGTCTATCATACGAATAATACCAGCATGGGCAACGATGAGGATTTTTGCATCTTCCCCATAATTTTCTAAGGCATCAGCTTGAATATATTTTAGAATGCGGTCGATGCGCTGGAACATGTGTGGTACAGATTCCATCTTGAAGCGATCGGCATTAAAACCGTCTTTCCAGCTAATTTCATGAATGCGAGAACCTTCTTTTCCCTCAAAAACTCCAAGTCCACGCTCGATGAGATCTTCTGAGTAGCGAATAAAACAATTGGCATTTGGCTGTTCTTTGTCGAGGTAGATGTGACTTAACTCAATGGAATCTTCAAGGCTAAGATCACTAAAAATTGACTTGTCCGGAATTGAGCGACCGAGGATAATTTGACAGGTTTTGGCGGCTCGCTGTAATGGTGAGGAATAGGCAATATTGAAACGAACGTTTTTTAGCTCCTCGCGAGCTTTGAGTGCCTGAAATTTTCCGGTAGTATTTAGTTCAATGTCAGACCACCCCTGGTTGATACCAAGAGTATTCCAACTTGTTTGTCCGTGTCTTACTACATAAAATTTCATTGACCCACCGTAACTATTAACTTCTACTATTTATTTAACATTGCTCCAATGCCCCAGAGGAGGACAATGAGGGCACCTGCCGCGCAAAGGACGATACCAAGACCACCCCAGAAGTAAGTCATTGAATTATCGTTTTTGACATTTTTTTCGTCTCTGACTTTTGGCTTTTTGGTGACTTCTTTATTGCTGGTCTTTGCGAGGGGTTTTGTGGTCTTTACTGGGGATTTTGCGGTAGTTTTTGCTGAGGTTTTTGTGGTAGATTTGCTTGATTTTTTAGTAATTGTTTTTGCCATAATGTTTATTCTATTAATTCTTATGTTTATTCTAGCGCGACCTAGAATAAAAGTAAAGTTTAAGACCTAATGTCTTCTTATTCGCTAATTTTAAAGTGAAGGAAAAGAATTGAAATATTCAGTAGGTTTTAAAAATCACGCTGCCTTTGCTTACTGCTACGGCGAAGTTTTTCAAGCTGCTTACGACGTTCAATCATGGCCAAAACTCGGTCGGCTTTTTGATTGTTTTGTTGTTGTAACTCGGAAGGCGTGAGGGAAGCTGAGTCTTGTTCAGTCGGTTTTCTGTTATAGTTTTCGAAAAAGTTCTTAAAGTATTCTTGATTTTCGGACTCGGCTAGATAATTAAAGTTGCTAAGTGGCACTGAGAAAGGTAGGTTTGCATAGACTGGCTGCCAATATGTAACTGGAGAATTTTTGATTTGAGGATTTTGTGGGATTGCAATTGGCGGCACCGTCATGCGGTGATGATAGGCGGCGCGTAATTCTTCAGTGCTGCCTACGCATTCAAATGGCTTCATTTCTCCGCCGACGCCAAGGAGTCCTTTGAAGGTTTTGGTGAGATTTGGATCAAGGAAGAGATCGACGTCGTTAAAGAGTGATTGGAGATATTGTGGTGGAATAAATGGACAAAATAATAGATAGGAATTTGCACATTTTGGACAGTGCCCACACCATTTGAGGGTACTGTTGTGGTTATTTTGCTTGTAGTTTGCCTCATTGCAAGAGCTAAAGCTATATCCGTATTTTTGCCAACATTTTTGAACAAAGAGATCTGCTACGCGAAGTTCGCTAAGGTGGCGGATTGGAGATCCGACATGGAGGTCTGGGGAAAGATATCGATTAATATATTCAGTCATCAACTGTTCGGCTTGCCAAGTTTTTGACCACTGGTGATTGACTGGGAGATCGCCGATCATGGCATGTGGCTCTTCACCTTCGCGACCAATACTGGTCATAATGATGTTCTGATGGTTTAAGATGGCCTGAATAATTGCGAGAGACTCGACAATAAAAGTAACCGGTACGTGACCATTTAGCCCACCAGAAAGCTGGAGATGCTGGCGATCGATTTGTCGATAAACGATACTGGCTTTTTGATGGTTAAAATTATCATCCAGATGATCAATGACGTTTGGATGGCTGTGGTCGGGGCTACTAGAGATATACCATGGTGTAAAGCTAATGCCTCTCTCATTGAGAAGTTCGGCCACCAGGAGACTATCTTTACCGCCGGATTGTAATGCTAAGATACCATTTCCGCGATAGCTGACGGCTGGTTTATTTTGGAAGCCATTGGTGGCGCGAAAAGTTGCAAGTTTGGAGCGATCGAGTCGATTTTCAAAGGCGTATTGACTAAGACCTTCTTGATAAACAGTTGAAAAGAAACGTGCTTGAAAATCATCAAGTGGTCGATCGAGTCGAATATTGGCAGTTGGATGTGCCTTATAGTAACTCGTACCGATCAAGATAAAAGCTAGAAACATTGCCTGATCGAGGAGTTGATTTAATTCTGGGTCATCAAGAATATTAAAAATGCTGGTTTCACTGCCGGGTTTTGGAGCAAAATAAATTTTTTCTGTGAAAATAACATTATCAATTCCCTGGTAAACAAATGAGGCGATACGAGTAGAACGATCAAAATAATAACTCAGAAAACGAAAAACAGCATCACTGGATGGCACGACCGGCCTTGTGAGCGGGGTAGACTGATTAGGTTGAGCTGATTTTTTGCTGAACGAATCTAAAATCGATGTAATATTTGATGGGATCATTAATATTATTTTACCATTAAATAGCGTTAACGAGTTGCTGGAATTGTTCGCCGCGGTCACTGAAGTTTTTAAACATATCAAAACTGGCGGCACCTGGACTCATTAACACGATAGCTGGCTTTGCGGACTGATTAATTCTAGCTTCGTTAGTGGATGGAATACAGAGATCATAATTTGAATCGAGGTCGGTAGCGTATTTTTCGGCAAGTTGACGAGCGAGGTTGACGGATTCCTCGAGGGTATCACAAAGAGTGAATTTCTCTGGATCCTCGCCTTCGGATAACATAAAACGTGTTTCGCCAATGAGGATGATTTTTTTGAGGTTTTTAGCAGTAAAGAAGCGTTTTTTCATCTCAGTGAGATCAAGATGACGATCTTTGCCGCCAGCGATTAGGATGGTTGGGTAATCTTCAAAGGTACGAATCGCTACATCAGAGGCAGGAAAGGCGGATGAATAATTATCATCATAATAACGAACATGGTTTAGTTCCCTAACAAATTGAATACGATGAGGGAGGCCTTTGAAGGTGGAAAGTCCTTGTTTGATTTTGAGGTAAAGTTCAGAATCCTGTGAGACAAATAAGTCATCGAGAGTGAATCCGAGAATATCTAGTACTGCAAGGATGGCTGCTTCGGCGTTTTCGCGGTTATGCTCGCCTGGAATGGAGAGAAAATCAAGAAGAGTTTTTAGTTCGGTTTGATAGCTTAAAATTGGATAGGTAGATTTTTTGCCAGGAGCCTGCTCGCCAAGTTTAGTGCTAACGG
>CAUTNS010000021.1:0-12491 GCA_963540345.1 uncultured Candidatus Saccharibacteria bacterium | reverse complement strand
ATTATTATGCCAAAAGATATAATAACGGTTACATGAGTACAGAACATCTCCTTCTCGGCATCCTCTCTCAGGATACTAGCACCGGTGCCCGCTTCTTAGCGGATGAAGATGTTAATCTTGAGTCGGTTGAAAAAACCATTAATCACACCGCCGTCGAGGTTCCTGGTTCTCAGATGGCCATGATGTCACTTTCCGAGGCTGCTGTCCTCACTCTTCGTATGGCCGCTAACTTCACTAAGGAGCAAGGAATTAAATTAATTGGCACCGAACATATTCTTTATGCTCTTTTACGTCAGCCAAACTCGCGCGCCAGCCTCATTCTGCAAGGCCTTAAAGTTGATCTCAATAATCTGACGAATACCATTGAGGAATACACTGAAAAGCAGGCAGAAGACGCTAAAATCGACCAGAAAAAAGCTGGATTTACTCGCAAAGCTCCACTCAAATGGCTAACCAAGTATGGTCAAGATCTTACCGAGATGGCGAAGCAAGGCAAGCTTGACACCGTTATCGGTCGTGATCAAGAGATTGAACGCACCATTACCGTACTCTGTCGTCGTACAAAGTCAAACCCAGTCCTTATCGGTGAAGCTGGTGTTGGTAAAACCGCCATCGTTGAAGGTCTTGCCACGCGTATTGCTAAAAACGAGGTTCCAGGCAGCCTCATCGGCAAGAAAATTTACCAAATCGATCTCAGCTCAGTTGTAGCTGGTACTAAATTCCGTGGTGAATTTGAGGAGCGTATCAAGGGAATTATTGACGAAGCCGCAGGCAACAAGGATCTGATTCTCTTTATTGATGAAATTCACCTCCTCTCTGGTGCAGGATCTGGTGAGGGTAGCCTCGATGCAGCTAATATCTTAAAGCCGGCTCTGGCCCGAGGTCAAATTCGCCTCATCGGCGCCTCAACTATGGATGAATATCGTAAAACTATTGAGAAGGATAAGGCTCTTTCTCGCCGTTTCCAGACCGTCATTGTCGAAGAGCCTTCTGACACTGTTGTGTTACGAATTTTGAAGGGCATCAAATCCCATTACGAAAAACATCATGGTGTAGTCATCCCTGATGAAATTCTTGAAACTGCCGTTAATATGTCGAAACGCTACATTAATGACCGCTTTATGCCAGATAAAGTCATTGATGTAATAGATGAAGCTAGCGCCATCGCGAAAGTAGCTGCCGATAAAAAAGGTGGCGGTGAATATAAGAAATTAAAAATCGAACGCGAAGATCTCCAGAAGAAAATTGAGGAAACTGCCGAAGCGGAAGATTTTGAAAAAGCAGCACTCTACAAAACTCGCGTTGCCAAAATTGATGAAGAAATTGAAAAACTAGAGAAAGCTGGACTGAGTGACGATATCGCTCCAGTTCTGACTGAAGAGAATCTCGCTACCGCCATCAGCCTGAAGACTGGCATTCCAGTTTCCAAGGTTCATGGCTCCGAAATGAAGATGTTAACCGATCTTGAGAAACACCTCGACAAAGCCATCATTGGACAAGATGATGCCATTAAAGCTGTCGCTAAGGCAATTCGCCGTGGTCGCTCCGGCATCGGTGATCCAAAACGTCCAATCGGTTCCTTCCTCTTTATGGGCCCAACCGGCGTTGGTAAGACCGAGCTCGCTAGGGTGATCGCGCGTGAAGTTTTTGGCGGCGACAATGCATTGATTAAGATTGATATGTCTGAATTTGGCGAAAAACATAATGTCTCTCGTCTAGTTGGCGCACCTGCTGGTTATGTTGGTTATGATGATGGCGGAAAACTCACTGAAGCCGTGCGTCGTCATCCATATTCTGTCGTCCTCTTTGACGAAATTGAAAAAGCCCACCCAGAGGTCTTTAACATGCTTCTTCAGATTCTTGAAGACGGCGTCTTAACTGATGGACAGGGTAATCACATTAAATTCAATAATACCGTTATTATCCTTACCTCAAACCTTGGCGCCGATGAGATGTATGATGATACTGAATTTGGCTTTGGCACTAAAGATAAAAAGAGCGACAAATTTGTCGAAGAAGAATATGAAGCCAGTAAAAACGCTGCCATGAAGGCTCTCAAGAAGTCCATGCGCCCAGAACTCATCAACCGTCTTGACGCCATCGAGGTCTTCCATGCTCTTACCAAAAAGCAGGTCGAACAAATCTTTGACAATATGATTTCCGACCTCAAAAAACGTCTCGCCGTCAAGTCGTTTGGACTCAAACTCACTAAAAAAGCCTCTGATTTTCTTATTGAAAAAGGCTTCGATCCAAAAAATGGCGCCCGTCCACTTCGCCGCGCCATCGAGGATTACCTTGAATCCATTCTTTCCGAGGCAATCATTTCTGAGCAAATCAAAAAAGGTGAGATCGCTGTAGTCGACCAAAAAGGCGACAAGCTTGTCCTAGAAATTGAGAAGAAAGAGAAATAATGAAGCAGAAAAGAGGGTTTGGTTCGTTTCTCATCTGGCTAGTTATCGTCGCCATCCTCTTTTTCGCCTATTCATACCGAGATGAATTTAAGGCCAGAGATTTTATCCTCACGGGTGATCTCTCCGAAATCGTCTCCTCAATTAAGCTAACTGGCCGTGCCGACACAATTCTCCGCGCCACCCATCCTGAGCTTCAGCAGAAAGATGCGTTTAACGAGAGTTGTCATAGTCACAGCCAGGAAGTCTACGTCTTGGGTTGTTATCGTGAGGATCAGGATCGTCTCTATGTCTATAATGTTAATTCCAAGGACCTTCCTGGTGTTCGCGAGGTGACAACTGCGCACGAAATGCTGCACGCTGCTTATCATCGCCTCTATTTCTGGGAGAAAGCTGACCTCGACAAGGAACTAAAGCAAGTCTACGATCAGCTTCCGCAAGATTCCGAGCTTCGTACCTCCATGGAGTCCTATCCGGCCTCCGAATTCTCAGACGAGTTGCACTCCCGTCTCGGCACCGAGATCGCTGATCTCCCCGCTTCTCTTGAAAATTACTACAAACGGTATTTCACAGACCGCCAACGAATTGTTGAATATAATACAAAGTATCATGCTGTCTTCACCAAATTGAAAGACGAAACTGAGCGGCTCAAAAAGTCTATTGAGTCAAAGAAGCAAGCCATCGAAACTCGCACGAAGAACTATCAAAACTCCCAGCAAGCTCTCAGTCTCGACGTTAATCAGTTTAATAATAATGCTAACAATGGTAATTTCATATCCCAGACTGAATTTTACCAACAAAGGCAAACTCTCATCGATCGCATTCGTAACCAGAATGCTGAGTATAATGAGTTACAAAAAGACGTCGAAAGACTCAATGCCGACATCGCAAAATATAATCAGACGGTCTATTATAGTAACCAGCTGATCGACCAAATTAACTCGAATTCTATCCCCAAAGCCGAATCAGGTTTAACGAAAATTAATAAATAAAGGAGTAATATGACCAGACAATTCACAAATGATTATCTCGTCCCAACCGTAATTGAAACCACCAACCGTGGTGAACGTTCATACGACATCTACTCTCGTCTCTTGAACGACCGCATCATCTTCCTCGGCGAAGATGTTAACGCCCATACCGCTAATCTCGTAATTGCGCAGCTACTCTTTCTCGCGCATGAAGATCCAAAGAAAGATATTAAACTCTACATTAACTCCCCTGGTGGTTCCGTTTATGACGGTCTCGCCATTATTGATACCATGAATTATATCGAACCAGATGTTGAAACGATTGGTATCGGTCTTCAGGCTTCTATGGGTGCCATGCTCTTAAGTTGTGGTGCGAAGGGTAAACGTTTCGCTCTTCCAAACTCTCGCATCATGATTCACCAGCCAAGTTCCGGCACTGAAGGTAAAATCACCGACCAGGAAATCATGCTCCGCGAAGGTATCTTCTTGAAGAAGCGTCTCGCTGAAATCATGGCTAAGAACACCGGTAAATCTGTTGATCAAATCATCAAAGACATGGATCGCGACAACTGGATGTCTGCTGAAGAAGCCAAGAAATATGGTATCATCGACCAGGTGATTGATAAGTAAATTATTAAATTATTAAATTATTAAAAACCTATTTCGAGGAACTCGAAATAATCACCAAATTAATAAACTGAATACTTGAGCAATAAAAAATATCCACTTAGTGAAGTGGATATTTTAATATTAGCGATTTTTCTTAATATAAGTATCTTCCTTTTCTAGCCTTGCCTTCAGGGTATATTCCTTACACTTACCATTCGTACAGTTTGCCGCTTCATATGTATAATCGCTATCTTCTTGGCCGAGGTTAATGCCGCTTGGGTCGGTAAACAGACTCGGATCCATCACCTTTAAATTCTCTTCAGAGATATTTTCCGGATAGTATCCATTCTTCGCATGAAATCCTTCTTCAAGCGCATAGTACATCGCATTGATCGCCTCTTTGCGTTGCTCGTCACGATGCATCGCATCGAGATTTAGTTTTTGTAAAAAGAATAAAATCAGCAGCAGAGAAGCAAAGAAAATCACTACCACCAGCTCCAGGATTGTAAACCCGCGCTCACGTTTCATTTTCATCATACTCATATTATACATGATATTTTGCTAAGAAGTTTTGCACCTTAGAAGATATTTTCTTAAAAGTTGGTAGCTCATAAAAAACCTCAAGGTCGATCCATCGAAATCCATTTGATTCATTCTGGTCAATCTTAATCTCTTTAATACAATCTGACACAAAAAGGTATCCAAAATCATGGTGCATATGTGCGCCTTCGTGTTTTTTACTATTTTCTGGAATTGGATGTGAGTCAACCCTAAAAGGAACTAAATAGTTCTCAGGGTCTACTTGGATATATGTAAAATTATCAGGATTTTGACCAGTCTCTTCTTTTAACTCGCGTAGTGCTGCATCTAATGGAGTTTTATCGTACTCCTCAATATGGCCACCAGGCTGTAATAATTTATTTAGTGATTTATGTTCTAATAGCAGAATCTTTTTTTCTTTAGGACAAATAATGAAAGATGACGCAGTAAAATGTCCAGTAAAGTTTTTACGATTAGTAATTTCTAGGTCAGAGCTCATTTCTTGATTTGCTAAATTTATCGCATCTTTAAGATTTTCTGCTTCATCTGGAAAAATCCTTAAATATCCATCAAGTAATTCTTTAATCATAAAACCATTTTACCATTAAACCCTGCTATAATTTTCTTATGGGAAAGATTTCGAGTCAGTTTGTCTGTCAGAATTGTGGTGCCAAATATTCGAAGTGGGCCGGCCATTGTAGTAATTGTGACGCCTGGAATAGTATCGTGGAGGATCTTGCTGTAGCAGAGTCTACAGGGAAGAATGCGATTTCTCAAGCCAAAACTAGCGGCAAGATTTTGAAGTTCACTAAAATCAACGAAATCACAGTCGATAATGATAAAGAACGCTTAAAAACTGAATTTCCGGGTCTTAATGAAGTACTGGGTGGTGGTATTTTGCGTGGCTCGGTTACTCTTCTTGCTGGTCAGCCTGGTATTGGTAAGTCAACTATCCTTATGCAAATTTGTGCCGAAGTTGCAAAACAGCATCGTGTCCTTTATGTTTCCGGCGAGGAGTCTGCTAGTCAGGTTAAAATGCGTGCGGCACGTCTTGGTGCTGACTCTGAAAAGCTTGTCTTTGCTAGTTCCACTTCCGGCAACGATATTGCCAAGACCATTTCGAGTGGTGATTTTGATCTTGTGATCGTAGATTCAATTCAAACACTGGCAATCAATGAAATCTCTTCTGCGCCCGGGACTGTCTCGCAAATCACTAATGCCGGTAATCTTATTATTCAAGCCGCTAAGTCTACGGATACTGCCGTTATTATTGTTGGACACGTAACAAAGGAAGGTACTCTCGCTGGACCTAAAGTTCTAGAACACCTAGTCGATGTTGTGGTTAATTTTGAGGGAGATCGTTACGGCGGTTTTAAGACTATCCGTGCCGTGAAAAACCGTTTTGGACCAACCTCCGAGGCTGCCATTTTTGAAATGAATGAAAAAGGCCTGAGCGAGGTGCAAAACCCTTCTGCTGCCCTCCTTTCCGAACGTCAAAATACCGATGGCTCGATCATTCTTGCCACTCTTGAAGGCACGCGCCCACTTCTAGTCGAAATTCAGGCGCTCTGCACGCCAACCAATTTTGGTTATCCAAAGCGCGCCGCCTCCGGTTTTGACCTTAATCGTCTCAATCTTCTTATTGCCGTCATTGAGCAGCGCACTAAACTCAACCTCAGTGATAAGGATATTTTCTTGAACGTCGTTGGTGGTATCAAAATTAAGGATTCGGCTGCCGACCTTGCGGTCTGTCTTGCCATCGCCTCTGCTGCCGCCGGCCGCAAGCTTTCCGAAGAGTATGTTGTTTTTGGTGAAGTCGGTCTTGGAGGTGAAATTCGCTCTGCTTTCCGTCCAGATCAGCGTATCAGTGAAGCGAAAAAACTAGGCTTCAAGCATGCCATCGCTCCTGCCACCATCCGCGATCCATTTGTCATCCCAGTCAAAGATTTACGCACCACGTTGATCAAATATGTTAATGAATAAATATATCACCAGATGAATATTATATCCGCAAAAATATCCACTATAAACTCAACTCAACCCGCAAATATGCGAGGGAACTGTTTATGAAAATCCTCGGCATTGACCCAGGTACTGGTATTTGTGGCTTTGGTGTCATCGATGTAAAAACTCAAAACGGCCGCGCAACTGGCCGCGCTAAGATGTTAGATAATGGTGTAATCACTACGCCAGCCCATACTCCTCTTCAAGAGCGTCTTCTTGATATCTATGAATCACTCCACGAAATCATCAAACTCAATCAACCAGACTGCGTTAGTATTGAAAAACTCTTCTTTACAAAAAATATCACCACAGGTATATCTGTGGCAGAAGCCCGCGGTGTAGTTTTATTGGTTTGTAGGCAACATAACCTCCCGACTTTTGAATATACACCAAATGAAATCAAGAAAACCATGACCGGCTATGGTGGTGCCGATAAGAAGCAAATGCAGGAAATGGTCAAACTCCATCTTAACCTCAAAGATGTTCCAAAGCCCGACGATGCTGCCGACGCCCTTGCCGCTGCCATCACTCACTCTCTTATGAACCTCGGAAAATAAAAATAGACTCGATGGAGCCTATTTTTATTCTAGAATGCGGCATTAACTTAAGAATGCAGTACTAACTTATTAAATCCCGCATCAATTTCGAGCAATACTCTTAGTAATTAATTGCACGAATCTCGAAGAAAGCCTGAGGGTGTGAACATACTGGACAAACTTCAGGAGCCTCCTCGCCCACAAAAGTGTAGCCACAGTTACGACACTTCCAAACAGTAACTTTTTCGGATTTGAACACCACATCATCGTCAATATTTTTTATCAACTTTCGGTAGCGCTCCTCGTGCTGCTTTTCAATAGCTGCTACACCCTCGAATTTTGCAGCAATCTCATGGAATCCCTCTTCATGCGCAATTCTTGCGAACTCAGCATACATATCGGTCCATTCATAATCCTCACCAGCAGCTGCAATCTCAAGATTAGTTCTAGTGTCAGCAACCTTGCCGCCGTTGAGGTATTTGTACCACAACTTAGCGTGTTCTTTTTCATTGTCAGAAGTCTCGGTAAAAATTGCTGAAATCTGTTCAAAGCCGTCCTTCTTGGCCTGTGAAGCAAAGAATTGGTATTTTACGCGAGCCTGTGACTCACCAGCGAAAGCAGTCTGCAAGTTTTCATAAGTCTTACTGGACTTAAAGTTCTCATTATCAATATCGGACATAAGCCTCCTCTTAATTAAACATAAATGATACAATATAATTATATAACAAAACGAGGTAATATAGCGAGGTATTTAAAACTGATATGCCTCACCGCCTAATCGAATATCCCAATAAGTCTGTATTGAAAGAAGTAAAATGGCAATTGAACGCGTAATTGATAATGTCTCACACGAGGACGACACTGAAGAGCAGGTTATCGAGGTTAGTCTTCGCCCAACCAGCTTTCAGGAATATGTTGGCCAGGAACGTCTCAAACGCAATCTCAAAATCGCCATTGATGCAGTCAAAAAGCGCGCCGATGGTACCTCTCTAGATCACGTCCTTCTTTATGGTCCTCCGGGTCTTGGTAAAACCACTATGGCAAATGTAATTGCGCATGAGTTGGGTGCCAATCTCCGTGTCACCTCTGGTCCCGCCATTGAACGCGCCGGCGATCTCGCCTCTATTCTGACCAATCTTCAAGATGGCGACGTGCTTTTTATTGACGAAATCCACCGCCTACGTCGTGCTGTTGAGGAGATCCTTTATTCTGCCATGGAAGATTACAAGCTTGATATTGTAATTGGCAAAGGTCCAGCCGCCCGCTCGGTTCGTCTCGATCTTCCACATTTCACAGTTATTGGCGCCACCACTCGCACCGGCTCCCTCGCCGGTCCACTCCGTGATCGCTTTGGCATCACTCATCGTCTTGAATATTACAAAGTCCCTGAAATCGAACAAATCGTTGCTCGCACCGCCGCAATTTTGAATACCGAAATCAAGCCTGAGGCCACTGCTCTTCTCGCCACCCGTTCTCGTCTCACTCCCCGTATTGCCAACCGTCTCACTAAGCGCGTCCGTGATTTTGCCGATGTGAACGGAAATGGAATTATTGACGCCCCAACCGCCACACGTGCTCTCGCTCTCCTTGAAATCGATGACCTCGGTCTTGACCCTGCCGATCGTAATATGCTCGAGCTCATGCTCGAAAACTATGACGACCGTCCGGTCGGGCTCACTACTATTGCTGCTCTCACCGGAGATGAAACTACCACTATCGAAGATTATTATGAACCATATCTCATTCAGCTTGGTTTTATTGAAAAGACCCCACGCGGCCGCCGCGTCACCGAAAAAGCAAAAAAACATCTCAATGCTTTAAAGAATCAGAAATAGTTTATAATACGGAATAACAAAGAAACATTATTTTCTTAAATAATTTTTTATGTTAATTATATCCTGCTGATCTTTAGATAAGTTGCGGGATTCCTTAAAAGCCAAGATTGTTTTAAGGTCTTCGAGATTAAAGTCATCCCCCTTATTCATATTGAAGCGTGACTTTTTGTCAACAACTATTTCCAGAGAATCGCTGAGGTGGTAAAAATTACAGGTATTTATTTTATCAGGTGTCATACCGAGTCTGTCTCTCACCTTATCAAAAAGTTCCTCAGATATGCAAAGGTCAATATCCGAACATTTTTCTCGTATGCCCCTCAATACTAACGACGCCCCGGAAAGGACATAGTATTCATCCTTAGGAAAATTCAATTCACCTAGACGTCTTATAACTTCTTCTCTATTCATAGTCTTATCTTCTCATTAATAATCTTTCTTATATCATATTGTAATGAGTAAAACATAAATAGTAAAAAGTATGTAAAATGAATGAATTTTTATATACTCAAATTCAAAACAATGCAGTGAACTATTTGATCTCTCCCAAGAGAGCAGACATTCAACGTGCCGGTTGTACAAAAATTTGCAAAAACCTCTCTAAAATGCTATAATAATACAAATTAATTGGGACCAGAATATGGCAAAAAACTCCAAAAATCAGTTACCAGGCATCGCCCTAGAAAAAGGGGAACACCTTGTTCTCGTCATTAAACGTTCAAAACTTATCCCAGTTGGCTTTTGGGCTGGCGCGTTTTTGTGTTCCGCCGTCCTCATTGCGGCAAGCATTCTAGTTAACGGTGGCAGCTCGCTACTCTTTAATATGGATGCCGCCTCTCGCTCGTTCTTCCTCATGATTATTCTTGTTGTCCTTGGCACTATCTGGATTGCTACTCTCATTTCCACCCATGTCTATCTCGGCAACTGTCTCTATGTCACCAATAAGCGCCTTATTCAGAACACCGTCAATTCACTCTTTTCTAGTTCCACTAACGTAATCGACCTCGTAGCTGTTGAGGATGTCAGCTTCAAACAAGCTGGTATTTTCGAGCATTTCTTTAGCATCGGCACCCTCCGCATGTCGACCATCGGCTCTGAAACTACCTATACTTTCTCTCATGTTGACACTCCAACAGATGAGCTCGAGACCATCACGCATCTCGTCCACATCGAAAAAGGCGAGGCCTCTGACGCCTGCCCAACCGACAGTCTCACGGCTTTAAGAAATGCTGGACGTGTCATTCGCTCTGCCGCACAAAATAATGCAGGGAACACTCCAGCAAACCAAAACGAGAATCTTGAGGGCACCACTATCGTCACAGCTAATACCGCAATTATTAACCCAGCTGCTGGTACCGTATCTGTAGAACCGTCTATGAACTCTACTGCAAATAATGCTCCAGACACTAGTAGCAACACTTTTAATACTCCAAATACCTTATCTTAAGTCTAAACTAAGTCGAAACCTAAGTCTAAACTAAGTCTAACGAAACCGGAACTAAAATTAGCGCCACTAAGCGCTAATTTTTTGGTAATCAGTATTCGATCAACATAAGGCGCGAACAGACCCCAGCCTATCTCTGTTTTAAAGCAAGGCGAATTCTCTCTTCAACGCTAAGATTTGCGTCAACCTTTGCCAGCGCTTCAGTCGCCTCTTTCAATGGGAATCCTAAGGCCATCAAAGCGTCCAACGCCTCGTCATCTTCTGGCACAATAGCTGTTTTCACCTCAGTCGCGCCATACTTTGTAGGAAGGCCTACCTTATCTTTTAAGTCAACAATTACGCGTTCCGCGGACTTTTTCCCAACCCCCGAGGCCTTACTCACGAAGGCTGTATCCGCATTTGCAATTGCGTTACGCACTTCTTCCGGCGTGGCTAAGGACAAAATTGCCATCGCCGCCTTAGGTCCAACTCCGTTTACGGAAATCAACAGTTCAAAAATCTTCTTTGCCATCAAACTGGAAAAACCATAAAGATCCTCCGCATTTTCCCGAATCGCATGGTAAGTATAAAATTTCTTCCTCTCACCCACATTTGTCGCTTCCGCGTCAATTTGCGAAAGTCCAATCTCATATCCCACGCCATGAACATCAACAATAATCGAATTTAGGAATTTCTCAGAAACTTCACCTTCAATGTGTGCAATCATATATTAATTTTAACATAAAAAATGACGAATCTCCTCGCTATTATCCTGCTACATGTAGTATTATTCTTGGGTTTTACTAAGCCAATCAGCCCATGTTCTTCCATCAGTTCTTTTGTAACTCTCTGGGTTACTGAATATGTCGTTAAGTGTTCGTTGACTATCTCGTTGAACTATTTGAAAACCCTTTAAGAAAGTCCTATAATCTTCGGCCGTCCAACCGTCAAAAGTCTGGTGGCTTTTTTCGTTTGGTGCGCCAGTATCTATGTCCTGTTTTTCTATTTCTATTGCCATATATTTGCTGACACCATCAGAGGATGTTTTTATACTGTCGGATATTACTTCATTAGAAGTCCCTTTGATCTTAAGTACTCTACACAGCGATAAGAGAGCGACATCGCCATCATGAAAGGCTAAGTTAATAGCCTTTTTTTCTTGAAGTGTTAAATTATTTTCTGCATCGTCAGTTAGATACACATCTGGTGTCATGCCAAAGCATATCTCTACCCTCGAATGCATCTCGTTAATACGCGGGTCTATTATGTCATCTTTAGCATACTTTACAGCTAGGATACCACGAGCTACTTGATATGCCGTCATGGCGGATTGGATGCCATGCTCTCTTTCAAATTTTCCATGCCCACCAGATTCATGCGCTGAATCTGTCTTATGAACAAAGTCATCACTATATAAATTGAAGTTCGGATTATCAAATATCTCATATACCGCTCTTGAGGTTCTTCCGTTGCCATCAGCAAAAAGGTGCAAATTATTGACCGTATAATATGAAAGCGTCGCTCGATAATGATTATTTTTTATTCCTTTTAATGCTTCGGTAGTATCGTTCAGGATAGCTCCTTGAACCTTTCGCGATGGCGCCATATGTTCACCGACTTGCACGTTATTCCTTACGCCACGTTCAGACCTACCGACACCACGCAAAATACCATTAAGTGCCATAAGGTATTTGTAAGCCCCATCACGGTTTAGCTCTTGTATTTTATCGTCAAAGGCTTCCTCATTTTGGCGTAATTCAGCCACCTTTGATAATTCCATCAGCCTCTGAGCTTTTTCACCGTTACTTCGCTGTTTTGTTCTGTCTTCCGTAACCTGCTCTGTTTTGCCACCTGAAAATGGTACATCTTTAAGAGTGTCCCATTTCGTACTCTGCCTGTTATTGTCTGATTGTTCGTGGTTGTGTATGTTTTCTGACATTGGATACTCCTTAATATACTATAATTATATATCCATAACCTAGCAAAACACTTCGTTATGGAATGTTTCTGAGCTCGTAATATATCCAAATTTATAGAAATTCAATGCGGTAAGGTATTAAAAGAGATCTATCTTGAAGGTTGGAGCATCGCCCAATAAAAAAATAACGAACTTCTTCGTTATCCTATTAATAATCTGGTAGCACCAACTGGGATCGAACCAGTGACCT
>CAUTNS010000020.1:0-12864 GCA_963540345.1 uncultured Candidatus Saccharibacteria bacterium | reverse complement strand
GTTAATAGTAAGATGATTTAATGGAAAAATGGCACAATCTAATATTCATCCATGCAGTATAATATAGCAAATGGCAAGTAAAAATTATGCATTCATCGACGGTAATAATTTATATCTCGGTACAAAGGCCCAAGATATAAATTTAGACTATGGCAAATTGCGTAAATATTTACGTAATAAATTCGATGTCGAAAAGGTATTCCTCTTTATCGGATATGACCCCCGCAATACTATGCTTTACTCAACTTTACAAACCCATGGTTATATATTAATTTTTAAACCAACGGTTATATTTGAGGACGAAAAAGGTAATCGAACGATGAAAGGTAATGTTGATGCTGAACTTGTACTGCATGCCTCAGCCATAGAATATGATAGGTATGACCAGGCGATTATTGTAACTTCAGATGGTGATTTTGCATGTTTAATACAATATTTAAGTAAGAATAACAAACTAAGAAAGATAATTACTCCAACTGAAAGATATTCGAAACTATTAAAACCTTTTGTGGCCGACATTCTACCAATAAAAACGATAAAGAATCAAATAGAGAAAAAATAACCGGAATTCGCGTTCGGTGCAAGAACCTTAGGCTAGTCCGGTCATGGTGATATGTAGATTATACACCATTTTGTTCAAAAAGACAATACCTAGCATATTATCTGAAGAGGTTTCTTGTATGCTATATTTAGTATAACGAATCAAGAAGAGGTATAAGAATGGGTATGGAATCATTGTCAAATAATAATGGTGAAAATATGGAGAAGAAATTGGATCCACGAGTCGAGTCACTAGCTATTCCTTTGGCAAGAGATTATGCGGAGAAGAACTATCCAAAAATGGAAGATGGAACTTTTCAGCCAGCATGGCGCGGCGTAAATGGCGAAAAATCGCTAAAGAATAAATCGCCAGAGGACTTGATGGCAGAGGGATATAGCGAGCTCGCTGCACATAAATCTGTAATTGATATTGCGAATGAATCATATGCTAATTACTCAGACTATTGGAAAGATCAAAATCGTGGGGGAGCGGAGTATCTTATCGGCTTAATGGATGAGCGTAGCGCCGATTCTTTACTTGGTTTAAATCTTGACGATGAAGAGACTCGCAATGAATACGGTAGCTTGATCCATGAAAATTGGATTTCTCGCAATGAATGGGTTAAGGATCCAAATTATGGCGACCCAAAGTTGGCATGCAGTTTTTCTGAGCTATCCCCAGAGGAGCAGCAAAAAGACATTGACCAACTTGGCGTCTTGCAAAAATGGATTAGCGAACAAAAGTAAAAGATATAGTAGTTGATAAGAAAACTATAGTGGCTTTTGAAATTATTTTTGAATTCAACTATTAGTTCATGATAGTATATAGATATGAACCAAGAAGAACTACTTAGTAAAAAGCGCGCCCTTGAGTTGTATGAAACCGGAAAAATTATGGATTTTGAGGTTGGTACGACCGCCGGACTTCAGCAGATTCATCAATATTTATTTCAGGATATTTTTGATTTTGCAGGGCGAATTCGTACCGTGAATATTGCGAAAGGGAATATGCGCTTTGCTCCAGTTCTCTTTCTCGAACAAAACCTAAAAACCATCGACACTCTTCCAGAAGCAACTTTTGAAGAAATTATCACAAAATATGTTGAGATGAATATTGCTCATCCATTCCGCGAGGGGAATGGTCGCGCGACACGTATCTGGTTAGACCAAATTCTCAAAAAATCTCTCAAAAAATGTGTCGACTGGTCCAAGGTCGACAAGTCTGAGTATCTTTCCGCAATGGAGCGCTCTCCAGTAAATCAGCTTGAAATCCAGGAGTTACTCCGCCACAATCTTACCGACCAAATTGAAGATCGTGAGGTCTATATGAAAGGTATTCAGGCCTCGTATCAGTATGAAGATATGGACGATTACGATGTTCATACATTGTAGCTCGGAACGGATGATTTTAAAGAATCAAATAGAGAAAAAATAACCGGAATTCGCGTTCGGTGCAAGAACCTTAGGCTAGTCCGGTCATGGTGATATATATATTATACACCACTTTGCTTAAAAAACAATGTCGCCTAATATATTTCTGGCACAACCATTTTATTTAGTACGTTCTCTGCTCAGGGCAGCTCGCAAGAATTTGCGACATTGCATTTTTCTCAGCTTCCGTCACCCAAAGCCCGTATTTGAATTTCACTGAAATCTGTCTCGCCACATACTGGCAGCGAAAACTTTTATTGTGTGGTAGCCAGGTTGCCGCATCACCATCAGATTTCTGTTGATTTGCCGCCGCCTGCACTGCTATCAAGTTTAATGGATCCGTGGCAATCTGATATCTCACCTCGCTCGTTTTGTACTGCGCACCCTTTTGCCAAGCGTCAGAAAGTGCCACCACGTGATCAATTTGTACGCCTTTTGAGATTTCCTTGCGCGTGTGGAACTCCATCACTTCACCGGTGTAAGGTTCGTAAAATTTCCCAGCGATCACATTGCATTTCTCGTCGGTCACCGCCGTCTCGCCAAAATCACGCTTCAAGATCCGTTGTCTTAAATTACATCCATCAATATCCGGCCAACCGTTATAAAATTCGGTACGTTTATAGCCAGTTTTTGGCGCCCTGCCTTTCACCTCTAGTTTTGCTAGAATCTCACTAGCTAAAGGAGTATTCTCTGCAGTGTCGCTATTCTCTGCAGCGTCGCTATTCGTTTTTTCGATTACCGTCTCACTTGCTCCGGCAGACACACTCTCAGGCTGTATTTTATTTTGGTAGTTATTCGGATTCGCCAGAACCGTTAAAACTACAAGCCCGCTGCAAATCAGTGCAGTAATCACTCGTCTTTTTTTGTGAATCGTATTTAGACTCATTTAATTTCTTTCTTTTATCTTAAAAATAATTGTTTTTATAAAATATCTCGGCTAATTCATTAAAATTTAGCCATTAGGTTTAATTACGTCGCCAAGCGTGCGTTCCGCTGATTTCGCGAGCATGCTTTACGACAGACATCAGGTCCTGATCTTGGTCAAAATCTGTCTCCGGCAATTCTCCGGCAATCATTGAAATCAACTTCTTGAAGCTCATCACTCCAGTCACTCTTCCGTGGTCGTCCACCACCACAAAGAAATGACAACTAGTACGTACAAAAGCCGCCAGTGCTTCTTTCAAGGTATAATTTTCGCTCATATAATAAACATTCTTGTCAAGAAAAGCAGAAGCGCGATCGGTCTCTTTGACGCTTAGGCTAAACAAAGTTCTCGTGTGGATCCAGCCCACAATTTCGCCACGCGATCCCACAACAGGGAAATGGGTTAAGCCGGATTTATAAAGCCTCGACAAAGTGAGCGGCCCCATAAAATCATTTTCGTGGATAATAATTACCTCTTCTTTTGGTGTCATCACTTCTTTTACGAGTTTAGCGTCGAAAGACATTGCCGCACCAATCGTCTGTTTCTGCTCTCTTGTGAGGACGTCTTCAGGGAGCTTCTTGATCAACCAAACCAAATCTTCAGGCGTTTCAGGATAGAAAATCTCTGGCAGCTGTGCGCTAGTTTTATAGCTATTCTTCTTATCTTCGCTCCCATGAATGTCCACCATGCTACGTTCGGTCATATTGTGTATAGGTCCAAATTCAGCCTCTTTTTCCTTTTCAGACTCGTCACTAGCGGCAGTCCCCTCGCCAGAAATCTCATCCATCGTCGCTTCATGCCTCACCAGATTTGACGCTTCTTTTTCATCAGTAAAAATATTGCGGTCCATTGGCCCCACAAAATCCGAGTCCTCTTCAATAGTTTTCTTGACAAATATTTTCGATATCGCACTAGAAAGTTTAGCAAAAAAATCCCGTATCCCCCTTTTAAAATTCTCAAAAAAGCCTTTTTTCTCCTCGCCAAAAATTCCTGATGGCTGATTGAGATCCGCATTTTGCTCGTCCATTATTTACCTCCGTTTTTTGTCGCACCGCCCACAAACACGCTAAAATATGCTAATATCTATATTATACAAAAAATTATGGAAATAATCGAGATTTCCTAGGAGGTTTATGAGAAAATTGCCTATCATTGCCATTAGCGCATTAGTAATTGCTTTTCTTTCTTTATGTTTTTATTCTTTCAACCAAAACCAGGCCTACGATCAGTGGATCGCTAGCCTTGATCGCTCAAAATATATCGAAAAAGATGAGCGTAACGGCAATATCGGCGATAATTTTGAAGTCGCCAAGGACGCGAAGGTAATGATTATTGAATATGCAGACTATCAGTGCCCGGGCTGTGCCACCACCTTTCCATTTCTCTCTGATGTAGTCAAAGAATATAAAGGTAAGGTCGGCCTCATCTTCCGCAGCTTCATTTTGAGTTACCACAAAAACGGTACCGCCGCCGCTTACGCTGCTAACGCCGCCGCCCTCCAGGGATACTGGCAGCCTTTTGCTACACTTCTTTTTAAGAACCAATCTGAATGGGAAGATCTTAGTGCTGATAAACGTGATCAAAAATTCAAGGCCTATTTCGAGGAAGCTTCTGGCAAGAAGGGCAACACTGAACAGTTCTTCAAAGATATGAATAGTGAAGCTGTAAAGAAAAAAGTCAAATCCGACATGGCGGTCGCTAGGCTTGTCAAGATCTCTGAAACCCCAACCATTTTTGTGAATGGTCAGAAATTCTCCACCAATTCTGTCAATGAGGCTGATTTTAAAAAGAATCTCAAAAACCTGATTGATGAAGAGTTGAAGAAAAATGAGTCAAAATAAAACTCCAAAAATTGATTTCGTTATTACCTGGGTTGATGGCAGTGATGAGAAATGGCTCGCGAAGAAGCGATCCTTCGCCGAAGGTCATTCCTTTATCAAAAAACCATCCTCAACTACAAACCGGACATTTGCCGAAAATCAGCCTTCAATAAAAAATCAGACTTCTCTCGAAAAACCCAGATTTGACTCAAGCGATCTACGTTTTCGCAACGATTTTGATTTTCTTAAGTATTGGTTTCGTGGCGTCGAAAAATTTGCCCCATGGGTTAATCAAATTTTCTTTGTCACGGCCGGACATCTCCCAGACTGGCTAAATCTGCAGCACCCTAAGCTCAAAATTATTCGCCACAGTGATTTTATTCCGCAGGAATTTTTGCCTACCTTCAATTCTCATACCATCGAAAATAATCTTCATAGGATCGCAGAACTTTCCGAAAACTTCGTTTATTTTAACGATGATTTCTACCTTTTAAGAAAAACTCGCCCGGAAGATTTCTTTAAAGAAGGTCAATATCAGGGGAAAACTCAGCTACTTCCACGAGCTTTCTTTGCTGAAAACATCCTCATAAATAATCCGTCTCGTGATATATTTCCATATATTCAGATGAATAATATGGCGCTAATTAATCAAACTTATGACAAGCGTAATTTTTATAAAACCCACAGATCCAAAGCATTTAATATCAAATATGGTGTATTAAACCTGAGAAATCTTCTCCTTCAACCATGGCGAGAGTTCTCGCTTCTCTATGATCCCCACTGTGCTATCGCTTATAAAAAGTCCTCCTTCCAGGCGGTCTGGCAAAAACATAATAAAGAGCTCACTGAAACATCACTTCGCCGCTTCCGTTCGGACCGCGATGTATCGCATCTCGTTTTTTACTACACGCAACTACTTGATGGTAAGTTTATTCCGAGAAGCGCCAATTTTTCACATCACACCATGCTAAGTAAAGATGAAAAACAAAATCTACAAATCATCCGCATGGTCGAGTCCCAAAAATATCACATCCTTTGTATTAATGATGGGGAGGTGAAAGACCCCGTAAAAACCAGGGTCGCCCTCGCCGCCGCATTTAATAAAATTCTCCCCGAAAAAAGCATATTCGAAAAGTAACGATACTCTAACCTCTCAAGGCATTACACTTGAGGGGTTAGTTCAGGAGCAACATTGACGTAATGCACAAAATGTTGTATAATATATACGTTGCTATCTGCAAGGTACTTTAAAACTCATGCTTGCAGACAAATTGTTCTCGAAAGGGGAAGAAAATGAAGAACCTGAATGTCACGAAGGAAGTTGTGGAGCGTTTTGCTGAGGCGGCTGAGACCATTATCGTCGCAAAGTCTAAGCTCAGCAGAGAGCTGACCGGATTCATCGAAGAGCAGCAATTCAAGATTGAGGCTGATGCAAGAGAGCAGAATCCTTGCGCAGTTGGGAATCTGATGGTCGCTATTGAGCGTGTTGAGTTCCATCAGTCAAAACTTGACCGTCTTGTTGTCATTTCGTCAAATAAGGACGGGGTGTATAAGATCACAATTCCGAACACCAACGAGAGCTTGAATGCTCAGATTGAATATATTGACGGCACCTTCAGGAGGTTTCTTGAGGAATACGAGCCGTATATTTATTTGGCTGGAGTTTTGTTCACTCAACATATGGTAGCTAAGCTCTTCAAGGAGAAGATCGAAAAATCTCCGGAATGGCAAAGACGGCTGGACGACCCCTATTCTGAAATCACTCAGGCTACATTTGACTTGGTTAATTTATCGAGTGAATACAGGTTCAGTATTGAACCTCTTGACCGGAGTGTCAACCTCTGCGTGAAGGTAGAAGAATTGGATATCTTGACACCTAGGAGCGACAGATATTTAACAATAGCCCAGGCGAAAAAGATGACGTTCACCGACCTGCTGCTGCAGTACCTTTCGCGCTTTGCATGAGTTTCAGCGAAGAGGGAGATTTTTCTCCCTCTTTTTGCTTTTTGACTTTATTGCTATCTCTCCTTCTCTTGACAAACAGAGAAAATATCGTATGATATAGGCGTTACCTAGCAGGGGTGAAGATCTTTAAAATACTCATGCTAAAACTACTATTAACCTTTAGTCGTTCAATATGGAATAGGAGGGGGAATATAGATTCTTTTTTTGAGAAACTACAGTCGAACATCGGAAACTAGTGGTCGTACATCAGGAAGTTATGGCCGTTCAGCAGGAAAAACGCAGTCAAACTGAGCCCAGAAATGGTAGCATTTCAGGAGACCCACAAACTGGCGATGGACTTCGCTACCATCATTGTCGGACTCACGGATTTTGTTATTCGCGTCGCCACCGCTCAGTGTGGTTATTACACGGACATCGTTTATGAAATTCTCAAGAAAGAAGAGGAAACGCAAGATTCTTATTATATGGAAAGGAAATACAGGGATTTTAAATCGATATACGGTAAGTTTCGGGAGAGTCTCAAAGTACTTCTTTCAATCAAGCAGTCTATTAGAATTACCCAAAATCTGTATGATGGCAAAAATCTTGCGGAAGAACTGCTGGCCCTTGGTGTCGCTTTCGAAAATTTTTATACTAAAGAAGCCGACATTAGACGACTTGCAAAAAGACTTGATATGGAAGCTGAAGACATACCTTTTTGCGAAATGTTATCCCACAATGAAACAGAAAATTATCGTAAACAAATCTGGGATGCCAAAATGCAGTGGGTCTATGTTGATATTTTACCGTCATCTGAATACGATGCTCGGCTTCGTCGAATTAGCTCGAATCGGTTTTCCGATCCGGAAGTCGTCGAAAAATTGATCGTAGCCTATTCAACTTTCCGCAGACGTAACTATCTCTTATTTTATGCGCCGATCCGCGATGGTATTTGACAGAACACAAGCACAATGGCGATAATATTTTATCGCTTACATGAGTGTGTATCTTAAAACACTCATGTTAACTCACCGTTACGTTCGTGATGATCATTTTCTTAAAGGAGGGAAATATGGGAAAGGTTAAACGTTCTAAGGCAGCACAGAAGGCACTTGAGTCGAGAGTTCTGCTGTTTCTCAGCGATAAGCGCCTGGCAGACAACAGCTTCGAGATTCTGAGTGGCATACAGACCTATTATAAGGATGTATACTTCTGTCTTGCAACCTCTGATTGCACGGAAGCTCGACTGGCTATTGATTCGCAAGATTCATCCAAGCGGACCGATCTATTCGAGCAATTTGAACAGAAGCTCATAGAGCTTTGCTATTTGCTGGGATCATTGAGGGACTGGAAACAGACTCTCGACTTAGTCGGCAATGGCTATGGATCCTCGCGAATCGTGACTGAATTCATCCGCATGTTTAAGATGTATAGTAGTTTCCTGAAGTGCGAAAAGGAAACCTGTAAAATTGTTTTGGATATCTGGTGTCTAATTCAGGTACTCGATGCGTCCAGTCTGGTCGACCCTTACAATTATTTTACTTATATGTCAAATCTTTATGAGAAAATCAAGGAAGGTATCAACCTCCAAACCGATTTCTCTGAAAATGACTTATATGTAGAATTAAAATCGTTGGCCGAAAATGGCAGTGACGAGGCAGACTATCTTTGTGAAGGGCTTAGAATAGCCTTTAGCAAACCGGTTACGCCGCGCGAGCTGATTGAGCGGGTTGACTATGCTTTAAAGAACGCATAACGTTTAAGACGATCCTGACTATGCTTTAAAGACAGCCTAGTGTTCAAGACGAACCGCGCTTTGTATGAGTTTCAAGGAAGAGGGAGATTTTCTCCCTCTTTTGCTTTTTCTACTTTACTGCTACCTCTTCTACTACTCTAACCCCTCAAGCGCAACACCTTGAGATGTTAGTTTAGGGCTATATTTGACAAAACACAAGCACAATGGTATAATATAGTAGTCACTTGCATGAGTGATGCACCTTAAAACACTCATGCTAACTCACCGTCACATTTGTGACGACCATTTTCTCAAAGGAGGGAAATATGGGAAAGGTTACACGTTCTAAGGCAGCACGGAAGGCACTTGAGTCGAGAGTACAGCTGTTTCTCAGCTTGGTCACTCTTAACGATAAGCGCCTCGCGGACAACAGCATCGAGATTCTGAGTGGTATGCAGACCTTCTACAAGGATGTATACTTCAGCCTTGCAACCTGTGGTTGCACGGAAACTCGACTGGCTATTGACCCGCACGACGACTCGTCCGAGCAGCCCGATCGCTTCGAGCAGTTCGAACAGAAGCTCATTGAGCTTCGCCACTCGCTGGGATTATTGAGAGACTGGAGACGGACTCTTGACTTAGTCGGCAACGGCTATGAATCCTCGCAAATCGTGGCTGAATTCAGCCGCATGTCTGAGACATATGGCAGGTTCCTGAAGTACGAAAAGGAAACCTGTAAGATTGTCTTAGACAGCTGGGACCTGGTTCAGGTGCTCGATGCGTCCAGCCTGGTCGACCATGACGACTATTCTACTTACATGTCAAATCTTTATGAGAAAATCGAGGGTGGTTTTGACATCCGCAACAATTTCTCTGAAGATGACTTGTATGTAGAATTAAAATCGCAGGCCGAAAAAGGCAGTTGCAAGGCAACCTATCTTTGTGAAGGGCTTGAAATAGCCTCTCGCAGACCGGTTACGCCGCGTGCGCTGATTGAACGGGTTGGCTATGCCTTTAGGACAGCCTAACGTTCAAGACGATTCGAGTCGCATGAGTTCCAAGAAAGGAGGAGTTTTTACTCCTCCTTTTTCCATGGTGAATTATAATTTAAACAAAAAATATGTAGGTACCAAAACAGACACTATTAATTTCAACAAAATCTGTAACTTTCAAATCAGGCACCACGTCAGATTAGATTCTCGCCACCCCCGTAAAAAATTGACAATACAATAATAAAATTATATAATATCAACGTTGCTACTTGCAAGGTTCTTTAAAACCCACAGGAAAACCTTGCAAAAAACTTATTCATAGAAAAGGGGAAAACATGGATAACGCAGTTAAGGCAATGGGAATGGAAGTTGAGCGCAACTTCTTCACTACTGTAAACACACTTCTGCACGAGAAGCTTGTCTATGCGGAAACGATGATCAAGCATCTGCGCTTCATCGGCGAACTGGTTGATGAGAAGGAGGCTTCGATCCTGGGTGTCACCTATGGCAAGGAGTCCATCTACATCAAGTCAATCGTCACTGACGAGGCAAACTTCGGATCGGAGCCTGACAGCAATGAGGAATCCACCTTCGTTAAGGCCCAGATCGGTAATCTGGACTTTGAGGGTGTCACCTCTGTCGAGAAGCTCTTCTTTGACGAGTGCTATGGGCGGATTTACAAGCTCTATGTATCTCTCTGCGAGATGCCGGAAGTCAAGATGATCGAATTTTGCGCCAAGCATCCGAACATTGAGGTGGCCGAGGCAGCCCAGCAGATGTTTTGCAGTTTCTGCGACAAAGAAAAGGAACTTGTCACTGCATATGGCAAGCTGATCCATAGTCCGGAAATCTTTGAGTTTACCTATAAGTTCGAATATCTTGCGAGCTTGAGGTCCTCTGAAGGAGACAACAGCTATGAGCCTCTCATCTTCAATAACCAGATCCGCAAGATCGACAGAATCAAGAAGATATTTCTGGACGACTTACTCTCGTTGGAGGAAAACAGTAAGACTTTTCTGGACGACTTGCTCTCGGTGGATGAAGATAGCAAGACAATTGCAGAATCGAGCATGAAGTCGCTTGTCTATCTCTATGGTATTTATTATCGTAAGGTGGCAAAGGCCTGCGATATGAGTAGTGAAGAGGACATAATCTTTACGCCGTCGTATCGCAACCTGCTCAGTCGTCTTGAAAAAGATGGCACTCTTGCTATGTGGATGAAGCAGGTCAGATAAGAAACAGGTCAGATCACTGGCAGCATTTCCTGTGGGTGGAAGAGGGAGATTTTCTCCCTCTTTTTCATGCAAGTTTTAATGTTGACAATAAACCAATCCATTATATAATATACAAGTTGCAACCGCAAAGACCTTTAAAAACTCACAGGGAAGGACACTAGCGGAAAAAACTAATTTCTAAGGGGGAAACATGAACAATAATGTAAATCGTGAAATGGACATTAGAGACTTTGTACAGACGGTTGGCAAGAACTATTTCGGAGGCATCGATAAGCTTCTGAAAGCCAAGCTGGATTTTATGGAGGAAGTCATCGACCTCCTGCAGCTCACTAGAATCACCGTCGCGGAAATTGAGGCAAATCCCGAGCTTACAGCTATCTATACCAAAGAGATTGCTCAGGCCCGCTCGGCTACAACCGCTGGGGAGTCCAAGACTCTGTCGGAAGTTAAGCAATATTTTGATGATGGTTATGACGAGATTTTTAAGCAGCTCTTTGTTGCCATCCGCAAGATGCCTGAGCTCGACCTGATTGAATATTACAATCGGAATGAGCCCGATATGATGGCGGCCCGTGTGGTGCAAGAAGTATTTTCTCACTTTTGTAACAAGGAAAGAGATTTTGTCAGCGCCTGTAGTGATCTGTTATTCAATGAGGATATTTTGCCGATTCTGACCAGAGTAGCAAATGTGCTACAGTCACAAAGTGATTGTGAAGACACTAAGTCAAGGATACAGGCTACTGGTGAAGTAAAGATGAGTATTGATAAAGAACTTTATATCAGGTCGCGCAGAATCGATGACCTCAGGAAGGAGTTTGGGAAGTACCTGAGTGAAGCAGAAGAGTCTATCAATAAGTCCGAGGCTCGAGATTCAGTACTTTATATCTATTTCCACTACTTCAATCATAGCAAAAAGATTCTTTACTCGTGCGCCACAAGTGATGAAATGGGGACTTTATTTCCGCCAAGAACTAGAAGATTCGATTTTTGATTTTTACAACCTGTGAGTAGAGAGGGAGATTTTTCTCCCTCTTTTTTCTCCCCTCTTTTTCTTCCTCTTTTTTATGCTTATCCTTGTTCTCATCATTAAATATGATTTAATATAAGTGTTGCTATCTGCAAGGTAATTTAAAACTTATGGAACCTTGCAGTTTTCTTATGAAAGGGGGCAGAGATGAACGAGAACAATGCAACTGTGATGTACGAGAAGCGCTTTTTTAAGACCATTGGCAAAATCGTCAAGAAGAAGGTGGAGCTGGTCGGTAATTTCGTCAGTGTGCTTCAGGCGGTCAAGTGTCAGATTCCGCTGGTGGTCATGATGGGGAGCAAAGATGAGGCTTTCGATATTGAGCGCAGTCTCAATGCGATGCTTGGCGCCCATCAGAACTTTAAGTCAATGCCGGAAATCAAGCTGTTAAAAAGTTATAGCAAGTCTCCGAACATCTCGGCCGGCGACTGTGTCACTACCTCATTTATTCATTTTACGAATGAGGAGAGTGAGTTTTTCAACTTTGTGGTCGAGCTTTTGAATATGCCGCTTTTCCTGGAGAACTACCGCCAATATTGTTCACAGAATCAGAAAGAGGCCAGGAAACTGTTATTTGATGTTTACTCGGAGATTGGTCAGTTTTACAAGGAATTTGAGGAGTACGCAGAGAGTCTGGAGGAGGGGATTCGTCTGCCGGGAGTTGGTTTTGAAATCGATCGCCATCTCTATGCCAATTCCAAGCGGATTATCGATGCCTGCAAGGCCAGTGACGAAGTCGACGTAATTCGGCGCGCCAATGGCGAGATCGGACCTGATTGCGCCTATGTTGTCAGGGTTAGAAATGGTGCTAGCCAGGCTATAGAGATTGACGAGGCGCTGGCGGATGATCTGTTTGCGGCCGAGGAAAATCTCGATGCCGACAACCCCAGATTTGAAGGGGGCGGGGAAGATGTTGAAGATGAGGACGAGGACAATTGCGAAGACGGCGGCGAAGAAGACGACGATGACGATGCCGGTGGAAGCAATGGCGGTGGTTCTGGTAATAATAGTGCTGGTGGAAATAATGCTGGCGGTCCCGGCCGCAACAACGGTAAATCCGGCGGAAATAATACTGGCGGCAATCCGAACGGTAAATCTGGCAAGTAGTTCCATAAGTCTCAAGAGGGAGCAAGACTCCCTCTTTTTCATTTATATCCACTACCACAGTAAATTGACAAAATGTCAAAAATAAGGTATGATAGGTAGAAGTTAAAA
>CAUTNS010000019.1:0-13865 GCA_963540345.1 uncultured Candidatus Saccharibacteria bacterium | reverse complement strand
TATACAGCAATGTATCGGAGGTTCGAATCCTCTCGCTTCCGCCAGGAAGTAAAAATGACCCGTGAGGGTTATTTTTGTTTTTTGAAACGAGGATCCGAGACCAAGAATACCGCTTTCGCGGTATTCTAAAATTAAACTCTCTCACTCTAATTCAGCAGTGTCTTCCTTAAATATCGCTGGAAATCACCATAGTTAAATAACGAGCTCATATTATAAACTGAAGCTCCGCGTGGTAACACCACACTTTGCACACCAATTCGTCCCACCCCGAACTGATCCACGGTCGGAATCGACTGTACTTCCCCCTCAAGATTCGTCGCCACATCAATCAGCGTTCGTACCTCCGCCATTGTAATATTTGTTTTAACATTATTTCCCAATGAATCGATCAAGCGAATTACCTTCGTTGGTTTCGTCAAAAGCCCCATCGAAAACGCCTTATTTTTTATCGCATTAAAAATTCTTTGCTGATTAATTTCCCTATCAAAATTACTCCTCGAAAGCCCAAAATCTCCCCCATTATCGCACCCAGCATTTCTCGCCCGCGCCAGTTTCAAAGCCTTATCCCCATCGAGTCCATAATTCATTCCCTGCGGCAAATCAAGATGCTGACACGTATCATGAATTCCATTTTCATCATCAGCATAAACATCTACATCGATTCCACCAAGCTCATCGACAACCGTTCTTAAAGCACTCCAGTCAAGCGCCACATAATAATGCAAGCTCAATCCCGTGATTTCTGAAATCTTTCGTGCAAAATAACGTGAAGCCTGATCCTTATTATTCTTATATTCATTTAATGCACACATATAGGTTGCATTAATCTTTCCCTGTGTCCCCACTACACAATTCATTACGTCTCCGCCGGGTACCGTATAATTCACCCATAAATCCCTTGGAATACTGAAAATTTTTGAGGTCTTCTTATCCTGGTCGATCGATGCCACAAGAATCGAATCGGTCAAAAGTCCTCCACCGTGCCCTTCTGCATCTTCAGAAGTTCCAAAAATCAACACATTGGTCAAATTATTTTCATCACGCGCCAGCTCCGTGCCAATAAGAATATCCATAGGATTTCCCTTGAAGACGTTTGCCGTATGCGATAAAAGCATATACCCAAAAATCGCTACAGAGATCATCAATACAATAATCAAGCTCAGCACGATAATCACAATTTTCGTCCAAAGCGGTACTCTCGTTTCCGACTTGTCTTTTTCCCCCGCTCTCTTCGATTTGCGTTTAATTTTCTTCCGGTCTTTCTTCAGCTGTTTCTCTAACTGCGCCGTCGCACTAGCCTTCTTCCTTAATAAATCAGTCCTTTCATTCCCGGTTTCATTTTTTTGACCTTCGATCTCCGATTCTCTTAAAATCTCAGACTCTCTTGGATTATCCTCCAACCTTTTCTCAGGGCTCTCATCCATCTTCTCGGAGCCATCATCCATCTTCTCTGAACTATCATCCAATACATCTGAGCCTTCCTCCAGCTTCCCCTCCGATTTTTCCTCTTCTATTTCTGGCAAAGACTCTGCCACATTCTCTACAGTATTTTCCCCCTGCAAAACAACATTCTCCTGCAAGTTTTTATCACCTTGCAAAATATCATCATCTTTCTTTGCGACGACCTTGATCACTTTTGTTCTGCTTGTTTTTTTCGAATGCTTAGTTTTTCTTTTTGGCATCGACCTTCCTCCACTTTTTCTTTAATAATTCTACCACATAAACCCCTAGTTTTTCTCCTGCATGCTATAATAAAATTACATGAGTCCAAAGGGTAATACTAGAAAAGATAGTTCACTTTTAATTGAGCTAAAAAACATCACACGCAGCTTCGGTTACGGAGAAGCTGAATCTTTTGCCTTAAACGATTTTAATCTTGAAGTCAAACCAGGCGAATTCATCATGATTATGGGGCCATCGGGTTGCGGTAAAACCACACTTCTAAACATCCTCGGGCTTCTCGATTTTCCAACTTCCGGCAGCTACTACCTAGACGGTGAACGCACCACACATTTTTCCAAATCACGCCAAGCTCACATCCGTGCACAAAAAATTGGCTTCATCTTCCAGGACTTCAACCTTATCCCAAAGATGACCATCCTAGAAAATGTCTCTCTCCCACTCGTTTATGCCGGCGTTCCAAAAACCAAACGTCTAGTCCGTTCCTCAAAAATGCTTTCCTATCTCAATATGCAAGAACGCGAATATTATTATCCATACCAGCTCTCTGGTGGACAAAAACAGCGCGTCGCCATTGCTCGCGCCCTCGTTTCCTCCCCTGAAATTATCCTTGCAGACGAACCAACCGGCAATCTCGATAGTCGAAACGCCTACCTTGTTATGGAAGAATTACGTCGCATTCATTCCGAAGGTAATACCATCATCATGGTTACCCATAACCCAAATCTCACCACCTATGCCACCCGTGTGATCCATATGCTAGATGGCCGCATCGCCACTGATATTAAAACCGTTGCCGATGAAGATCTCCCAGAACGCATTAAGGTTAATTTCCATTCTAAGAAATCTTCAGGAAAAGATAATCAACCAATAGAAAAAGAAATTCCAGAAGCAAATCAGAACATCGACAAAAACGATGTTATGGGCCAAACAGAATCTGAAAACGATTCCAAAGCAGAAACCATCCCAGTTATTCGTCCAATCAAGCCCGTTGGCTCAAAATATACCGGCGAAACCCCAATGGCTCCAAAAAATCCTGTAGAAAAAATCGACGAACCTGAAGATAGCTACACAGAATACAATAACCACATAGATCTTAAACCAATCTTTGTTGATACTGAGAAAAAATATAAAGAAAACCTGCAATCAAAAGAATTACTTACACAGACAAAAGATTTAGCAAAAATTGCAGACAACAATCAAAAGTCATCCGCCGAGATTTCCAGCAAATCAACATCATATTCATCTTATAATTCAAAATCGCTCAGCTATAAATTCCCCGAAACAACCGCCATTTCAGTAGAAAAATCCGACGACAAAGACTTCAAAGATAAAAAATCGACCTTCCCTATTGTCTCCTCTAGTTCAACTGATAGCTCAGTTCGCATCGTCAAAAAACCGACTTCTCTCTTAGAACTTGAGAAATCTAGTGTCGTCAAAAAGAAATCTAAGTCAAAAACTAAATTGAATAAAGCCAATAAAAAACAAGCGAAAGGACGCCGTAAATAATGTCATTACTTCTCCGCACTAATTTTGAGATTGCTAAAAACTCTCTCAAAAAACACAAGTTTCGCAGCATCTTCACCTGCCTCGGTATTTCTATCGGTATCGCTAGTATTATCCTAATCTTAAGCCTCGCTGGCAGTATCTCGCAACTTATTTCTGATCAGGTTAAATCCCTCAATCAAGGGCTCATCCTTGTTCGTCCAGCCCATTCAAAAAATGATCTAAGCGGTATTATCGACGAACTAACAAATACTAATCATTTTAATAACTCTAATTTATCAATTGAAGATGTCGAAAAAATTCGCGAATCCGATGACAATATTGCTTATGTCTCACCAATCGCCGTACTTCACGAAACCATCACCGGTGATCACGTTGTAGACTCCGCCGCCATTTTAGCCACCAATCCAGACCTTAAATCTATCCTAAAACTCGACCTCAAATCCGGAAATTTCATTCAGGATAATAATCTAAAGTCGGCCGTCATCGGTCATTCCCTCGCTCTACAGCTCTTCGGTTCCAGTGAACCAATCGGTAAAACTTTTTCTTTCGCCGGCCATAAATTCATCATTATTGGCACCCTTCAGAAAATCGAAAATCCCGTCAACTTCAATGGCGTTGATTTTGATCAAACCGTCATCGTTGACTTTGACCAAATCAAATCCCTCAATCCTCAAATTCAACAGATCAACATCACCGTCAAAGACAATCAAAATATTCAAGATACCGCAAACAAAATCAATAAAACTCTCGCCGACCTCAAAGGCTCATCAGGTAGTTTTACAGTCAATCACGGTAACAATATCTCCCACCCTATCAGTAATTTCTATAGAATCATCTCCCTTATGCTCGCAATTATTGCCGGTATTTCCCTCTTTATTGGCGGTATCAGTATCATGAATCTTATGCTTGTATCTGTTACCGAACGCACCCACGAGATTGGCATCAGAAAAGCCATCGGCGCCACTAACACCCACATCTTCCTTCAATTCCTCTTCGAAAGTATTATCCTTGTCTTCATCGGTTGCATTGGCGGTTTCATTCTCGGCTATCTAATCGCCATCTTCAGTTCCACCTTTACCCCATTTAAGCCCTTCATCAGCCTTGAAATTTGTCTTGTCGCCATCTATTTTGCAATTATTACCGGCATAGTTTTTGGTCTCTTCCCAGCCTTCAAAGCTTCTCGCCAAAAACCAATTGATTCCCTCAAATTCTCAAGCTAAAATCCCCTTATATTTTGTGAACCCCTCAAATTCTCAAACTAGATAAAATTACTTACCAAAAAACCAAACACCATTAAGTCAATCGCTCTTATATTTTGTATTTTAAATAAAAAATACTATAATCATCCTATGAGAATTTTGGGAATTGAATCGTCCTGTGACGAAACCGCCATTTCGATCGTCGAAGATGGTCATAAAATTCTGAGCAATGTTGTCGTTTCTCAGATCGATATTTTTGCTGCCTATGGCGGCGTCATACCTGAAATTGCCGCTCGCTCCCATCTAGAAGCCATCATGCCAGTCCTCCACCAAGCTTTCAAAGAAGCCGGTCTTCAAACTAAAAACCATACAAGATCCAAAGCTCTCGACGATTGGTCCAAAATCGACGCTATCGCCGTCACCCATACTCCAGGTCTCCTCGGATCCCTTCTTGTCGGAACCCTCAACGCCCGCACCCTTGCCATTCTCCATCATAAACCACTCTATGCAGTTCATCACCTCAAGTCTCATATTTATGCCAACTGGCTAGATAAACAAACCTCAAAATTAGATTCAAAAACTACCCCAGAATTTCCACTTATTTCCCTAATTATCTCAGGCGGACATACCCAAATCGTCACAATGCCAACTCACCAACAATTTGAAATCATTGGCACCACCAAAGACGACGCAGTTGGTGAGTGTTTTGATAAAGTCGCCAAAATTCTAGGTCTCCCCTATCCAGGTGGACCATCCATCACTAAGGCCGCGACAAACGGAGACCCGACACGCTACACCTTCCCTCATCCCATGTCTGGTAGTCTAGATTTCTCATTCTCAGGCTTAAAAACCGCTGTACTGAGAGAAGTGCAAAAAGCTGTCAATCAGCCAATTTCCTTCCCCTCATCAAAGTTAGCCGAGCTTCTCAATCCGCAACAAAAAGCTGACTTCGCTGCCTCTTTTGAACAAACTGCCACCGATATCCTAATCGAGAAAATCAAACTCGCCCTAAAACAAAATCCTGAGACTAAAACTCTCATCATTGCCGGCGGCGTCTCTGCCAATCAACGTCTTCGCCATGATTTAACAAAATTCATTGAACAACAAAATTCCAAGCTGAGTACAAAAATTAAACTCTTCTTTCCAGAACCACATTTCTCTGGCGACAATGGTGCCATGGTTGCCTCAGCGGCATATTACGAAATTCTCTCAAAAGTCCCGCCTACCGACCCCTATACTTTAAACATACTTCCACGCTCCATTATTAAATAGTTAGCCAAATCACACCCCTTTTCCCTGTTCTATTTTTATTTCATTTTTCTAATACAAAAACTTTTTGATGTACAATAAAAATATTATGCAAAATGATTTATATACTGGACTTACAAAATCTGAGATTAAGAAAATTGATCAAACATTTTTTATAATTAATAATTCCTATTTTAAAAACCAGCTAGAAAATCAAACTTTACATAATTCCCTCCCGACCGAGTTTCACCAACAAACCGAAGAAAAACCCATCCGTCGCGACACTGCAAGGTGTATCATGCTAAATTCTAACCATGAAATCTGCCTACTTTATTCCAGAGCAAAAGATTACTTTGCAATTCCAGGCGGCGGTATCGAGCCAGGTGAAACCCTTCTCCAGGCCGTGAATCGTGAAATCCTCGAAGAAACCGGATACACTATAGACAACATCAAGCCGCTCGGTAAAATTTATGAAGAACGCAATTACCGTATCACAAATACTTATTTCTTTTATGCTTCCCCACTCACGAAATCCGAAACCCATTACATGCAAGACGAACTTGAGGAAGACTACCAACTAGTCTGGCTACCCGTAGAACAAGCCATCAAAAAGCTCGAAACGTGTTTCCAAAATCTCAAAAACCACCAATTCCCTTCCTATAAAGGCAGCTTTATTAATGTTCGAAACCTAGAAGCCCTCAAATATTTTCATCAAGAGACCAATTTCTGATCAAAACAAGACCAAAGCTTCTGCATGAAAAACGTCGCTACTCTAACCAATTTAAAAACAAGACCCCACGACAAGGCACATGAGTTTTTACCTCTATCCCTAAAGTAGTGATATAATTATTCTAATGTTAAATCAAGAAGACCAGTCTCCATTACTGCAATCAAAAGACTGGCAAAAACTACAAACTGACCTTGGGGAAACTACATTTTTTGAAGAAACCTCAAAATTCAAATTCCTCGCCATCAAAAAGAAAATTCCTTTTGGCTACTACCTCTATCTCCCTTATGGCCCATACCTAAACCCAGCCGCCACATCAGAAGACGCCAAGGCTTGTTTTAAAAAACTCATATCTTTAGCCAAGAAAGAGTCCGCCATTTTTATCCGCATCGAACCACAAAAATTCACAAATAATTCCCCGATTCAAATGGATAACTTGTCAGAAAATCAGAAAAAACTTAATGTCGCACAATATTTTAACTTGAATCAAAAATTGCTTATAAAAACCAAGGATCTAAATCCTGCCGAGACCTGGTGTCTCGATCTCACAAGCTCAGTCCCCGAAATCCTCACAAATTTTTCTCAGGGCACCCGTACTAGACACAACAACTATAAGAAAAAAGGCCTTACAGTTGAGGTTACCAAAAATCCTGAAGATATCAGATACTTAGTCAGTTTGCAGCACAAACTAGCCAAAGAGCGCCACATCGCCAGCTTTTCTGAACAATACTTAAAGACCGAACTAAGTCAACCCTTCGCTTCCCTCTATCTAATCCGCTACCAAAACCCATCAACCACACTCCCAACTAGTGCAAAAAATGCACAAGTTAAAAACACCCCGGAAAAAACCAATCTCACTTCCTCAACTAGAATAAAACTGGAAAAAACCAATATCACTTCCTCAACCAGTGCAAAAAATGCACTAGTTGAAACTCCAAAAAAAGACATAAAGCCAACCAAACCGACCCCAAAAGATGGAGAAATTATTGCCGCTTCCCTTTTCTTTGATTATCAAGGCACTAGGTTTTATATGCAATCAGCCGCTAATCTAGATTTCAAACATCTCCCTGCAACCGTTGCCCTTCTCTCCCATGCCATTTTTACGGCCAAAGAGGATGGCCTCAAAACCTTAGATTTTTGGGGCATTGCACCAGAAGACGCGGATGCCTCACATCCCTGGTATGGGTTCACGGAATTCAAAAAATCTTTCGGCGGTTACGAAAAAATCTATGCAGGCACTTTCGATTATCTAATCGACTCACGAAAATACCATCTCTATTCCCTTCTCCGAAAAATTAATCGCATAAAGCGTAAAATTATTAAAACAAAAAACTAAATTAAAGAGACGCGAAGCGTCTTTTTTTCGGAAAATGTCGAATAAGTTAGAAAATTAGGACGGTAGATGTATAGAAATAAATTAATATAGACAAAAAAATAAAGAAATAAAAGATAAATACATAAATACATAAATGAATAGAAAGATAATAAATAAATTAATAAAAATAGAAAAAAATTAAGTGAAAAAGAAATCAAAAATAAAGGTCATTTACTCCACCCACAAAAAATAAGGATCAAAAATCGCTCAAATTAAATAGCGACCTCTTCCCTTCATCTATAATTTTTTGGGCTTTTACCAGTAATTTATCCAAACCCTCCGGAGAATTTGCCGAACCAACATGTACAGTCTTCACAACCCTACTGTGTTCTTTATAGCAAACCTGTACCCCCGTCGCCCCGGATGCCGTCTTAAATTTTCTAATATAAGCCACACCTAGATTTTAGCATAAAAGCTACCTTAATTCCCTTCCCAAATTATTTTTAAAGCAAAATCTGTATCAAAAATCATCCAATCAAGCACCCAAGTCAAGCCCGTCACCCCAAGCCTAGATCAAAAATATCCTCAATCAAAACCTAAACCAAAAATCTTATAATTTATCCACAAAACAATTCCCTACACAAATCCACATCCTACTATATATCTTATTTTTAACCACCTATTGACTTAGCAACCGACCTACTGTATCATAAACATAACAATTACTGCAGCTTTAAATTAAGATTCGAAATAATGAGTCGCACTCAGTAGTTGGTCATATCTAGTATCGTACTTTTATGAATTAAATTTATGCTTTTGTCAAGCATAGCTTTATTCGTATTTTAATAAACACAAGTAATTTCACGTGCTTAACAGGGAAGCGCGCTATTTTTGTGTTTAATTTCACGCATTTTTTCATATGACTAATCAGAAAATCGAAAAGTATCAAAAAAAGACCAATAGAAATTAAAAATACTTCTGAACTTCCAGTGTCAATTAAAGATAAATGACCCATCAGGTAACCCTACAAGAAAAATAAAAAAATAAAAACATATTTCGCCGACTAAAGTAGGGAAAACAGAGAACTAACAAAGTAGGGAAACAGAGAACCAACAGTTTGTTAAGAAGCAAAAAAATAGATCCTCTCGGATCTATTTTTCACAGCCTCAGCCATATTTTGGACCAAAAGACTCATTTTTTGTTGCAACATCTAGTTTAGATAAGATTCGGCACAATCCACAAAAGAGAACTAAATCAATTCTAGCTGTGATTTTAGATGTTGAATCTGTTCTTCTTTCTCCGCAATACTATTTCGCGTCTCTCTAACTAGCTGCTGAGGTGCCTTTTCGACATAACGTGGATTCATCATCCTAGCATTAAGTCCATCTAATTCACGACCGATCGCAAGAATTTTCGCTTCAAGCTCGTCCCTAAAATCAACTACCACCTTCTCTGGTACATCAAGATATAACTCATGATTCACTGTCGCAAGTCTCAAGCCCTTAGGCGTACCATTTGTCGAGGCAATCGCCGGTACTCTCGACAAAAACTTTACAAGTAGCAAGTTATCGTTAACTAAAATGTCCTCCCCTACTAATAGCCCGAATTTCTTACCCTTATTAAATTTCGAAAGCGCAGTTTCCATTCCGCGTATCTCAGAAATCACCTCAATTAATCGCTCAAAATTCTCCGCAGAAATTTCATCGTAGCCCATAATTGACGGCCACATTGCATCAATAATCATCCCATCGGTCCAGGACAAATTCTGCCAAATCGCCTCAGTTACAAATGGTGCAAATGGGTGTAGCATCGTCAAAATCGATTCTAATGTCACCTTAAGCAGGGAAATATTCTTGAAAATCTTCTGACTCTCAAGGAACCAGTCCGCATATTTATCCCAAATCAGCTCATAAATTGTCTCTACCGCCTCGGAAAAACGATACTCCGCCATACACTGTTCAAGTACGCCCCTCGCTCGGTTAATCTCACGACAAATCCAATCCTCCCCCATATTATTAGTCGTATACTGATAAACTTCCGGATTGATCGAATCGCTTGCAGTTTGATGCACCGCTCCATTCGCTTCATTACCCAGAACCACCGACACATCAGTCTCCGAAAAACCCTTCTCAGCTTCTTCTGCATCCACGATCCCTTGAACAAAACGTGAAATATTCCACAATTTATTGCAAAGGTTTCGCCCAGAGATCACAGAATTTTCCGAAAATGCCTGGTTCAAGCCAGCCGAACGGCCACGCAAAATTCCAAGCCTGAAAGCATCGGAACCATACTGCAAGATCATCTCCATCGGGTTAATCACATTACCCTTCGATTTCGACATCTTTTTTCCATGTGCATCTAGCACTAGTCCGTGTAGGTACACTTCCTTGAATGGCACTTCACCAGTTACATAAAGCCCCACCATAATCATACGAGCCACCCATGCAAACAAAATATCGGCACCAGTCTCCATCACATTCAATGGATAAAACTCACTACCAACATTCTCCTCCCAGTTTGTACAAACAATCGGCCAATGTGAAGAAGAAAACCAAGTATCAAAAGTATCCTCGTCGCGCACATATTTTACTCCTCCAATTTCAATTTCGGATAAATTTGTTCTCGTGTCAAAAACCCACTCTTCACCAGGTTCATTAGGATCGACCTTCTTAAACATCGGAATTGCAATCCCCCAAGGAATCTGTCTAGAAATATTCCAATCCTTCAGTCCCTCCAAATAGTTCACCAACACCTTCTGTTTATTCTCTGGGTAAAACTTGATTTCATCATTATTTAAGTGTTCAATCGCCATTTTAGCAAGCTTCGAGGTATCCACAAACCACTGCTCTTTTAGCATCGGCTCAATCACGGTTCCACATTTATAACAATGCGCCACCGAGTGTCGGATCTTCTTTTCGCCAAGCAAAAGCCCCGCGTCCTTCAAATCTTTTAATACCTTTTTTCGACACTCCAAAACCGATAGCCCCTCATAATCAGCCCCACAAATAGGCAACATCTTTCCATCAAATCCAATCACAGAAATTCGTGGTAAATCATGTCGCATCCCCACTTCAAAATCGTTCACATCATGCGCCGGCGTAATCTTCACTACACCAGTTCCGTAAGTCATATCCGCATGTTGATCAGCGATCACCGGAATCTCACGACGCGTAAGCGGCAGGGAAACATGCAAACCAAGAATATCGGCATACCTCTCATCTGCCGGATTTACCGCCACGGCAGTATCACCAAACAGCGTCTCTGGTCTCGTTGTAGAAACTACAACATAACCATCACTTTCAACAAGGGGATATTTGATCTCATAAAGCGCTCCATCCTCGTCTTTATATTCAACCTCAATATCCGCAAATGCCGTCTGATGTTTCGTACAGTAATTCACCAGCTTTTCACCACGATAAATCAGCCCATCCTGCCACATTCTTTCAAAGGTTCGATAAGTCTGACGGATCACATTCTCGTCGAGTGTAAAAGTCAGGTCCTTCCAGGAACAAGAAGCCCCAAGCGCACGTAGTTGCAATTCCATCGCCCCCCGTTTCTCTTGTACAAAATCCCACACCCTAGCATAAAGCTCGTCTCTAGAGAACATAAAACGCGTCTTACCTTGTTTTTCAAGTTCACGCTCATACACTACCCAAGTCTCAAATCCTGCATGATCCGCCCCTGGTACGTACCAAGTTCTGCGACCACGCAAACGATAATATCTCGTCAAGGAATCCTCGGTCGCCACTGTCAAACCGTGTCCAATATGCAGATTTCCATTCGCATTTGGTGGTGGCATCACAATCGAGTAGCGCTTAGAATCGCGTCCACTCCTCCCGCTTCGGTCCTCTTTTGCCGGCGCAAATTTTGAAGCCGCCTCCCAGGCCGCATACACCTCTGTTTCAAAATCCGCCGGATTATATGATGGCGCAAATTTCATCTCTCATTCCTTTCATTTACTTCAAAATATTTCTCACTCATTTCTTCAATTTCTCCTGCATTTCACGCATTTCCGCCTCTGTCATCTGTACCTCCTGGCCATATTTATAATTTTCGTCCAGAGAAGTTAGATGTACATGCGCGTGCGGCACATCTGTCCCCACCACTTTTAGAAGCGTTCGCCTCCCCAAAACCTTCTCCATATTCGCAGCCAACATTTTCACAGTCCTCATTACCGCCAGGTAATCCTCCTCATCAAGATCATAAAGTTTATCAACCTCCACCTTTGGCACTACCAAAGTATGTCCAGGTGTTTCAGGATGAATATCAAGAAAAGCGAACGTTTTCTCGTCCTCATAAATTTTGTAGCATGGAATTTCACCAGCAATAATCTTTGAAAAAATACTCCCCATAACAACTCCCTTATTTTTGGGTGACGCATTTTGCGCCGCCTTTGTTCTATTATAACAGAGATTTCACCCCCTCTACCTCTTTAAATATTTACATTTTATGATATAATAAACACATTATGTCAAATCATCGAGTTGGGTTATTTCTAGCAAATATTTTTTCCATCGCCATCTCCTTTTTGATTTCATATCTTTCTCGCTTCGGTTGGGACCCTTCTGACGTCGCCTTCCGCCACCTCAAAGACACCACCGTTTTCCTCTACCTCCTTCTCTCATATTTCATCGTCTTCACCTTCTATCGTTATAACCCCATCACCGCAAAACGCGGCATTCTCCGCCACCTCAAATCTGCCGCCCTCACCAATATCTTTATGGCGATCATTTTCTCCACCATCGTCTACATGACTCATATTAGCGACAGCATTCCGCGTCTCTTCTTCGGTACCTTCTTCTCAATCAACTTCACCATATCTTTTTCCGCTCTCTTCCTTATCCACTTCATTAAACGCGAATACCTCGAGCACCATACTAAAAAGACCGTCATTTTTACCGATAACCACAATCTTCAAACCGTAGTTTCAAAGATCCAAAAACTCGATGCCGAGGATTGCGAAATTATTGGCATCACACCACTCACCGGCAAATCAAAAGACATTTTCTTTAAACTCAAAAAACTCAAAGCCGATAACAATCAAAACACTACACAATCGTTCGACAATCAAAATTTCACCTTCGAACTTAAAGAGCTCGCCACAAGCGCCCTCGACTACCTCAAACATCACCAAGTTGACCTCGTCATCTTCAGCGTCAACCATATTGACCGCAAAAAAATCGAACACCTCATCGAGGCCGTCAGTGAAATGGGCATTGACTCTCTCATCACCATCGATAGTTTTGCTATTGAAACCCTGGAAACCAAACTCGAGGACTTCGGCACTACCAGCGTTATTCGCCTCTCTCCACGCCTTTTCACCGATGGGGAATTACTCATCAAACGTCTCATGGATATCTGTGGCGCCATAGTTGGCTGTCTCATCTGTATACTTTTCGGTATTGTCGTCGCCCCACTAATCTTCCTGGAAGATCCCGGACCAATCATCTTTAAGCAAAAGCGTGTTGGTCGCAACGGTAAATATTTCTACATATATAAGTTCCGCTCCATGTACCAAAATGCAGAAGAGCGCCTTAAAGATCTCCAATCTCAAAATGAAATGCAAGGTTTTATGTTCAAGATGAAAAATGATCCTCGCATCACTAAAATTGGTAAAATTCTCCGCAAAACCAGCATCGATGAACTTCCTCAATTCTTTAATGTCCTAGAGGGAAGCATGTCACTAATTGGTACTCGCCCGCCAACTGTTGATGAATATAACCAGTATTCTGCCCACCATAAACGTCGTATCAGTATCAAACCAGGTATCACTGGTCTCTGGCAAGTCTCCGGCCGTAGTGAAATCACTGATTTCGAAGAAATCGTCCGCCTCGACTGTTTCTACATCGATCACTGGAGTATCGCAGCAGATATTAAGATTCTTCTCAAGACCTTCGGTGCCGTCTTTACCGGTAAAGGAAGCGAGTAATCTCCAAATCAAAATATGTATTTAGAACGAGGAATAGCTATATTCCTCGTTTTTTAGAAACAAAAAATAACCCTCACGGGTCATTTTTACTTCCTGGCGGAAGCGAGAGGATGAGGTGATGTCGCTTCGCTCCATGCGAACCTGGGCTCGAATCCTCGTTTCAAATGAAACAAAAATAACCCTCACGGGTCATTTTTACTTCCTGGCGGAAGCGAGAGGATTCGAACCTCCGAGACATTGCTGCCCACACGATTTCGA
>CAUTNS010000018.1:0-16603 GCA_963540345.1 uncultured Candidatus Saccharibacteria bacterium | reverse complement strand
TATCAATCGTCATGCCTGATATCTGTTAATAATCCGTCTAAGCTTTGTCAGCCCCGATACCAATATTCTATCATATTTCTCTTTTCTCTTCAATTTATAGAGCATAAGCAAGATATCCAGCATAAGCAAGATATAAATTCTCCCCTGTTAGTCCAATTAGTATTCAGTAATTTTATTCATTTTTTGCATTTTTCTTTGCTTTATCTACATTCTCTTCCTATAGTTAAACTATGATAACTAAAGTATATTCTGCTATTCCACACGGATACGCTGGCAAGCTCATCGAAGTTGAAACCAGCATTAACAAGGGACTTCCAGCGTTTAACATTGTTGGTATGGGCGACAAGACTATCTTCGAGTCAAAAGACCGCGTTCGTAACGCAATCCAAAATTCAGACCTTTCGTTCCCCATTCATAAAACGACGGTTAATCTAGCTCCTGCAAATCTCATTAAAACAGGTTCATCTCTCGATCTTCCCATTACGATCTCTATTCTTGTTGCCAGTAGACAACTCACCCCCTCGGATATAAGTCAAAAAATCTTTGTCGGCGAACTGTCGCTCAGTGGCGAAATACGCCCTGTTTACGGCATTATCAATATTATTGAGACCGCCAAAGCCGCTGGATTTACAGAAGTATTCATACCAGCCGAGAATCTCTATTCCGCCTCCATCATTCATGGCATCACACTCTATCCAGTTAGTAACCTAAAACAACTATTTCTTCACCTAAAACACCAAAAACTAATCCCACCAGCAACCGAATCAACCCTGAATCCACCCGCTAATCCATTTGGAAACACAATTCAGGATACGGAGCCAACCTTCGATGATGTCTATGGTCTAGATTTTGCCAAACGTGCGCTTCTATTGGCCCTTGCTGGTCATCACAACCTTCTTCTCGTTGGCCCACCAGGTAGTGGCAAAACATTACTCGCAAAGACCATCCCTTCTTTATTGCCTCCTCCGTCAGAAGAAGAAATACTTGCCATTGCAAAGCTCCACGAACTCTCTCATAGTCCGAGTAAAAATATTATTCGCCCCTTTCGTTCTCCGCATCACAGTAGTTCCAGCTGCGCAATTATTGGTGGCGGTAACCCCATTATTCCTGGTGAAATATCTTTATCGCATTGTGGCGTTCTTTTTCTCGATGAGCTCCCAGAATTCTCTCATCAAGTACTTGAATCACTTCGTCAGCCCCTTGAAGACCACCAAATCACCATCTCTCGGGCAAAAGAAAAAGTTACCTTCCCCGCAAATTTTATCCTCGTCGCTACCATGAACCCCTGTCCATGCGGCTTTCATGGTAGTCATGTCCGCGAATGCACCTGCACGAACCAAGAAGTCTTAAGATACCAAAAACGTATTAGCGGCCCCATCCTCGACCGTATTGATATTAAACTTTATGTTCCCTATCTTGGTAACCAAAAAATTATCGATAAACTTTGCAGTAACAAAAAACTTATTCAACCCCCTTCCACTCCAGTTAGTAAAAATTGTACTCAATTTTACACTCAAGCGGTTGTAAGAAATAATATTACTACTGCGATAAAAGTTCAAAATTCCCGTTATCATTCCAATCATCTATTTAACGGCTGTCTAAACTCCAGCCAAATCAAAGATTATATCCACCTATCTCCCCCGGTTAAAAAACACCTTGAGCTTGCCTCTGAAAAACTTCAACTCTCCGCCCGCTCTTTACTAAAGATTGTTCGCCTCGCAAGAACCATCGCCGATCTTGACGCTTCATCTGAGATAAAAATTCAACACATCTCTGAAGCTATCAGCTTTAATCAACCATAAATTAGCCTCTTCCGTACACATTTATAGTTCCACCTAGAAAAATCATAATCCAACCACAAAACATAACTTCACCTAGAAAAACCATTAATCCACCTAGAAAAATAACCGAATAAAGCACCGTTAATCCCTTGATTATCCCCGTTAATTTTGATATAATGCAGATTATTAAGGTTAAAAGAAAGGACTACCATTAGCATCAAAAATTCACGTACAAAAATCAATGGAGAAATCCGTTATGAATCTGTGCGAGTTATTGGAACTAATGGAGAGCAACTTGGCATCATGTCAAGTCGTGAAGCTCAGCTCCTAGCAAGAGAAAATGGCGTTGATTTAGTAGAAATTGCTGGCAATGCAAATCCTCCTGTAGTTCGCATCATCGACTGGGGTAAATTCCAATATCAGAAGATGAAAGAAGAAGCCAAAAATCGTAAGAAGGCTCGTGAAAAACAATCCGAGCTTAAACAAATGAAGATTGGCCTCAAGATTAGCGACAATGACCTCAATATTAAAATCCGCAAAATTAAAAGTTTTCTTGACGATGGAGATCATTGTAAAATTATGATCACCTTCCGCGGACGTGAACTCGCACATAAGGAGCTTGGGTCAACTTTACTTGACCGGATCCTAGCCGAGTTAGCTGAAGTAGCAATTGTCGAAGGAAAACCTCAATTTGCAGGACGTAACCTATCAGTTGGAGTACGAAAGAAGTAATTTCCTTACTTCCAAGGTTCCCTGATCGTACCTCTATTTCAGAAAATACTTTTTAAAAATTTATTTCCTGAATACAAATATTAACTATAACTAAAAGGAAAACCTATGCCTAAGTTAAAAACTCACAAAGGCACTGCAAAACGCATTAAGATTTCCGGTACCGGTAAATTGATCCGCGAACGCGCCTTTGGCAACCACATCCTTGCTAAAAAATCAAAAGCCAGGAAACGCAATATGAAGACTGCTGGTGCAGTTGAAGGTAAAATTGCTAAAAACATTAAGAGCGCATTAGGAGTTTAATCATGAGAATCAAAAGAGGTGTCGCTGCACGCGCAAAACACAAAAAAATCCTAGCTGCTGCTAAGGGTATGCAACATTATCGCACTCGTAGCTTCCGTCTTGCTAAACAAGGCGTTATCAAGGCTCTACGCTACGCTTACCGTGACCGCCGCAATCGCAAACGCGATCTCCGCGCATTATGGATCACTCGCATTAACAATGCTTCCCGTGAACTCGGATTAAGCTACTCTCAGCTTATTAGCCTCATGAAGAAGCAAAACATTAATATTGACCGCAAGATTCTTGCTGAACTCGCCGTCAATCAACCTGCTGCCTTCAAAGCCATTGTCGAACAAGCTAAACAGGAGAATAAATAATGGCAATCTGTGAGATCACTGGTAAAGGCAAGATGTATGGACACAATGTCTCCTTCTCTCAGCACAAGACCAGAAAAGTTTTTAAACCAAACATTCAGAAAAAAACTTTAATTATCAATGGTAAGAAAATCCGTCTCAATGTTAGTGCAGCTGCAATTCGCACTCTAAAGAAAAAAGGGTTTCTTAACTAATCTATCAAATATTAGATAGTACAACAAAAAATAGGCCAAAAGCCTATTTTTTTAGTCTTCGATAAGCCGGGTTCTGTAATCTACGATCAGTTCCTCCTTCACCACAAGATAACCATAATGAAAGAGACCTTAGGTAGACCGACAATCATCTATCTAGATATTCTGTTGCCAGAATATTCAAGCGGTGAGCGTGCATCCTCGAACAAAGGTTTCTCTAGCACTCCTTGCAGCCAGTAGGGTTTGCCCTCGCCTATGTCACCATAGTGCGCCGTGAGCTCTTACCTCACACTTTTCACCCTTACCCGAAGGCGGTATTGTCTCTGTGGTACTTTCCCTATTCTTAGATTTTTTCGGTATATTGCTACACTTCTAAATGTTCGAACGGTCGCCGTTAACGACTACTGTGTTCTGTGCTGCCCGGACTTTCCTCTTAGCAAGCTAAGCGATTGTCTTTCAGACTTCTTTTATCCTACCACAACAATCCCTTAAAATCCAGTTTAGATTAGATTTATGGAGTTATTTTATCTTCCAAGAGATTTTTCTCATAGAAAGCTACTTTGCATAGTGTTGATCAATTACCATATTAGCTTCTGCATCCGCTGTCTCATTCTGCTCTCGTCTTACATGCACAAAAGCTACTGCTTCAAACTTCAAAATTAAATTATTTATATCATTGTAAATTTGCAAAATATCACTATTTTTTATTTGATACACCCCATTCATCTGGTTCACCATCATTAGATTATCTGATACAAATCTCACGGTTTTATATCCTAGTTCAATCGCCTGCTCACACCCCTCTTTCAAAGCAAAATACTCTGCAACTCTCGAGGTCGCAAAACCAATAAATTCACCACCTCTTTTAATCTCCATTCCGTTTTCATCTACTATCACATACCCAATACCAGAAGGCCCAGGATTCCCTCTTGAAGCCCCATCGATGTAAATTGTTGGCGCACTCGCCGCTCCTCGCAAACCAATAGTCACCTCCCCACCCCTGCGGCTACTTGTTCTTCCTAACTCAATTTCAAGCACAGACGCTGTCGCATTACTAAGATTTACACTCGCAAATATATCATCATTAAATCCTAAAAATTTGTATGCTGAATATTTTTCACCAAGTTTTATCTTTTCATTGCCATTTTCATCAATTTCAATATCAAATATGATATATAAGTTATAGATCTTCGATGAATCCACATATTCTGTAAAGGTAATGACATCTCTCAACTTAATTTTCTTCACACTAATAGATAGTTCTTCGTCAATCAGTCTCGCCATCGCTTCTTCTGGTTGCTCTCCAAAACGAATTTTACTTGCTGGCAACTCCCAGACCGGAGCATCCTCAATCCTACCTTTATTTTTCTTGAGCACTAAAAAATGATCCGCTTTCCGAATCATCCCTACAATTTTTACTTTCTGTTTCATGCCCACAATTTCCAAAAATTCATAATCCCTAGTGACCTGTTTTTCCCTGTAATAACTACAGGTGGGTAGATTCTTATGCGCATCTCCACGGAGATAACACCGCGAAACCCCTAAAACATGACTATTCAGGAAAATCATGCCGCCACTAGGGTACTTTAATTATAGCATACCTTAGTGTATGCCAACAATAAAGTAAAAGAACTTAAGAATTGATGTCATCATACTTGAGGTGAAAACCGAAAGATATCCACCAAATACGTAAACTAGCCCCATTACCAAAAATACCCCAAAACTCCCCTCAAGTTTTCCTAAAATATCTCTCACACCATCTGGAGCAATCGCGTACAAGACACGCGAACCGTCTAACGGTGGAATTGGAATCAAATTAAAAATCATAAAACCTAGGTTTGCTAATACCATTTGCTTAAAAAACAGCCCTAGGTATCCTCCTTGTGTCAAAAAACCAGAGAAATAGCCAATTAAAAACCCTAGAAGAGCTAAAAGAAAATTCGTTAATGGACCAGCAATTGCTACCAGAGCCATCCCCCATTCTCCACCTTTTAATCTCCTCTTCGATACAGGGACGGGTTTCGCCCCACCAAAAATTGGACCCCCTGAGATAAATAATAGTAATGGTATTGCAATCGACATTAGAGGATCGATATGCACTAGAGGATTAATCGATAGTCGCCCCTCCTCCTTTGCTGTCGTATCACCAAGAAAATATGCCATGTACGCATGAGCCATCTCGTGTAATACCATCGAAAAAAGAATAATAACAAATACAATTGCTATCGCAAATAGATCAAAGTTCATACCATAATTATAACATAAACCCCATTCACATTCCTCTACCACTCAACTACTAAGTATCATCCCCTTTGAACAAATAATTTATTCAATAAAATATTTATTCACTAATCTATTATTTTTTGAGTAAAGTTCTGTGAATCGTTGAATAACTTTTTTATATAAAATCGAATCCTTCCAACTAAATCACAAAAATAGAGTCCAGTTCCCTGAACTCTATTTTTACCTATGTCTATTTTTTTTATTTCTTATTATTAATTAAACTCTATTTTTTCATCGACACACCTATATGCGTCTATTTTATTGATAACTTTTTCTAGTTCAATGCGATTACTTCTTGTGTAGAAGGAAGATCCTCTATCTTCTTAATTTTAATTTTCTTCTCCACCTTAGCAGAAAGTTTTAAGTCAGACACCATACCATCAATGTTTCCGGTCGCAATAATCATTTTTGGACTGATTTCTTTAATCGCCCTAACGGAGCTAGTGCATAGAATATCTGAGATTCCAAGCTCATCCAAGCTCTCATCAAAGTCACCAATAATTCCGATATGTATACCAGATACTTCTACGTCATAAATAGTCTTAGCATGCTTAGCAACACTAATTCCACGAATCGCAGCTTCACCAATTTCATATTCTCCAGGCCCCTCAATGTTCCCCACTGGCAAATCGGCAGAAATTATCCCATTAACAAAATCAATCACAATATTCTTTGTCGCAGTTTTTATAGTAATTTCATTAGGATTCTTACTCTCTAATTCAAACATACACTTCCTCCTTTATTTTTTATCATCTGCTCGGTTTAACTGAATCAATCTCTTCTATTTCAACAAAAGCAGCTTGAATGTACTCGTAAGATCAATATCAGTGTCTCGCCAAAATACCTTCTGGGTCAATTTTCTCCAAAATTGACATTTCAAGTACTTCCGACACAAAACGATCTTTCACGTTTAAGCGATATTGAAAGTCATCTCGTGACATAATTACATAATTCAGAGGCTTCCCCTCTTTCTTTTCTACCACCTCTGCCCAATGGGTTAGTTTCTTCGTCCTATCGTCCCCCACAATCAACAAATCAACCCCCTCTTGTCCAGGCAAGCGATTCGTTACAATAAGACATGTTAAATAATTCTTTACTGGACGCACATATTCTTCCCAAGCATTAGGCTTCACCACGGCAGTCTCTACCGCCACGTCAGTACGACTCGAGAAAAGCATTACAAGTGCTCTCGCATAGGGATGTTTATTGTTTGCTGAATAATAAATTTTATTATCATAAGTCTCATTTTTGATAATCCCAATGCTTTCCAAGTTCAATAACTCACGCCTCACAGAATTAATCTGCTCGTCAATTACTCTTGTCATTTCGCGCACGTAATAAGAACGCTCAGGATTACCAAAAAACAGGCTTAATAATTTTGTTCTTGTTTTTGATCCAAATAGTTTTTCTAGTGGAGTATTATTTTCTTTACTCATCTTACCTCTATTCTATCACAACATAATATTTTTGCACAAAAACCTTTCGGATTGAACAAATTACTTTAAAAAGTACTATTTAATTATTTTAAGCCCCAAATCCTCAATAATCTTATCAACCACTGACTCTAAATTGCACCATTTAATCTCAGGATTTCGTTTAAGCCAAGTCATTTGTCTCTTGGCTAAATGATAGTCATCTAATGCGCCCAGAGTTATTGCCTCCCCCTGACTAATCTCTCCATTAATCATCTTCCATACAAACTGATAGACATTACTTCGCATCGATTGCAAACTCCAGTCATACCTATGAGCCAATCGTTTCGTCTCCTGCACTAATTCTGGATTCTCAAGCATTTTCTGTTCACGCTGAATAATTCTTGTTCGCAACTCTTCACTCCCCCATTTAATTCCGTAAACTAAGTATCCATCCCTCATCTTTTTTCTGTCTTTGCAGTCTTTTTTATTCTCACCAAATTGATAATCAAAATTCAACGCATCCACATATAAACCAGTCCCTCCCACCACGATCGGATAATTCCCGCGAGAGCGAATCTCGTCAATCTTCTCCTCTGCATATTTTTTCCAATCGTAGACCGTAAATCGTTCATCAGGCTCTACTAGATCAAACCCGTAATGAACAATTTTTTTACACTCATCCTTATTTGGCTTTGCTGTTCCAATATCCATCCCCTTATAAATTGTTCTTGAATCTGCTGAAATAATTTCACCACTAATTCTCTTCGCCAAATCAATCGCCGCACCTGTTTTTCCAGATGCGGTCGGCCCCACAATTACAATCACCGGTTTCTCTAGCATACCTATTTAATAGGCCCAACTTTCGCTGAGCCTATCTCTATTCCTAATTCAGATTCTTCAAGAAATCAGCGATTTCTCTTAACTCAATTGTTTTTTCCACGTCCTTCATGCGTAAGCTCACTGTTCTTGCCTCTTTATCTTTCGGACCCACAATCAAAACCACTGGTATTTTCATACTAGTTGCACGGCGAATCTTCTTACCAAGCGATTCATCTGATTTATCAACTGTAAATCTTAGATCATTATGTCTCAATGGCTTCTCAAGTACTACTTCGCTTAAAATCTTTTCAATCTCAGAAACGTAATCCAATACCTCATCATTTACCGTCACAATCCTTAGTTGTTCAGGTGCGCACCAGAATGGGAACCAGCCACCAGTATGCTCAATAAATACCGATAAGAAGCGTTCAATAGAACCCAAAGTTGCGTGATGTACCATCACTGGGCGCTCTTTTTCGCCTTTCTCGTTCACAAAAGTCAAATCAAACCGCTCTGGCTGTACAAAATCAAGCTGAATAGTTGCCACCTGATGTTCACGACCAATTGCATCCTCAGCCATAAAGTCGATTTTTGGACCATAAAATGCTGCTTCACCCTCAGCCTCAAAGAAATCAAGATTATTATCAATTGCCGCATTCTTAATCTGTCTCTGAGCCATCTCCCAAAGTTCAGTATCGCCAAGATATTTGTCTTCATCCGAACGGTAAGATAATCTAGCGCGGAGTTTACTCATTCCAACAGTTGTATATAGTTCGCGTACGATACCTACTAAGTTCTTGATCTCAGCCTCGATCTGATTCTTACGACAAAATACGTGCGTATCATCTTGAGTTAAAGATCTCACACGAGACAAACCGCCAAGCTCACCAGACTTTTCATCACGATAATCTGTTGTCGCCTCCATATAGCGTACTGGCATTTCCTTGTAGGTCCTTGGCCTTGAAGCAAAAATCTGTGCATGATGCGGGCAGTTCATTGGTTTTAAGGCAAATTCCTCACCATTAACCTGCGAGTGAACCATAAATAATTCAGCTCCAAATTTTGCATAATGTCCAGAAGCCTTATAAAGATCAACTTTTGTAATATGTGGTGTCCACACCTTTTCAAATCCTGAACGTCCACGTAAGGATAATGAATAATTAGACATCATCTCCCGGAGCATCGTACCCCTAGGTGAAAACAATGGCAATCCAGCCCCCACTAAATCAGAAAAACAGAATAAGTCTAGCTCCTTACCAAGCTTTCTATGGTCACGCGCACGAGCTTCCTCAAGTCTATCAAGATAAGTCTTTAGCTCTTCCTCGGTTTCAAAAGCCACACCATAGATTCGAGTTAACATCGCCTTCTTTTCGTCACCACGCCAGTAAGCTCCTGCCACCCTCATCAACTTAAAAGCACCAATCTCTTTTGCACTCCCCACGTGTGGCCCCTTGCATAAATCCGTAAAATCGCCTAGTTGATAGAAAGATATCACTTCACCTTCCGGTAGTTCTTCAATTAATTCAACCTTATACTCTTGTCCGTTTTCTTTTGCCCAGGCAAGCGCAGCTTCACGATCCTTCTCAGAATATTGCATCTCAAATCCTCTTGCAATAATTCCTCTCATCTTCTTCTCAATTTTTGGCAGATCTGCATCAGAAATTTTAACTGCCTCACCATCGCTGCCTTTTACCTTAGAAAGATCAACATCATAATAAAAACCATCTTTAATTGCAGGCCCAACACCAAATTCAATACCAGGATACATTTCTGTCAGAGCAGCCGCCATCACATGACTCAATGTATGTCGCATGCGTTCCACGTGTTGCGTCTCTAAATTCTCTGTACTACTCATGACATTTCCTTTTCTTATTTAACTCTTTTATTCTACCACATTTTATGGTAAACTTATCAAAACTAGGGTCGCTAACTCAGCTGGCTAGAGTGTCTCCTTTACACGGAGGAAGTCGGGGGTTCGAATCCCTCGCGACCCACCATTAGTAAATAAAAAACACCGTCAGGTGCTTTTTTAATGTAAAAGATTATTTTATTTATTCTTGACAACCTTTTTTGTCACATCAAATTTTTCCATATAGTTTCCCGTCATAAGGCGAGTCTGTGAATAAAATGCCGTAAAAGATTGATAAACAATTGCCACTACCGGCATTAAAATCCACTGTAAAATCATCACAATCTTTGGTTTCCTTATATTCTTCGGCCTTGGCGGCAACATCTTTAAAGAAAATAGAATAGTTGTCATTAAGCCGACAGATGCAAAAATCTGGATTAAGCTAATCGTATTCGGTAAATTAAATGCTAATAAATCTTTTGATCTGGCATTGAGTAATTTTGGTACCCAGCCACCAAATGCCACCATTGGTGAAATTGCAGCCAACGTCACATGCCCCTCAAGTAATCTCATAAATTTTGCAAACAAAGGCATAAATGACATCTTTCCGATACTTTTGCGATCCTTCGAAAACAGCCTCACGCCAACATAAGCTACGTCAGATGCTCCATAATCCCAGCGGCGTAATTGGATAAACTGCGCCTTCAAAGTCTTCAGGAATGTCTCTTCTATAACTGCATCCTGATAAATCGCCACATGGATTGGCAACACCTCATAGTCTCCATGGAAATAAAATAGTGAGCGCCAATATTGATGACCATCCTCCACAATTGTCTTTTTACTCCAGAAACCCATCTGAGAAAGCGCCAGAAGCGGCTGTGAGTGTGAAGCAAAGTTCTTCAAAGTATGTGAACGCATCGAAGAAATAATATTAAAAAATGAGTTCGAAATCGCAATAATTCGCATTGGGGCCGGCGCATCCCAGATATTATTTGTAAATAGCGATACTGGCTGATAACTAAGTTTCTGTCTATTTGGATGAACAATAAACTGATAAGCTACATAATCAAGGTACCATTTCGACATCTTATTATCCGAATCAAGCGAAGTTACAATCACATTCTCAATCGGAATTTTCGCTTTCTTCACATAATTCACCAGTTCTCCAGCCGCATAATTTAAATTTGGCCCCTTCCCTTGAATCTCATCTTTAAGGTCTTTTGGGTGCATTACTGGAATAAATTGGCAAAAATCGTCCTTAAACTTCTCCGTCAAGATTTTTGCGTTCTCACGCATCGCCTCTCCACCTCTCTCCTCGTATCCGAACACAAAAATTGTTCGCTCATTTGGGAAGCTACTTTTCTTAACCGCCTCCACGGTAGGAATCAATGTATCTAATCCCTCATTATAGGCCACCATTATTACCGCATGATAAATCTCGTTTGGTTTTGGAAAAACAATTTTCGGAGTTTTCCCATTGTCATCAAGTTCCCTCTCTGAAATCACCAAGTCCTTACCTACTGATATCATCTTCAAGTTCTCAACATGCTCATCAAACTCAAACTCACGACTTTTTACAAGCATCAATTTCTCATAACTCCCATGTGGATCTTCTAAATCCGCAAGCCTCTTATGCCAATCGACCTTGTCTGCTCGCTTTGTCGCATTATACCCCTGAACGGTACGATAAACTACACCAACCGCCTTCACTAAAGTTGTCGCAATAATCAAAAGAAGATAATAAGACCCCACAATCGGACTAATAAAAGACAGTACAAACAATAGTAAGATCATCGTATAAGATAGTGCACCTGGCAAAATCTCCAACATTCGATATTTCCGTGTCCTTTTTCCCAGCGGAATTTCCAAGTCTGCCCAGTCAGAGCGCTTCGTTTCAATGGTTCCAGGCTCCTTATTCTTTTTTATTCTCATATTCTCTTGCTCAAACAAAAATTAAAACTAATCTGAAAGCTTTAGATTACCCCTCACCAAGTAATCTCCATAACGTTAATATCGAAAGTAAAATTAATGTAATTGTGGCCGCCACAAATACATTAGCCACCTTCTCACCTTTTTTACGATAAATCCTCAAAGTCACAATATTATGCAAAACGCCAAATATCAAAGCGAACAACGGATATACCAACATTGCCTGCCAAGAACCATCATGATATCCACCAGAATTCGACATTGAAGACCATTCGCCACCCTGATACCTTCCGATGTCGCCATAGCTTACTTTTACAACGGACGCATTAGGATGTAGATTCGCCAAAGAATAAATAAATAAAATCATTGAAAAAACCAACATCACGATCATTAAAGTAAAAAGTGTGCGATGCTTAGAATAAACTTCTTTGAGGTCTTTTCGCAGATCCTTCATCTTTTCTATTATATCATTTTTCCAGTTCAACAACCACTTTTAGTGTCACTACTGCTCAAGTAGTTTACAGATCAAATCAATCAAAAGCTCTTCTTCGCTAAACTCACTCTCAGAAATTAAAAGCACTAAAGCTGTCAACGCCCTATCTGAGATCTTTGTCTCCCCCATACTGCTAAGCTGAAGCTGATTCATTGCTAAATACACCACAAATAATAATCCACCAATCTGTTGATTACCTCTCTTAAATGGTTCACGTTTTACAACATTATATAAAATCTTGGCAGCTTTTTTCGCCACCGTATCCGAAGCCTCATATCCGTCCCGCAGCCACTTTGCCACCCCTTCAAAGTCATTTTTATCATCCACTAATGCGCCAAAATCATCCGTTTCCCCCATCTTTTCCCGCAAATCAATTACCAAATTTTCAATTTCCACACCCGAAAGCTCGTGTCTTGAACGCTTATTACTAGTCAATAAAAATTGACCATTCAAAAATTCACTGATTGTCTGAAAACTTTTCGTGTATTTCGCCATCACCTCAATCACGCCGCTCGCTTCCCCACCAGACAGTTCATTTTGCGAAATTACTCGTTCAATAATCGCCATCGCCCCCTTAATCTCGTTCAGCCTTTTTGCTGCTTCCACATCCGTTGATTGAGCTAATTGTGTTTTGTTTACAACTACTCCGTGCGTAATGTATTCCTTCAAAATCTTATTCGACCACACACGAAATTTCGTCGCCTTCACTGAGCTCACCCGGTATCCAACCGAAATAATTGCATCCAAATTATAACGTTTAACCTCGCGTTTCACCTGTCTCTCCCCCTCAGTACGTATCTCATTTCGCTTCTGACAGGTTTTTTCTTCCTCCAATTCCTCCTCGCGATATATATTCTTCAAGTGCCTCGAGATTACCGTTTTATCCACGTCAAAAAGCTGCGCAATTTGCGTTTGAGTCGCCCACAATGTTTCTGACTCAACATCTACATCAAAAACTATCCCACCCTCTGGCGCCTGATAAATCCCTAACTTATAGTTCACCCCAGTTTTCTCCAACTGACACATCAGCCTTCAAGCGAATTGGAAGTTCTGGTGCCACCCCCTCCATAATTTCTACCAATCCTTTAGCTACTTCATCCCGTACTTCATTGTCACATTCAATAATCAATGAATCGTGAATCTGGAGCACTAAGTCCGCTCGCCCCATAAATTTAGTACTCAACATTTTATCTACTTGGATCATCGCTCGTTTCATCAAATCTGCCTCTGTACCCTGAATTGGCATATTCTGTGCAGCCCGCTCCGCCGCCGTTCTCACAATATAATTTGCAGATTTCACATCTGGCGTTGGTCGTTTTCTACCAAAGAATGTCTCAACATAGCCTAGATTACGTGCTTGCTCTAAAGTCCTATCAAGATAATTCTTAATCGGCTGTCGTACCTTAAAATAATCATCAATAAACTGCTTCGCTTCCATGAAGTTCATATCTGCCGCATCCGACAAACCTTTTGGACTCATCCCATACATCACACCAAAGTTAATAATCTTGGCGGCACGACGTTGCGACTTAGTCACCTGCTCCATCGGAATATTGAAGACTTCCGCGGCGGTCTTAGTATGAATATCCACATTTTCAGAAAAGGCTTTAATTAATTTCTCATCACCAGCAAGTACCGCTGCTAGTCTAAGCTCAAACTGTGCATAATCTGCAGAACCCAGAGTTCTTCCTTCTCTTGCCACAAAACCAGTCCGAATACGTTTTCCATCCTCTGATCTTACTGGTATATTTTGCAAATTAGGATTAACGCTTGAAAGTCGACCAGTAGCCGTTACATCTTGAGTAAAAGTCGTATGAATTCGTCCGTCTCCTTCAACCAGATCCGGCAACGGTAGTACATAAGTAGATAATAGTTTTGAATCCTCACGATAGTCCTTGATCAATTCGATCACCGGATGAGCCCCCTCCAATTTCTCAAGCTCGCTCGCACCCGTCGAAAAACCACGAGACGTCTTCTTTATCCCCTTGGTTGATAAATTCAAATCCTCAAATAGAACTTTAGATAACTGTATCGGAGAATTTACATTAAAACAGACTCCAGTTACTGAATAAATTTTTTGTTCAAGCTCACTAACTCTCTCTGTAAATTCCCTCTTCAACTCAGCAAAGTATTCTAGATCTATTTTTACTCCACATTTTTCCATCTTATAGAGTACCGGAATTAATGGTAAATCAAATTTATTTAAGATATCCATTAATTTTGGCTGCCCGCGAAGCTCCGACATTACTTTTGCATACTCAATCTTCTCTGCATCATCATATTCCCCACTAAGTGCCCGCTCACAAGTCTCATCTGCAAGCAACGAGACTTGCTTCGGCTCGGCCTCTATTCGTCTTAGTGGATTAATAAGAAACTCTGCCTGTTTTATGTCAAAAAAATCTCTCTTGTCTAGTAGAATCGCCTCGGCTAGCTCTTCTGAAGCATGCATTTTTTCCTTAATATCCGCCATCATCACCATCTTATCCGGGATTGGATATTCCAAGACAATATTCTCATCCTCCAAAACTTCAGGATCCGCTAATCTTTCTTTATTTTCAAATTCAGCCCTAAATTTCCTAATCAATGAATTGAACTCAAGCTTCTTTAAAGCCGCCACGATTCTGTCCTGGTCAATCACTAAATCCGGAATTTTGTCCAAATCAACCGGCGCATCCGTCATAATCTTAGCAAGCCGATATGACATTAAGGCAGAATCCTTCCCCTCAATTAATTTCTTCTGAGTTGATCCCGTAATTTCTTTGATGTGGTTATAGATCCCCTGGAGATCACCATACTGATTTAAGAGCTTCACGGCCGTCTTTTCACCAATCCCTGGCACACCTGGAATATTATCCGAATTATCGCCCTTTAATGCCTTCAGGTCTAAAAACTGACTCTTTAAAATACCATATTTTTCTTCAATCGCTTGGATATCCATTTCTTCAATATTGGAGAACCCCTTCAGCAATCGATACATTTTAGTGTTTTCATCTACAATCTGCAACATATCTAAATCTGAAGATACAATATAGGTCATATAGTCATGTTTTTCGTCTGCCTGTCTAGCTAGCGTACCAATAATATCGTCCGCCTCATATTCATCTGCTTCCAAAAAATCCCAACCTAGTGCTAGAATCAACTCCTTCAAATACGGAATCTGTGCATAAAAATCTTCTGGTGGCTTTACTCTTCCTGCCTTATATTCCGGATATATCGCGAGACGTTTAGCTGTTGAAGTATGAGCTTTATCCCATGCAACTACCACCTTATTTGGCTTCAGCTTCTTGACGATCTCCATCGCAATTGTCGCAAAACCATAAACACCAGACGTCGGCACCCCTTCTGCCGTCGACAAATTACCCATCGCATAATACCCCCTATAGAATACACTTTTACCATCGATGATTACTAGTGTTTTCATTCGCGCACCTCGCTTTCACACCTAACCTATTTAAAACTCAATTCTTTGCAAAATCTTGTCCACATCATCATGTAGCTTAGCCACAGAATCATCATTAAGCACATAGTGATCAGCCATCGCAATTGGTCCACCTTTCTCAAGGTTCTCGATTTCTGAACGATCACGTTCTTGAATTTCTTTAGTATTAAATGGCCTTTCAGGACGCTTACCGACCCTAAAATGCCTCAATGCCTTTGGTACCACCACAGCTAAAACAGTTAGCTGCCCAGGAAATTCTTTTTTCAATGCCTTATATTCTGTCCAAGAATAAAGTCCGTCAAGCACAATTCTCTTCTGTCCAGCACCAATCAACCCACGAGTCTCCTCGATCACTTGTTTTACCACCCAGTCTTTCCCCTCTGTCTCCCGTATCATCTCACGGAATTTCTTCTCACTCTCACCATCTGCCGTTCTTTCAATTCCTCTGCGATCCATTTCCTTATAGATCATTCCCCCAAAATAAACCTTCGGATATCCTTTTTCAGTCAAGTAGTCTACTACAACCGACTTACCGGAACCGCTCATCCCCACAATTGCTAATATCTTAATATCACCTTCGTTCATTTTATCCTTTCACTATGTATCTTACCTTATTTTACCCCATTTGACTATTTAGCCCTAAAAAGCAACTCATTTTAGACTATCTGTCTTGAAAATTCCTTAAAAAACTTAACAAAATCTGCCCTGTCTTCAACCTGTCGCATGTATACCAAAATTAAACGACCATCCCCGTCTCTTAATTTCTCATCCGTCTCTCCATTGATCACAAAAGTTGTTCGATTTTTTGAACTTAAATATGTAACCAAATTTTCTACTAAGTTATCGCCCTTATCATAAATCTGGAACATATCTGAAAACCAACTATATTTTGCCTTCAAAATATTCTCTTTTGAGAAAACATAAATATTTGAATAATTTGTCAAATCCGCATTCACCTGAACAATCATTATTCTCATCGTCTGCCAGTTATAAGCAATTAATAAATTTGTATAAACTGT
>CAUTNS010000017.1:0-17060 GCA_963540345.1 uncultured Candidatus Saccharibacteria bacterium | reverse complement strand
TATGCCCGAATGGCGGAATTGGTATACGCGTTCGACTTAAAATCGAATGGAGAAATCCATATGGGTTCAAGTCCCATTTCGGGCACCAAATCGAAGCTAAATCCTCTGAGTAATCGGAGGATTTTTACACCTAAAATTTTTGTCTTGACAATACATACTACTTATGTTATAATAAACAAGTTAGCACAGTGTTAACAACTACATTGCTCGAAAAGAGCACGCACAAAGGAGGAACAAACAATGAGAACTGTTTCTGTCAAAAAGGGCCCGTCCATGGAAGAGTTTGTGAAGGCATTTGCCACCAGACACACCATCAGCGAGACCAAGGTGAAATTCATCACCGAAGACGAGCAGACAGTGAAGCTGGCAATCGACTCGCTCGATCACGAGGATACCACCGGCACCCACATCAACTTTGATGGACGCACCATCGAAGGCGTGAGAGTCCAGGGATTCTTCAAGATTGATCAGAGCTACGGCGAAATCAGATTCGTCAATTATTAAACCAGCTTCCATCAATCAGTTTCGACCAGTTCCACCGCTTTACCCCACACCAAATGGTGTGGGTTTTCATTTGACAAAATAAATAATACATTGCATAATGTTACTCATCAGCAATAGGGCTGACAATACCGCTATATGCGAGTACCTTAGGAGGAAAACATGAAGAAACAAGCTACATCAACCTGGATCATCAAGAAAGGCCCGAGCAAAGATGACTTCTTCCAGAGTCTCTATGATCGTGGCACCAACGATGAGCACCGCGTCACCTTCACCACTGAGGATGATCACTTTCTTTCGGGTAACATCTCCTCGATTGAAGATGATAATTGCTTTGGTGAAGTCTATTGGTTTACCGGCGAGTTCAATGAAATGAAGCTTTGCGGTCAATATGACGTTGAGCGTCAGACTGGCTGGATTGAGGCCAGAACACCGACTTTCTGGCATTAATTAAAGCTTAAGTATGATTGAAAGGGGGTGAAAATATGGTTCGATTATACTTGAGAGGGAAATATAGTCTAGCGGATTTTGAGGAGAGCTTCATTGCGTATATGAAAGGTGAGGATTATGCATTGACGTTTTCTGCGCAGCATGTTCCGCTCAGAGCCACGATTACAAGCATTAGTGTCTCTCGGTGTAGTAATAAGATTATCAGCTTTAGCGCGCGTCTTGAATCTGGCCACACACTCGATTGTAGGTATCATTTAGAACAGGGCTATGCAAAAACCAATGTGAGTCAAGACTTCTACTATTATCAGATATATAAGAACTATTGTAAGCCTAGACCAGTCTTCACCGGAGGGCTTCCGTCTAGTCCGATAGAGATTATCGCAGGACCAAGTAGGGAAGAATTGCTTGAAAATTTTATTGCTCGGCTTGAGAGTAAGCGGCGTAAAGCCTGCGTTTTTCGTGCGAACTGTTACGACGAAATCAAGGTCCAAATTAATTCACTGACTGTGGATGAAACCGGATGGGGCTTCGAATTTGATGCCTTTATCGACTCAAGGAAGCTACATATTCGCTATTTTCCTGCAAGGCGACGTGGTTGGGGACATTTCGATCCAACTGGGTAACATTTTCTGTTTCGCTCCAACAAACCCCGCAAATATTGCGGGGTTATTTACTGGATTTTCTTGACATTTATTTTACACTAGGATAAAATAAATCCAGTGCATATCGCACACGGCTTGCGAGCTTAGCTCAGTTGTTTAGAGCGCTTCCTTGCCAAGGAAGAGGTCGAGAGTTAGAGTCTCTTAGCTCGCACCATTATCATAATCTATATAAAAGATTGTGGTAGGAATTCCCCACTGAAACCCCCCTTTCAGTGGGGAATTTTTGCATCCAGAGTATTGCAGAAAAAACCATAGACTCTTATAATAGAGTTATATAAAAAGGAGAAACAATGCCAAATCTATTTACAATCGGAATGATCTGTTTAGGTCTCGTGGTAGTATTGATTATCTATCTTATCTCGACCTACAACTCCCTCATTCGTCTCAATGAGCGCGTAAAAGAAGCTTGGTCTGGTATTACCGTCATCTTGAAACTTCGTGGTGACCTTATTCCAAACCTTGTTGCCACCGTTCAGGGTTACGCAAAACACGAAAAAGAAACTTTTGAAGAAGTCACCAAGGCTCGCAGCGCCGTGATGTCTGCTAAGACTGTAGACGAAACTGCTGCTGCTGAAAAATCCCTTCAAGGCGCGCTTAGCAAAGTTTTTGCCATCGCTGAGGCTTACCCAGAGCTCAAGGCCAACGAAAACTTCTTGAAGCTTCAAGATCAGCTCGTTGATACTGAGGAAAAACTTCAAGCTTCCCGCCGCTTCTATAACGCAGGCGCAAGGGACTTCAATACTCGCATTATTCAATTCCCAGTCAATATCCTCTTCGGTACTCGTTTTGAGAAATACACCTACTTCACTGTAGATGAAGAAGAAATGAAGAAATTGGATAAGGCTCCAAAAGTCGAGTTCTAATAAATACTTAAAGGATATAGAAAAGAGGGGATTAATTCCTCTCTTTTCTTCAAACCAACTATGTATAAACAGATTGATGAAAATAAACGCAACACAGTTCTAATCTTTTTAGGCTTTATTATTTTAATTTCATTTCTTGGTGGTGGTATCGCCTACTTAAATAATGACCCAACCATCGCTATCACGACAACTATTGTTGCTTTAATTTACGCTGTCGTGCAATATTTTTTCTCGACCCAGCTGGCAATCATGATGACAGGCGCAAAAAAGGCTAATCGTCGCGATCATCGTCGCTTATATAATATTGTTGAAAACCTAACTATCACCGCTGGTATGCCAATGCCTGAGGTTTATATTATTAATGATCCGGCGCCAAATGCTTTCGCTACTGGACGCGACCCAGATCATGCTATTGTCGCTGCCACCACTGGCTTAATCGATATCATGGATGATAAGGAATTGACCGCTGTTATGGCTCATGAATTATCTCACGTCCGTAATTATGATATCCGCGTATCTGCTATTGCTTTTTCTCTCGTCTGTATTATCGGATTTCTCTCTGATGTTGGTATTCGTATGACGCGATACACAAGGAAAAATGACGAAGAAAATAGCCCAGTTGGACTTTTAATGATTATTTTAGGTTCCGTTTTTGCTCCCCTTGTCGCCAGTATTGCACAGATGGCTGTCTCACGTGAGCGTGAATATCTTGCTGACATTAGCGCAGTTGAGCTGACCCGTTTTCCGGAAGGGATGATTTCCGCCCTTAAAAAGTTAGAGGAACATTCAAGGCCGATGACTAGACAAAACGCCGCCACAGAGGCAATGTTTATTAATTCACCGCTCAAAAAACAAGCTGTCAATCTCTTTAGTACCCATCCGCCAATCGAAAAGAGAATCGAACGTCTCGAGCACGCAAAATATAGTTTCTAATAATTTCTAAAATCAAAAGTGGAGGTAAAAGTGGTAAAAAATAATAAAACGGAGAAAAATTCTGGGCGCATCAAATTACACCGTTCGTTCAGACGTTCATATCGCGAAGATTATGAGCGAAAAACTGAAACTCCAGGACTAATGGCGCATGCCGCCGCCGCCCTGAGAATTATCCGAAAAAACTGGAAAATCTTTTTACCACTTATTGGCCTAATTGTTTTACTCTACATCGTCTTGGTTGGTTTGATGGCTGAGTCCACCTTTGTTGAGTTTAAAGAATCTGTTGAAACCACCAATAAAGAACTCGTCAAAGGTCGTCTTGGCAATCTCGGTCGTGCTGGCCTCACTCTCATAGGTACTGTCACTACTGGTGGGCTAACAAACATGAACGATGCTCAGAAAATCTTCGCCATCCTCCTCTTTCTCATCACCTGGCTAGTTTCCATCTATCTCACTCGCCATCTTCTCGCTGGCCATAAGCCAAAAATGCGCGATGGTCTCTATAACGCCTTGTCACCACTGGTCTCCACTTTCTTCGTCGGCCTGATTGTCTTCATTGAGCTTATCCCAATTATGATCGTTATTATCACCTACCAAGCTGCTATCTCAACCGAATTTCTCAAAACTCCATTTTATGCACTGGTCTATTTTATTTTCGCCAGCCTTATGACTTTACTCAGCGTCTATCTTACTTCTAGCTCCATCATGGGTCTAATTGCAGTTTCCGCTCCGGGGCTCTATCCGCTCACCGCGATCGAAACTGCCAGAAACCTAGTAGCCGGTCGCCGAATTCGCTTCCTCATCCGTATCATCTACCTCATTTTCTGTATTGCGTTCTGGTATGTAGTCATCGTTCTTCCTGCTATTCTACTCGACATTCTAATCAAGGGTGCCTTCCCAGTTCTCAAAGATCTCAATATTCCATTTGTTCCGTTTGTCCTTCTTGTTGTCACCGTTTCTCTCTTTGTCTTCATCTCAATCTATTTCTATCTTTTCTATCGCCAACTTCTCGACTATAAAGATGATTTTTATCCAGCGAAGATCGAGTCAAAGAATAATCAAAAGAAGACTGAATCAGAGTTAAAACAAAAGAAAACTAAAACAGAAGCTGACCAGAATAAAGTCGAACTAGAATCAGATTCCAAGAAGCCAAAATTTAGTTTGAAGAAATTTAGGTTTAAAAAGAAAGCGTCAAAAAATGAATAATACTAACCAATCCGAAGTACATGAAGAAAATCAAACCGAGCATCGCGCCCCAGCTCTACATAAAGCCCATTTAAATAAAACTGAAGCCGAGGAGCGCATTGAAAAGCTCCGTGAGCTTATCAATGACTATCGCTACCACTATCACGTTCTCGACCAGTCTATCATGTCTGAATCGGCTGCCGACTCCCTCAAGCATGAACTAACGTTGCTCGAGGAAGCTTTTCCGGAATTAATTACCCCGGATTCACCAACTCAGCGCGTCGCCGGTAAACCACTTGATAAATTCCAAAAAGTTACCCATCAGTCCAGGATGATTTCCTTAGCCGATGTTTTTTCCGAATCTGAAGTGCGCGACTGGGTGGCGAGAAATTATAAACTAGTTAGTCCAGACACCAAGTTTACTTATTTTACCGACATTAAAATGGATGGTTTGGCTATGTCTCTGCATTATCGACATGGGATTTTAGAACAGGCGGTTACTCGGGGAGACGGTTTAGTTGGCGAGGATGTCACGATAAATGTCCGAACTATTACCAATGTTCCACTTAAGTTAAAAGGGGATCCAAAGGAAATACCAGAAGAGGTCGAAGTGCGTGGCGAGGTGATTATTTTTAAAGACGATTTTGCCAAAATTAATCAGCGCCAAATCGAAAAAAAGGAGAAAACTTTCGCCAATCCGAGAAACCTTGCTGCCGGCTCGATCCGCCAGCTTGATCCAAAAGTGGCTGCCTCGAGACCCTTGCGTTTTATGGCTTATGACCTGGTCACTCCTAACCTTGCCACCAATCAGCTAGCTTATCAGACCATTCGCAAATTCGGCTTCCAGACTTCAATGCAGGACCGTACTTTTGATTCGCTCGATCAGGTGATTGCCGAAATCCACCATCTCGGCGAAATTCGTGCTAGTCTGCCATTTGGGACCGACGGTATGGTGATTAAAATCAATGATCGTAAAATCTATCAAGACCTCGGCATTATCGGTAAGACGCCACGCGCTGCAGTAGCTTATAAATATCCAGCAGAAGAAGCCACCACTAAGGTCCGCGACATCGTTATTTCAATCGGTCGTACTGGCGCCGCAACTCCAGTCGCCATCTTTGATCCAGTTGAAGTAGCTGGAAGTATAGTCCGTCATGCCACTCTCCATAATGCCGACGAAATTGATCGACTCGGTCTTCGCATCGGTGATACCGTTATTATCTATAAAGCTGGTGACATCATTCCTCAAATTAAGGAGGTTCTCACTACGCTCCGCAGTGAGGATTCAGTAGAATTTAATTACGAAGAGGCCCTAAAATCACAATACCCAGAACTAGAATTTGAGCGCCCAGCTGGTGAGGTGGTTTACCGCGTCAAGGGGCTTGATTCAAATCTAATCTTAAAACGTGCTATTGAATATTATGCCAGTAAACCAGCCCTCAATATTGAAGGGTTGGGTGAGAAAAACGTCAATCTTCTTGTTGACTCCAAATTAGTTAATAATCTCTCTGATCTTTACCGTCTTGATGTCACGCAAATCACCAAACTTGATCGCTTTGGTGAACTTTCCGCAAAAAAGCTGATAGATGCAATTGAAAAATCAAAATCAATGCCACTGAGTAAATTTATTACCGCTCTTGGTATTCGTCATGTTGGGGTGCAGACCTCAATTTCGCTCGCCAATTATTTTAAAACCCTAGATGCATTAGTTGATGCCACGGCCGATGACCTACTTTCGATTCCAGACATTGGTCAAGTGGTTGCAGAGTCCATTCTGGCTTATTTTGCCGATGAGGATAACCTCGCGCAGCTCAAAATGATGCAAGAATTAGGTGTGAAACCATATTTTGAAGATAAATCTGGCCAACCACTTGCTGGAAAAAGTTATGTTGTTTCTGGTACACTTTCTTCAATGGGACGCGAGGAGGCGGAGGAGAAACTGCGCGCTCTCGGCGCCACAGTCACTGGCTCGGTTACAAAAACCACTACCGCTCTCATCGTTGGGGAAAAACCAGGCGCCAGTAAAACCACCAAGGCGGAAAAATTAGGCATTCCAGTCTTGCAAGAAGAGGGCTTTTTGGAATTAATCGGAAATTAACTAGTCATCTTGAACTAAAAAGTATCTTAAAATTAACTAGTTATCTTGAATTAAAAAGTATCTTAAAAATAACTAGTTATCTTGATCTAAAAAATATCCTAAGATTTAACTTAAAAAATCTAACTTAAAAACGACCAAAAGGTTATAAAAAGTCACCCATTAGGGTGACTTTTTATGCTAGTAATAACTCTGAAGCTTAATTATTGGAAAGCCTTAGTTATTGAACGGATTTGCAAGGCTAAGATCTGGGTTTTCCTCTGCAATGCGCATCAATTCATTGTATTTAGCGATGCGCTCTGAGCGTGAAAGGGAACCAGTCTTAATCTGACCAGCGCCAAGACCTACTGCAAGGTGAGCGATTGAGTTGTCTTCAGTTTCACCGGAGCGGTGAGAAATGATTGTATTAAATCCATTTTTCTTAGCCATCATAACAGCGTCAATTGTTTCAGAAAGTGAACCAATCTGGTTTGGCTTAATCAAAATTGCGTTACCAGCTTTTTCTTCAATACCACGGCGCAAAAGTTTAGTATTTGTGACGAAAAGATCATCACCAACTAACTGCACGCGGTCGCCCAACTTCTTAGTCAAAAGTTTCCAGCCTTCCCAGTCGTTTTCAGCGAGACCATCCTCGATTGAGACTACTGGATAATTATCGAGAATCCAGCCATACCAATCGATCATCTCTTCAGAAGTCTTAGTTTCATTTGAGGTCTTAATCTGGTAGCGACCATCTTTGTAGAACTCGGAAGAAGCAATATCCATCGCAATTGCAATATCTTCACCTGGTTTGTAACCAGCGGCTTCAATAGCGAGTTTAATGCATTCTAGAGGTTCGTTATTGCCGTCTTTCACGCGTGGAGCATAACCGCCTTCATCACCAACCGTAGTAACATAACCGCGTTCTTTTAATACCTTCTTTAAGGCATGGAAAGTTTCTGCACCCATACGTACTGCGTCAAAAATATTGGTTGCGCCAAGTGGCATGAGCATATATTCCTGAAAATCAGTACTCCAGTCCGCGTGTGCTCCACCGTTCATGACGTTCATCATCGGCATAGGTAGTGACATAATTTCTTGTGTACCAGCGAGACTTGCTACATATTCATAAAAATGGATACGTTTTGCACGAGCCATTGCCTTTGCGGTTGCCATCGAGACTGCGAGAATTGCATTCGCACCAAGATTTGATTTATTTTCGGTGCCATCGAGATCAATCATCATCTGATCAACGGTATTTTGTTCAGCCGTGTTGCCAACTAGGTGATCACGAATCTGGTGATTAATATTATGAACCGCCTTCAAAACACCCTTGCCGTTATAGTAATTAGAGTCGCCGTCGCGAAGTTCCAAAGCCTCACCTGAACCAGTCGAAGCACCAGAAGGAACCATTGCGCGACCAACACTACCGTCAGACAGGAAAACGTCTGCTTCAACGGTTGGATTGCCGCGACTATCTAGAATTTGTCTTGCTTTAATTTCTTTGATTGTTAGATTATCCATGAGTTCATTATAGCATTTATTAAATCACTTATGGTATGATGTACTAAAGAAATTTCTAATAACGAAAGGTGTATGATGCCAGAAGAAAAATATGGCGACATAGATGTGAATCCGATTGAAACTCAACTAGATGAGGATTTGGACTCAAAAATAACAACCTCTCAGGAAGCGCCAGTAACTTCTGATGAAAAACCAGAATTAGATAACGTAGTTCCTGAAGTAGTGGTAGTAGATGAGGTGACTGAAGTAGTAGCCGATCCTAAACTTCTCGAAGAGCCAGCTGAAGTAGTGGCTGATCCTAAACTTCTTGAAAAGCCAGCTGATGAGGAAACTGTTTTGCTGGAGGCTACGACAGTCCAGGAAGATAAAAAAGCTCAATCGAAAAAGCCAAAGAGCAAAAAGGGGATTATTTTTGGAGCTATAGCTCTAACTGTGGTTGCTGGTTGTGGTGTCGCCGCCTATTTTTATAGCTTGCCAGAAAAAGTTGCTGCCGATGCTATCACTGGCTACATTAAACAGACAAATAAGCAAATGCACATGTCTGGTAGTATAGAGATTAAACCACATCAGAATAACGAGTTGGCCAGTCTTCTTCAAAGTATCCGTCTTGATTTTCAGTCCGACACGAACCATTTTAATAACAATGTCAGCGTGAACTTTAATCTGGCTATGCAGGGCGGTCAGAATATTAACTTTAGTCTTAATGCTTTTGTCCAGGAGAATGGCGTTATTTATCTTAACATCGACAAACTAAAAGATGCTTTTAATAAAGCCACAAGCTTCATGCCAATCGTCCCTGATGGACAAAATGGGACTCCGTCAATTCTTGGGCTCATGCAAAAAGCTATCGGCACCATAGAGGGGAAATGGTGGCGCATTAATGTCAACGAAACTGTTAATGCAGTTGGTGACAACGGGCAAAAAATGGATCAAAAAGAGAAGGAAAAGGTTGTCTCAAGATATAACTGTTTTGTTCGTGAAGTCAAGAAGGATCTCGAGCAGACTGATAAAGTTGCTGACAGCTATCGCAAATCCCCGTTCCTTGCGGTCAAGCCAGCAAACGCAGATGATCTTAAAAATAACAGTACCGCAAACCGCGTCAAAGAAACCGGTATGCTCTATCAGGCCAGTATTGATTCGAATAAACTTTTTGAGTTCATACAAGACAAAAAACAGTTGGCTGAAAAAAGTGGCATCTCTAGCTGTTTTGAAGAGGAGAACAGTCAGAACGAGGATCCATCACTTGACGATTCTAGAGACTCAGATAAAACAAAAGAAGATCATAAGCATAATGAAGAAGAAGTTAAGAAATTTGCAGAGAGCTTGAAAAATGTCTACCTCGGTGTTGATTTCTTCACTCACCAGTTAAAGAGCTTCTTCATCTATAACTCTGATAAAAGTTATGAGTTCAGTGGTGCGATTAGTTTTGATCAAAACAAGGCCTTCGCCTTCAACGCTCCAAGTAATTCACGACCAATCACCGACCTTGTGAATGATTTGACGAAAGATCTTGGCCAAGATATCGATAATCTTCTTCATGGAATTACTAAAGAGCAGTCAGAACTCTTTGGTAACTTCGGTACTGATGCCGAGGATGCTACAAATCAGCTTTAGTGCTACAATTATTGCGTGATTTCAGAAGAACTTAAAGCCAAACTAAAAACCTTGCCCTCTGCACCTGGAGTATATTTCCATAAAAACCAGCAGGGCGAGGTTATTTATGTTGGGAAAGCGGCGGTTTTAAAGAATCGCGTACGTCAGTATTTTCAAAATACCGAAAAAGACCCCAAAACCGAGGCGCTAGTTTCCGAAATTTTTGATACTGACTGGATCGTGGTGGATACCGAGATGGATGCGCTCTTCCTTGAATCGGAAATGATCAAGCGCTACATGCCGCAATGGAATATTCTGCTAAGAGATGACAAAACCGTTAGCTATGTTCGTATCGATATGAAAAGTGAGGTGCCATATGTCACGACTACTCGTAATCCACTTGACGATGGGGCCGTCTATGTCGGTCCGTTTTATGCTAAAAATACAATTATCAAAGCCCTTCGGGTGCTCCGCAAAATTTTCCCATTCTATGAAAGGCCTTATGATGGCAAGAAAAATTTGAACACCGACCTTGGACTCACGCCTGGTATTGAAATTGGCAGAACTACGCCGAAAGATTATAAAAAGAACTTGCGATTTCTTATCAGATATCTCAATGGCGACCGCGAAAAACTAATTTTAGACCTTGAAAAGCAGATGAAAACTGCTGCTTCTCTGGGTGATTTTGAAGAGGCCGCAAAATTACGTGATGAATATTTTGGCTTGAAGGGACTAAAGCGCAAAATTATTTTTTCCGACAAGGAATTTATGGACTTATCGTCGGATAAGGCACTATCTGAACTCCAGCAGCTCTTGAATCTTAAAGAGCCACCACGTCGCATCGAGGGTTATGACATCTCGCATATTTCCGGTACCAATACCGTTGCTAGTATGGTGGTTTTTCAAAACGGCGCCTCGGATCGCACCGCCTACCGCAAGTTTAAGATTAGAAGTAGTAAAAATGACGATACTGCCAGTATGTATGAGGTGATTTTCCGCCGTCTCAAGCATCCAGAATGGCCGTTCCCGGATCTAGTCCTGCTTGATGGAGGCACTCAGCAATTAAATGCGGTTCTCCCACTCCTGTCCGCCGCCAATATCCCGGTGCTTGGGCGGAATAAATCTGGTGATCATACGAGAAACGCTGATGTTAACTTGATTATCCCCATCAGGGAACCAAGTGGTGAGTTTCGTTTCGAGTCAAAACTTTATTCAAATGATTCGCATCTTGCCAAACTCATTACCAGAATCGATGAAGAATCCCACCGTTTTGCCATCACTTACCATCGTCAGCTCCGCAGTAAAGACCTATTCAAACGTTAAGTTTGTGCTATAATTCGATTATGATTAAAAAACAACTTTCCGTCTTTATCTTCCGTTGGCTAGTTTCTTCCGCCGGTATGTGGCTCTGTATTAATGCCTTCGGCAGCATTGATCAAGGCGCCAATAGTTTTTGGCTCTATCTCTCGGCTGGACTTGTGATGTCTCTAGTTAATGCTGTGGTTAAGCCAATTGCCACTCTCCTTAGTCTCCCCCTAATTATCTTTTCCATGGGAATTTTTACACTCATTCTGAATATCCTAATGATCGCCCTAGTCGTCTGGCTCGTCCCACACGTCCATATGGGAACAATAGGGGTAATTCTATCTTGGCTTCTGATGAGCGGTATAAATAGTCTTGTGAATTTTCTAGTCCCATCATATAATTAATCTATGAATATTGGAAATCTTTTAGAAACCTCGACACTTGTTTCTGCCGTACTTTGTATTTTATTGATTCTTTTGCAACAACGTGGTGCCTCTCTTGGTGCTGGTTTTGGCGCTTCCGGCGAACTCTACACTACTCGCCGTGGCCTTGACCGCTCTCTCTTTAACGTTACAATCTTCTTCTCTTTGGTCTTCGTATTCTCAATCCTAGGACTACTTTTGATTCCATCATAATTTTGTATCATGAATAAAATTTTCAAAAAGAGTGGGCGCAAAATAGCAAAGAAAATCTCCCTTTTTTCAAAAAAGGTTAATGAAGATGGCCGTGAACACATTAAAGAAAATCTGATTGGCCATATTTCGCATATCAAGAATGTCCGACTTTATATTGTCGAGTGGCTCCTGATGGTCTCTGTGGTAATACTACTCTCCATTGCTCAGGCCTATTGGTATCTAAATACTTTTGCTGTAGAGACTTATACTAGTGGCGGCACTTATACTGAGGCGACTCTAGGAAAAATTAACTCCTTCAATCCACTTTTCACCTCTACTAGCTCCGAAGAAACCCTTTCACGTCTCCTTTTTGCCACCCTCAGTGCCACGGATTATTCTGGCCACACCGGTCTAGGGCTAGCTGAGTCCATCCATGCAAACGATACTGGTGATATTTGGACTGTTAAGCTCCGGAAAAATCTTAAGTGGTCTGATGGTGAACCGATTACTAATAAGGATATTTTATATACCATTAAAACCATCCAGAGTCCTCGTATCAAGACTAATTTTGCTTCCAAGCTTGTCGGTGTTACGGCTGCAGAAAATGAGCAGGGGGAAATTGTCTTTACTCTCACTTCTCCAAATGCCTTCTTTGAGAGCTCTCTTGATCTACCAATCCTTCCGTCGCATATTCTCGGGGACGTGGCGCCTGAGCTTCTGCTCGAAAATAAATTCTCTAGCCGTCCTGTCACTTCTGGCGCCTGTACGGTGAACGCGACCCAGAACAGTGGTAATGAAGGCGAGAAAATGGTGTGCCTCACAGCCAATCCAAAATATTATAAAAATAAACCGCTGCTCGACAGTTTTTCTATTCATGCATTCCTAAATCTGACGGATATCAAGAACGCCGTTAAAAATGGCACGGTTACCGCTACGGCCGATCTGCCATCGAAATTTGCCACCGAGGTAAGTTCGAGTAATGTCAATGAGTATCAAAGTTCCGTGAATTATGGTGTGTTTGCCTTCTTTAATACTGAGAGTAGCCTCCTAAAAGACAAGGCTTTACGTCAGGCGATTCGTCTAGGCCTCAATTTAAACAATCTCCGTACTGGCCTCAGTGGGGAATTGCCACTTGATTATCCGATCTTGGAGTCTCAAATCGAATCCATTACTTTCCCAAGCATTCCAAAAACTGATGTCACGACCGCCAAGGCTGAAATTGAGAAGCTAAAGGCCGCAAACTCCGCACTTACAACTGAAAAGATCAAGATTATTACCATCAAAGGTGATAATTATCTTGAAGAATTTGCAAACCGCATCGCTTCTCAGCTGGAAAGTCTCGGCCTCGGTGCTACGGTTTCAGTTTATGATTCCAACCAGGACTTTAGGCTCAACATTCTACGCCCTCGTGCCTATGATTTATTAATTTACGAAATTGGCCTCGGTCCAGATCCAGATGTCATTGCTTATTATCACAGTCTTGAGGCTAGCGAAAATGGTCATAATCTCAGTAACTATAAAAACTCAGTGGTGAATGACCTTCTGCTTAGCGCCCGTTCAAACATGGATGCCGGGTTGCGTGCTGCCAAGTATCAAAAGTTCCTCGAGCGCTGGGTGGATGACGTGCCAGCCATCGGTCTATATCAGACTACCTTGCCATATTTTGTCAACCGCAACGTACGCGCCTTTTCTCAGGAAAATCGCTTGGTCACATCTACTGATCGTTTTGTCGATATCGAAAACTGGGCCACCAAAAAGACCGTCAAAAACCGCACACCATAGTAAGTCTAGGGCTAAAATGTCTGATGCTTGAGGGGGATAAAAATGATTGTCATGTTAGAATTATTTTGTAAAGAAAAATACAATCAGATAGTTAAATGAAAAGGACTATGAAATTATATCTTGCATCATACAGTGTAAATATACCAACATTGGTATTACTGTCTGGTGGATATAATCAGAGTGTTACACCAAAAGTATTTAGATCGTTCATTTTTGGGCCCTTCTGGAGATATTGAACAAACAGAAATTATAACTAGCGATAAGGTGATTTAAAAAGGAGAAAAATGATTAGAGAAATGAATATAAATGATCGAAATTATATAGACGAAATGCAATTTGAGCTCCAAAAATATTTTTCGGAAATCGATAAAACAAATGAATCTTTGCCATATAAAGATGTTAATGATGCACACCAGTATATGCAGCAAATGATAAACGACGTAAAAAGTATGAATGGTAAAATTTTTGTCGCCGAAGAGATGAATCAAATTATAGGGTATATTCAAGGAGTAATAATCGAGCATAAAAAAGGCGAAGATAAAATTCACGACCTATCTCATAATCCTTCAAAAGAAGGATGGATTGGATTGCTATTCGTAAAACCTGAGTATAGGGGTGGTGGTATAGGGCAAAAACTACTAGATGAAATGAGAGGCTATTTCAAATCAAAAAATTGTACCAGTATAAGGCTACTAGTTTTATCCGATAACAAACATGCAATATCCGTCTATGAGAAAAATGGTTTTATGCGACATGATCTAGAAATGATCCTAAAGGTCTAATGCGAGGAAAAATGAAGCAATTTTTTTCTTATACAATCTTAAAGCGGTCGAGAGATTTTTGTAGAAAAAAGTAGAAAAAATTGTTAAGACAAGATTGAACAATCAAAATATTAAATTATCTCACGATAAAAACGGCAAGCAACAATAATTCATAGAACTAAGATCAAAAGGCAACAGTATTAATAATATCACTAAGAAAGTAAAGATTAGCAAAGGAACACTAATAAGCTGGTCTAAGAACTTCGATTTAGGGATTAAGAATCAGATTGCCGTAGAAATGGATTCACCAAGAGATAAGCTGGCATTAATGAAAAAACACCAACTCGAATCTTATAGAGAGTAATTATCAAGTATTAGAGAGGAGCTTTCAAAAATAGATTCAAGCAATATTAAAACCGGAAAGCTAATTGAAGTTGAGATAAAACTACTCGAGGACCGTTAATATTCCAATATATAGGGCCGGAGTTCTTAGTTGAAGAATTATGGGATACTGACAGATAGTTATTTAATTGGAGAGCCTAATTGGCAAATAGTGGTAAAGCACTCACTAAACTGTTTGCGGTATTTTCTTCTTCGTTGTTCATTATCAATTCACCTCTTGTTGGTATATAGGCTTTACTTTCTGGAATTTCCAACCCCCAATTATCCCAGCCATTACAACTTGTCCTAGCAAACAGTTCAATTTTTTGTTGTCCAGGAAACATCTTAGTAATGCCATCAATCACTTCTTTCGGTTTCTCGCTATGTTCGTTTCTGTGAACCGATACAAGCTGTCTAATATTTCTAGCGCCACGAGGTGTCGGGAACTTACCTTTCTTAAAAGCGAGCACAAATTCCGTTTGTGACAATGTGTATCTACCTGGGTTATGAACTTGTTTATCCCAGACGAAAGCCACAGTTTTATATTCAAAACCCCAAGATTCTCCGAGTAAAACGGCGTTTGCCATATGTGGACCAGTAGTCCATAAGAATAAAATGCAGTCATTCGCCGCTATAGAACTGACATCTAATTTCATTAAATCCTTAAGCTTGACAGTAGGATATTTAAAGCTTGCTGAGCTTATAAAGACTTTCTTCCTAAATTCTTCGTTTTCACTTTTAATACTAGACTTATCATACTGCATTTTTCCGCCATAATCCCAAGGCGGGTCAGCATATATGACATCATATTTTTTGTCTGGCAGGTCTGGAAAAAGTTCCTCTAGTGGATTCACCTTAGTCCTCTTGGTGGATTCTGGATTATAAATGGAATAACCTGTAATTTTTTTCTTTTCCAAGCCGCAACCTCACTTTCTATTTACAATTCTATTGTATTATTTGGCTGATGTCAATAATAAATGTTGCTCATAGTCCGTTGATTTATAGTCATCTTTACTTAAAATACATAATCATAAGGAGGATTATGATAAAAGAGAGTTTCGGCAAGCGGGTTCGCAAGTTAAGAACCTCTGCTGGTATTAGTCAAGATAAATTTGCTTTGGCCATAGGTATGGATAGGACATATTTAGCCTCCGTAGAAAACGGTAAACGCAATATCTCCATTGAGAATATTAGCAAGATTGCAAAAGGCCTAAATATTACGCTGGAAAAATTATTTAAGGAGATAGAATAATGGCAACACAAGAACTTAGAAAAAGAGCAAATTGGCAGACTATTAGTGGTGCAAAAGCATTAGCAACTGAAGAATTATTCCAGGTTTCTTTACAGAGTGCACTTGACGCCGTTTATCCAGGTAAATTTATGATCGATAGACATCCTAAGGAATTCTCAGACATATACTCTACATATCCTCTGCCCAAAGAAACTCTCGATAAAATTTACAATGTAGAAATGGTTGATGAATCTGGAAAACCAAAATATAAATGGGGCATCAGTATGGATTTTGCTATTAGAAATAAGGAAAATGGCAAAATCCTGTTTGGAGAAATAAAAAGACAAGATGGTTGGATTGAAAATACAGATATGCAAGCAGGTAGAGGTAACGCACATGAAAGGAGTTGTAAATATTTCACACCTGGGCTATTGAACACTATTAGAAAGACCGGGAAATTATCCGACGAGATTTTACCCTTTTGGGTAGTTATGGTTGGAGACATAACCAGAGATCCGAGAAGAAATAGAGAAATTGCTTATTGGTATCAAGGCTATACAAAAAACTATTATATGTGGAGAGATACAGAAAATGTTGGCGATATGTTGGATTTCTTCGAAAACAATTTGTTGCCATACATGCTTTAGATGTTATGTATAAAATAATAAAAAATCAATAAGACTACTAGTGTGGCCTCACAGCTATCATTTTACTTTTCTTTATAGGTGATTTATTTAACTTATCCAACGCCTTGAATCTTCGTTTTATATTTAACTGGGCAGCTACATTTTGTGTAAAATTTTCTGTTACAATATCTATATCGTTCTGCATTGCATCAATAATAATAAAACAGAAAAGATGAACAAGCAGTTCATCCACTTAAACAAGGGTAGTCTTAGAGGGTCGGCTATTTGTAACAAAAATTACCTGTTAGTCCATTTTCGACACGAGCAAAATATCAAGGATAATGACAAACGCTCTAGAAGTGACTTAGAACGCAATTATTTAGTACTTTATTAGAGCTAGTAAAATGTTAATTCTGGTGCACCTGTTTGCCCCCTTGGGACGCTCCAGGTGCGTAAAAAAAAGAACTCCGTTAGGAGTTAATTTTATATGGTGCACCTGACTAGACTCGAACTAGCACACCCGAAGGCACTACCACCTCAAGGTAGCGTGTATACCAATTTCACCACAGGTGCAT
>CAUTNS010000016.1:0-17886 GCA_963540345.1 uncultured Candidatus Saccharibacteria bacterium | reverse complement strand
ATTTTTATTGGCAATACTTATTGTCTTTTTGTTGCAAAGGTCCTGGACCTTAACGTTAAGCTTGCGTTTTTACTTAAAAGTGCAATAATATCACCAAGTGGGTATTGGTGCCTACTTTTTTGTAACTAGTAGTCTTTGATAGTTTTGGTTTAATTATCAAAACCTACTCAAACCACACGCTCTTTAAAAGGAGGGAATCATGAAAGCAACCCAGTCCACCCCGTCCTGCGACGCCACTGGTGTCGTCATCAACGGCATTGTCGAAGACAACATCAATGGCATCGTCATCAAAGACATCTTCACAGACACTCAGGTCAATTACTACGACCAGGAACACACCATCTATGTATTAGACAAAAGTGCGCTTCTGTCTTGCCCGGAAGTTATCCCCAGCTTCGAGACTGATGCTGATGAGGTTTTTAAGGAATGGTCTCACAGTGCATGGGAGGATTTCCGTCATGCACATCTGATCATCCCGACCTCTGTAGTCGAGGAACTAAATGCTATTTCACCAGAGAACGAGGTATACCATTACATTGCAAGACAAGTCTTAAGAAGACTTCGTAAGCTGATTGAAAGGGTAAAGTTCGTCTCCGACAACGAGGACCCGGGTAATCTCAGGACAGCGATCTATTTTCCCAAGCAGGGAAACCTTTTTACAGTTTTTCCGAACACCAACAGTTTATCATTCTTCGGGAACTCGAACTTAAAGGATCCTGTCAGTCAACTGTTTAGTGCAGCCTACTCAATCAAAAAGACTGCCTATGTAGACAACATTGTCCTGCTCACCAACGATGAAGCAATTGCTATCCGCGCGCGTGCAAGTGGTATTGCAACCGACACCCTCACAAGCAAGGCTCCTGCTTATACCGGCAGACGTGAAGTCACCGTTCCATTTGAGTTGTATGAAGAGTTTATGAACTCAAATAGTGGCATCAGTCTCGAGATGTGGCAGCAGTTCTTACCGAATGAGTCACGGCTGTTTGCCAACGAATTTATCGTTATGTCGCCTAAGTTAGGGCAAAATGGCTACGATGTTCTAAAGGGTAAGTTTAAAGAATATCACAATATCGGACGCTTCGACTGTAAACAGCAGCGCATTGTACACCTGTTTTACTTTCGTAACTTCACCACAATCAGACCCAAGAACGCTGGCCAGGCAATGTATCTTGAGGCAATCAGTCATCCCGACATTTCCGTTGTGGTTGTTACCGGCAATGCTGGTACTGGCAAAACTTTTCTCTCGACGGTTTGTGGCACAATATTACATGAAGCTCACGCTTACCTGCAATGCTTCACGGTACCATGCGCTATTGATTTTCAGAGAGCCCATGGCTATCTTCCCGGTAGTTTTGACGAGAAAATCGAGCCGAACATTGCGCCGTTCAAAAATGCATTAAAGAACTATCTCAAATTAACCGAGGAGAAGTTTAAAACTGCAATCAAGCGCTCGCATAACGACGAGCTGGATTCGACGGATCGCGAAGAGGCGAATGCAAATCCTAAGAAAAAAGGCGGCAAAAAGTCACCAGATGCAAATCTCGGTAATGACATCGAAAGGATGGCAGATAGTTCATATCGGAAATGCTACAAGACTATTGCCGTAGAGGCAGCAAGAGGATTAGACCTTGCTGATGCTTTTGTGATCTATGACGAGTTTCAGGATCAAGGTCCGCGAGAAGCAGATACACTCTTAAAGCGGCTCGGCACAAATGTCAAGGCCATCATTGCCGGCGATATTGAGCAGGTCCACCAGGAAGGGCTCAATAGGCAAAATAACGGCATCAGTTTTATTAAGCACTATATTACTGATCTTCCCATGGTTGCCCAGATTAGCCTCGGTAAGGGCGAAGTCGTCAGAAGCGAGTTTGTGAAAGCCTACATCGCAAGGCGAGACCCCAACCAGGACTAAACTAAGTCACCTCCTAAGGCCACCACCAAGGTGGCCTTTTTCATGCCCCATTTCCTATCTTATTTTCGCACCTTATTTTTCATTTATGCGTTATAATCTACTCTATGAAACTTATCGTTGGCCTCGGCAATCCTGGCCCAGAATACAATTTTACTAGACATAATTTTGGCTTCCTTGCCCTTGATTTTTATTTTAAAACCCACGACCTTTCCTGGCAGACCGCCAAAAAGTTCCACTCCATCTACACTAAAATAGACGACGTTATCTTCTTGAAACCTCAAACTTGCTATAACGAAGTAGGATTAGCCGCCAAAGAATGCGCCAGTTTTTACAAAATACCTCTCGATCAAATCTATGTCGTCTGTGATGACTTTAATCTTGAGTTTGGCCAGCTCCGCTTCCGCGAAAAGGGAAGTAGTGGAGGAAATAATGGACTCAAATCCATGGAGCAATATTTCTGTACTACCGATTTTCCAAGACTTCGCCTTGGTTCCGGTAATAACGAACTCCGCAGCAAAATTGGCGACGCCAACTTTGTCCTCGGTTGTTTCACCGAAGAAGAATCCAATCTTCTACCTGAAATCCTTCAAAAAGCCTCAGATAAACTCGACGAAATTATAAAATTATAAAATCCTAGGTTAAAACTTCATTTACCTCGATATTCGGTAATCCTTTTTCTTAAATTATAGTCCATTTTCCAGAGTAGCTTTATAAAAGTATCCGTTCATCATGTGTGAAATCCTCAAATAACTCATTGACATATTTTCTCTGTTCTACCAAGATATAGCTCGCAATATAAATCCCCTCCCCTGAAACCACTAAATCCATGTGTTTCTGATTATATGGATGACTACGTTTGTGAAGAAAGGATCGATCTTCGAGTCTCGAAATCGACCGCGCCGCCGAACTTTCGCCAATATTATAACAATCTAAAATATCACTCACGCCTCGCTTTAATGTATTGCTTTTAACATACCCCATGATCTTTACCTCTGTCGGGTTTAATTTAAAACGATTCGCCACCGCCGATGCGTGAAGTGACCGCAAGATACCAATTCTCGCCAGAATATGTGATATCTCCGCAATTGGCATTGCTTTTGGCATAGCATTATTGTTCGTCATATTTTCTCCGGTTTCTTTTTTCCATCTTTATTTCTCCCCGTTTAACTTACCTAAATAAACATTAAAATTGAGTCAAAAAAATATAAACTTATGTCATAAAACCTCCTCATTCTTCTTTACTTAGCTAATCCTCACTAAGTTTTTATTATCACAACCCCTATAGACACATTTAGTTATATCTAAACCAAATACCACCAAGAAAAATCAAAGTCTATTCACTAAGTCACTAACATCCAACGATTACTCCCCATTGACTTGATCCTATTCTTCATTTGTAATTCAAAGATTGCTATCGCAAACTCCGATACATTTACCGTCATTGTACTAGCTTGACCCATAGTAGGGCAAGCATTATCAGATAGAACGCCTCTATTAATACTTGCCAGAATCTCTTCACCGTCGCGAACACCATCCTTTAACTCCATCAAAATCAAGGTCTCAATCTCTGTATCCCCGGATAATTCAACCTTCTTTTCTTTGGCTCGCTTCTTTTCATCAATTCCCAGATCCAATAAAATATCCTCAATATCAGTCAAGGCCACCGCTCCACGCCCAAGCAGGCGATTACATCCCCTTGAACTAGCCCTTCCTACATCCCCCGGCACCGCATAAACTAGATTACTCTGCTCAAATGCATGATGCGCTGTATTTAAGGAACCCGACCGCAGATCCGCCTCCACTATTACCACAACATCAGCAAGCCCTGAAATCAAGCGATTTCGTGTCAAAAATGAAGCCTTCCGCCCACTCCTCGATTGAAAAAACTGTAATAATTTTTCATCCTTTTTCACCTCACTCCACTCTGGATACTCTGAAATAATTGCACCACCTTTTTGCACAATCTCATCTGCCAGCCCTGTGTGACTTGCAGGATATATTTGATCAATCGGAGTTCCCAGTACTGCCAGTGTTACCCCTCCAGCATCAAGCGCTGCCCGGTGTGCCACCGAATCAATTCCAAACGCCAAACCAGACACAATCACTACTCCATGCTTAGCTAATTCATACGCAATTTTATATGCCTGCTCCTTACCATACTCTGTATTTTTCCGTGCCCCCACCACAGCCACTGTCTTTGCTCGTCCAGGAGATTCGAAGCAATATCGCGGCGCCACAGTCAAAAATCTTTCATCTCTTTCCGGCATTTTTCCATAGTAATATAACATTTTAGGCTTAACCGCAATGGCAGAAAGTCTTGCTAAATACTCCTCGTCTTCAGGTACGCAAGAGTTGATAATCATAATATTTACCTCCACTTTTTACTTGATTATTTACAAATCTTAGTTTTAAGTATTGACGTATTTATTTTTGTATGGTATAATTCAACAAGTTAGAGATTGAGAGCCAAAAAAGGCACAGTCTCTACACCGCACCTAAATAAATCATAATTTCTGTTACCAATATAACAGAAGTTGCGTGTTCTTAAAAGACTTTCAACTTACAATTTTTCTTTTATCGGTTGTAAGTCAATTAGTATTACCTCCACTATGAAAGTTCATTCTTTAAGAACATAGCAACCCCTATAACCGGCGGGCCCCAAAGTTTGTGAGGTGGGTCACGCTCCGGGGAATCTCCCGGTATCAAAGAGATGCGTTGTAGGGTCAAATAGCCCCAAGTGATGCCCACCCTTACTTGGGGCTTTTTGATTCCATAAAAGTTCAACAAAATAAACCGTATGTTATAGCTCAACAAAAAGGACCTTCTCGCTAGGCCCTTTTTTACAAGTTTATTCAAAAACCAAAACTAACAATATCTTCCTCGCATGAATTATTGATTAGTTATTTGTTATTGCGGTAAACAATAAGGTATTTGAATAGGTCCCCTCAGGAACACTAGTAGTAGCACTTGCGCCAACCGTCAAGGTTTTATTGTCGCCGGTTGGAGTTGCAGTTGTAGTTTTGCTGAATACTGCACTGTTGTCCGTTGTACCAGCTACCTTAACTGGATTAAACTGAGTTGCATCGTTCGACCAACCCCAAGCAGTACCAGAAATCGTATTTGCGCTCGCAGTTACACTTGGAATAGTAGTCGACACGCCTGCAGAACTTGGCTGTTTTAAATCCGTATCGGCGGTGCTTGAAGTGATATAAGTTGTATACCCCTTCGTATTATTTGTCGAAATTGATACACGTCCATCCCCGGTCTGGAATTGGCCGGAAGTAGTTGGCGTAATATTAATATCGATGTTTGGTGTTGCCGAAATCGCAATTGTTGGGTCGATCCTGACATTCACCGTTGTGGTTGCTGTTTGGGAAGCAGCTGAGGTTGGTGCGCCGTTTAACAGTAATGCAGGTACTGCCAAAAGACTTGCCGCCAACGTAGCGCTAATTATTTTTACCCCTTTATTTGATGCTTTTTGTTTTTTTAATTCCACAGCAAAATATCCTTCCTGTATTTGGCTGCCAGAAAACCTTCACTCTAACCATACTTTACCATAAGTTTTATGGTCTGCCAAGCCTTTTGATATATTTTTCTTCCACTTGACAATCGTGCTACTATATATGTATGTCAAAGAACTTAGTTATCGTGGAGAGTCCAGCCAAGGCTAAAACCATTGAAAAATATTTAGGCAGTGATTTTAAGGTTCTCGCCTCTGTTGGACATATTCGTAAAGACACCAAGGTCGACGTTCATGACAATTTTGCAGTAACCTATGAAATCGACCCAGATCATAAACATATTATTGCTGAGCTTAAAAAAGAAGCTAAGGCCGCCGAAGCAATTTGGCTAGCAACCGATGAAGACCGTGAAGGGGAATCAATCTCTTGGCATCTTCTTGAAGTTTTAAAGCTCCCCAAAAATACTCACCGCATCACTTTCCACGAAATCACAAAGTCCGCTCTTCAGGCCGCCATCGCTAGACCTCGCACTGTTGATATGGATATGGTCTCCAGCCAGCAGGCCCGTCAAACTCTCGATATGCTAGTCGGCTACGATCTTTCTGATATCGTCCGCAAAAAGGTTCCTGGTGCTAAATCTGCCGGGCGCGTTCAGTCCCCAGCTCTTCGACTTATCGTTGAAAAAGAGCGTGAAATTGAAAAATTCGCCTCAAAATCCACTTTCAAGGTTGCCGGTAAATTCTCCAACCAAAATGCCAATGTAACCGACCCGGAATCATCTGAAATTTTTGAAGCTAATCTTGAAAAATCGACTCTAAAAGATGCAGATGAAGTAAAATCCCTCTTTAATTCTCTTGCTCCAGCCGTTTTTTCTGTTGCTAATATTGAGCAAACCGAGGGAACCAAAGCTAATCCAGTGCCTTTCACTACCGCCGCTTTGCAAATCGAGGCCAACAGTCGTCTCGGTTATAGTGCCAAAACTACTATGTCTGCCGCACAGGGTCTATATCAAGCAGGTCTAATCACTTATCACCGAACTGACTCCCTTAACCTCTCTGGCGAAGCTATTGCGGCAATTTCTAACTACATTAAACAGGCTTTTGGCGAAAATTATGTCCAAGTTCGCCGTTTTCATACAAAGGATACTAGCGCTCAGGAAGCCCACGAAGCCATCCGCCCAACCAATATTGCCCAGGAAGTTGCTGGCAAAAACGATTATGAAAAGAAACTTTACCAACTCATCCGCACTCGTACTCTAGCGACACAAATGAAAAACGCTGTGGTTGCCAAAACCACTGTTGATATCACGCCATCCACTGATCCAGAACTTCATTTTACCGCCAAAGGCGAAGTGGTAATTTTTGACGGATTCCTTCGCATATATGGCAAGAATAAAGATACTCTCCTACCTCAACTTAACGTTGGCGATCAACTTAATGTCCATAACCTGATTGCCAAACAAACTTATTCTAAACCGCCTGCCCGTTATACCGAAGGTTCATTAGTTAAAAAACTTGAGGAGCTTGGCATCGGCCGCCCAAGTACATATGCATCCATCATTAATGCTATCCAGGTGCGAAATTATGTCACTAAGGGTGAGTCCGAAGGCACCGAGCGTAATCTACAAGAAATCATTCTTCACGGCCACCACAGTGTGCTCGACCAAGATGCTGCACCAAATTCAATTTCTGAAGACACGGTCAAAGAGAAAACTGGCGCAAATAAAGGCAAACTGCTCCCAACTCCTGTTGGCGAATTGGTTTCTGATTTTCTCTGTGAAAATTTTGAAAACATTGTTGATTACGATTTTACCGCTGGAATTGAGGAACAACTCGATAAAATTGCTGAACATAAATTGACTCGCCTTAAGATGCTCCGCGATTTTTATACACCATTTGCTGAAACTGTCGGCGCCTCCGCTATGGCTAACCGTTACAATTCTGCCACCGAACTCGGCATTGACCCAAAAACCAACAAGAAAGTCTATGCCAAGATTGGTCGTAATGGTGGATTTATTCAATTAGGTGAGAACGAAAAAGAAGCTGGCGAAAAGCCAATCTTCGCCCCACTTCCAGCCGGAAAAACCGTAAAGACTGTCACTCTTGAACTTGCACTCAAACAATTAGAGCTTCCTCAACTACCTCGTCTGGTTGGCACAGCCTCGGATGGCACAGAACTCATTGCCGCCAATGGCCCCTTCGGTCCATACCTTAAAGCAGGAAACTACAACATTCCACTAAATCGCGCCAATAAGGCCGAAAGTCCTTACACTATCTCCTTCGACCTTGCCAATGAGCTTTATCAAAAGAAAAAATCTTCCATTATTGCCGACTGGGGAGAGGTCAAAATTATCAATGGCCCCTTCGGACCATATATTAAAGGCCCGGCCGTAAAACCAGCTTCCGGTAAGGGACGCCCAAGGCCAAATAATCTCAAGATCCCTGCAGATATTGATCCAAAATCTCTGACTCTTGAAAAGGCTACCGAATTATTAAATAGCAAGACTACTACAACTTCCGCCAAGGCCCCAAGTAAGACTACTAAGACAGGAAAAACCACTGCAAAGACCAAAAAATCTACTAAATCCGCCACGAAATCCTCCAAAACTGCAAAATCTGCTAGCAAGACCACCAAAGCGAAAAAAGCCACAAAATAAGTTATTAAAAATAGCGAGAAACTCAAGTTCCCGCTATTTTTTATTACCTAAAATCAACTACCACACCACAAAACTGCTTATGTTTATATTTTAATAAAACTTATTAGGTTATAAGTAAAATATATGGTACAATAGACAACAGAAAACAACTAAAGAAAAGTTAACAGGATCAGGATTTTAAGAGAAAAATATTACAATTTTTATTTACTTGACAATTTTTATTTTAATGTTATTATATATTAAATTTTAGAAAACAATTCAGTAACAATTCAGCGGTGGAGGAAGGAAAAAGACCTAGAATGGATCAACATACAGATGTAATCGCGAAAGCCGTCCAAGGTAGTCTGAGTATCATTGAGCAAGATCGTGAAAAGGAAATCATCTCTCGTCGCTTTGGTTTAAATGGCGAGCGCGAAACACTGGAACAAATTGGAGAATTTTTATCCATTACTAGGGAACGCGTCAGACAACTTGAAAAAGCCATTGTCGTCCGCCTCCGCATTGCCGCAGAAGATGGCAAAATCCCTGAACTTGCTGCTGCTGAAAAAATCCTTATCCGTAATCTTACAGAAGAGGGAAGAATCGCTAAAATCTCTACCCTCACCACCAAAATCTATGGCCGCGAAGCCACCAATCTTGAAAAATCCTATCTCATCTTTCTCGCCGAAATCTCCGCAAACCTCACTCTAATTGAGGAAACCGAGAAATATTACGGTGCTATTGGCATCTCAGATTATGGTGACGAAAAAACCATCAAGAAACACATCGATGAAATCGTTAATTTGATCAAGGCCAAAAAAGCCCCAGTCTCGCTCGAAGAACTTGACAATCAGTTGAATTATGAGCACCCAAACTATATCCGCGCCGTCGCTTCAATCTCCAAACAACTTTCTTCTTTAGACGACCAGTGGGGTCTCACAAAATGGCCAACTGTCAACCCAAAGAACATTCGCGATAAAATCTATGTTATTCTTCAAAACAAGAAGGAGCCAATGCATTTTAACGACATCGCCGAGGCTATTTCTGCCTCCAGCTTCCGCAAAAAGGATGTCACTCTCCAGGCTATTCACAATGAACTTATCAAGGACCCTCGTTTTGTTCTCATCGGTCGCGGCATCTATGCACTCCGTGATTGGGGATACAAAAAGGGAACTGTCTCCCAAATTATTACCAGCATCCTTGAAGAATCAAAAACTCCACTCACTCGTGAAGAAATCGTAAAAAACGTCCTCAAGGTTCGCAAAGTCAAAGAAACTACCGTGCTCCTAAATCTTCAAAACAAAAAACTTTATCAACGTGTTGACAAAAACATGTATACAGTTGCTAAAACCGCAGAATAATTATTCTTTTCATGCTAAACTATAGGTATGATTAGTATTATTCTCCACGTGCTCCTTATGCCAATTGTTTGGCTGCCAATAGTGATAATTTTAGGCGTTCTCACCTATCTTAACCACAAGAAAATCAACCAACTCAAAGTTCTCAATGTCGACTCTGTGCTTTTGATGCTAGAAATTCCAAAAAATAACGACAAACAAGAACTTTCTGCTGAACAAATGTTTGCCTCGCTCCACGGTATTTTACGTGACGCAGAATCACTTAAGAGCTCTGGCGGCGTCCAGGAACACCTCAGTTTTGAAGTGGTTAGTACTGGTGGACAGATCCGCTTTTACGTTTGGACTCCAAAAGCCCAGCAAAGTTTCGTGGAAGGCCAAATTTACGCTCAATACCCAACCGTACAAATCTATACTATCGACAAAGATTATGTCGATAACCGCGACACGCATGAAATTATTTATACCGCTGAACTCGGTCTCACGGAAAATTCCGCCCTGCCAATCAAAACCTTTGATAATTTCGAGGTCGATCCTCTTGCTGGCATTACCGGCACCCTTGCTAAACTTGACCCTGATCACTCCGAGGAGCTCTGGATTCAAATTCTCACTCGTCCAGTCGCCGATTCCTGGCACAAAGATACAGATGAGTGGATCAAGCAGTTAAAAGCTGGTAAAAAAGGTTTTACCCTCTTCAATATTGACTTTACCTGGCTCGCTCAGCTCATCTCCGCTCTCTGGACACCTCCAACTGGTGGCACCGCCTCTGAAGTTAAAGTAGAACTTTCCGAGCGTGCCAAGTCCCAGGTTAGCGCCGCCGAGCAAAAGGCCACTAAGCTCGGCTATGAAGTAAAAATCCGCCTCGCTTATCTCGGTAATAGTGAAATTAATGCAAAACTCAATATGCAGGCTCTGGTCGGAACCTTTAAGCAGTTCAACTCTACCAATCTTAATGGTTTTAAACAACTTGGCGGTAGCTTCAATAGAGAAGATCTTGATGCCTATAAAATGCGTCAATTCACCAACCCTGGCTTCATTCTCAACATTTCCGAACTAGCCAGTGTCTATCACCTACCTCACACTTCTGTTGAGACCCCAAACATTGTCTGGGCAACCTCAAAAACCGCCGAACCACCTGCCAAGCTTCCGCTCATCACTGGTATTGCCTCTAATGACGAGAATATTTCCGCCTTCGGTCTCACAAATTTCCGCGGCATCAATCACCAATTTGGCATGCTCCGCCGTGATCGTTCAAGGCACGTTTATATCATCGGTCAAACCGGTGCCGGTAAGTCTGGTCTCCTTGAACTCTTCGCCCTCTCTGATATCTTCTACAATCAAGGTTATTGTATTATCGATCCACACGGTGACTTTGCCGTAAATAACCTCCGCTTTGTCCCACAAAGTCGTGTTAAAGATGTTGTCTATTTCAACCCAGCCGATACACAATATCCAGTCGCCTTCAACCCTCTTGAGCTTTCCGACCCTACTAGAAAACCTAATATCTGTTCCGAGGTTATCGGTGTTTTGAAGCGTATGTTCGGTGATTCATGGGGTCCTCGTCTTGAGCACATCCTCCGCTTTACTCTTCTTGCTCTTCTTGATCGCCCAGGTACCACCCTACTCGATATCTCGCGCATTCTCACTGACAAGGAGTTCCGCAAAGAGACACTTGAATACTGTACTGATGTCACCGTTCTTCAGTTCTGGAAACATGAGTTCGGCCAGTGGAACGAAAAACAAGTTAATGAATCTATCGCTCCTGTCTTAAACAAGGTTGGTGCCTTTACCGCCAACCCAATCATCCGCAATATTATCGGTCAGTCCCGCTCTAGCTTCGATGTTCGTAAGATTATGGACGAAGGAAAAATTCTTGTCGTTAACCTCTCAAAGGGTCTCATCGGTGAAGACAATGCTGGCATCCTCGGTTCCTTCCTTGTCACCAAAATTCAGCTTGCCGCCATGTCTCGCTCGGATATCCCAGATGTCTCAAAGCGTCGCCCATTTTATCTCTATGTTGATGAGTTCCAAAACTTCGCAACTGACTCCTTCTCAGTCATTCTTTCCGAGGCCCGTAAGTATGGTCTAAATCTCACCGTTGCCAACCAGTACATCTCACAGATGACCGAGAATGTCCGCGACGCCGTTTTTGGTAACGTTGGTACCACAATCTCGTTCCGCGTCTCCGCCGACGATGCCCCAATCCTTGTCAAACAGTTTGAACCAGTTTTCGATGCCTCCGACCTCATCCAAATGAATAACCGTCACTTTGTCATTTCCATGATTATTGGCGGCGAAAAGGCTCCTGCTTTCTCTGCTACCACCCTAAATATTCCAAAAGCCCCAACCGATAATCTTGACGAGATCATCGAAAGTTCACGCAATCTCTATTCAAGGCCACGCGCTGACGTGGAAGCCGAAATTCGTGCCAATATCGAACAAAGTGAGAAATACAAAAAAGACCTCTCCGACTCTGGCCGCGGCGAAACCAACGCACCTAAAACCCCTAAATTTGAATTCTCTAAAAATGCACCAAAACTAGAGTTTATCGCCCCTGAAACTGGACGCATAGTTGATCCGAAAAAGGTTTCTCCAAACACCGTCTCCGGCAAAAGTTCTTTAACTCTAAAAGACCTCGGCGCTGCCTTCAAAAAAGCCAAAAACGAGGCCTCTACGGCAGCTACTTCATCTGATTCATCTGATTCAACTATTTCAGCCGCTTCAACTGCTTCACATACTTCATCTATTTCATCCGCCTCGACTGCCTCCCCTATTTCAACCATTAGTAATGTCAAGCAACCTTCTACCATAAATAAACAGGGAACTACCTCTGTTAAACCTCTTAGCTTTGCTGACAAATTAAATAATCAGCTCAAGAAAGCACCAGAAAGTTTTGCGAACAAGTTAGCCAACCAGGTCAAGAATAACTCAACAAATAATCCAGAAAAAACCTTTGAAAAGGCCTCAGAATTAAAACAAAACCAAAAACAGCAGGGAAATACTAATTCTGATAATTCATCCGCTAAAACGTCTGTAAATGCGCCACAGAGGCAAAATAATTTCAATCAAAACCAGAATAAACCTCAGGGACACCGAGAGCAGGGAAATACCGATCGAAATTCTAAAAACAAGAACCGCAAAAATAAGAAGAGAGGCAACTCTTCCCCTAATAATCAATCTGGTAATTCCCCTACCCCTGTTAATTCTTCTTCCACCCCTGTAAATCCGCAGACCAATCTCTCTCATCAAAAGCCAGTCAATAATTCCTCCACCCCTGTTAATACCCCAGTTTCTGCCCCTATTCCTACACGTCAGACTAATTATGCCTCTGACCTTCACGACGGTCGTCCAGGCTTCTCTACCAGCCAAAATCTCCCTAAAGATCATCAATCGGGACAAAATGGATTTCGTCAAAACATCCAAGGGCAACAGAACTCAGCCGATAACGGATATCTGAGTATTCATCACTAAAATATCGCTCCTAGACCCCCTAGGAGCGATTCTGATATTTAGAGGGGGAAATACTCATAAGACAATAAAAGACTTTACTACGTGGCTACAAACTCGAATTAGCAGCAAATCCGAGTCGGTCCACTATTTTTTCTAAATTACCAACGTATATTCAATCGTCTTTTGTCAATATTTACAATGTCGCACAATAACTATTTTACGACGCACTAGAGGAGAAAGTCTACATAGACAATAAAGTCGTCAATCACCCCACCAAGACCCTATAACCACATGTCAGCCACATCATTCCACTATTCAGAATCTCTAATAAATCGTCTCAAGGCCCTCTTAACAGATATAAGTCCTAAACCCGTAAACATCTACCATCTTATTTTTCTTAAAAAATCAGCAGAGAAATACTGAATTAATCATAATTATTACCACTTTAAGGGGTAAATACACCTCAAATCTCCCCCTCTACCTATCATAATACGTACAATTCCGAGCAATTCTGAAAGTTCGGAGAAGAGCTTCGGAATTACTCAAAAATCCCACCCCTGTAAAAGTCATCCGTACGCATATTTTTGCCCGTGAAATCTCAATTTTTGCTAAATTTCACGGATTTTTAGCCAAAATTTGCCGGATTTACCCTTTCCCTTATTTCCCTCTTCCCACCCATGTTGTCACGCCAATCTCACCCCGGTCCAGCCCCAGTTAAAGTGTCGTACACTTCCCAAAAAAATCGCTTTTTGTTTGTTTCCCTATTTCCGAACAAAAACCGAACTAGCATATTTATATCTAATCTAAAGGATATTTTTCATAAACACTCTCACAAAAAATCTGAAGGATATTTATTATTTTAAAAACTATACACTCTCACAAGAGATCTGAAGGATATTTATTATTTTGAAAACTATAAGCTTGGCCAAACGGCCTTGAGTGTGTTTTCAAAACATAAATATCTTCAGATCCTATATTTTAGAGCTTCTTCTTACGCAATTCCCTTGTAAAGAACTTCACGCGGTCATTGAGCTCAATCACTAGCTTCTTCTCAAGATTGAAAGCAATACCACCCGTTTCACCAGCCACTAGCTCGGTCACTTGCATTTTTTCCTTCTGCACTGAATCTACTGAGACCTCGCCAATCAGCTCCTTATTGCGGTAGACTCGTCCCAGCATCCCAGCCCCAACGCGACCAGTTAACACCTCACCACCAGCAATAATCGCCGTACGTTCGGTCCTAAACACGCCCTTAATCTTCATTTCGCCAGTTTCTTCCTCAACTACCTCATCATCAAGCAAGTTTTCCATTGAAGCCTTAGCGTCGTCTAGTAGTTCATAAATCACACGATAATTGCGAATCTCCACACCATCTCTCGCTGCTAACTTCACAATATTGGTTGGCACATTCACGTTGAAACCATACACCACAGTATTATCACCTTCCGCCATATAGACGTCATTTTCGGTCACGTCACCCACGCCAGAAGATACAATATTTAGAGAAATCTCACCCTTTGTATCAATCATTTTCAAAGAATCGATTACGGATGTCACGGAGCCAAGCACATCACCTTTAATAATCACATTAAAGACCTTTGAATTATCCGCCGTATTCATCATGCGAAGAAGGTCCGTAGAAGTTACGTTTGCCGAAGCCGTCTCCGAAGCCTCCACCTGGGCATTTAGTAGTGCCTGCTTTCTCGCAGTCTTTTCATCCTTCACCTCGATAAAACGGTCACCAAAGTTAGGCAATTCCTTAAAACCAGTTACAGTCACTGGAGTCGACGGAGTTGCTTTTCCCTTTGGTTTACCGCGGAAGTCCATCATCGTACGAATCTTACCATAAGCACTTCCAGCCACCACAAATTTACCAGTTTTTAGCTCACCGCCAGTTACCAGCAAATTCACCACAGAGCCTTTTCCAACCTCCATATGAGACTCAATCACAAGTCCCTCGGCTGGGATTTCCACATCTGCCTTCAACTCTTCAAGATCAGCTGTAAGTAAAATCATATCCAATAATTTTTCTAGGTTATCCCCACGCTTGGCTGAAATCGGCACCATTGTAATGTCGCCACCCCACTCCTCAGGTTGCAACCCGTGTTGCGCCAAATCCGCCATAGTGCGCGGAATATCTGCCCCTTCGCGGTCAATCTTGTTAATTGCCACGATAATCTTCGCATTTGCACTCTGAGCAAACTTAATTGCCTCCACAGTCTGTGGCTTCACACCGTCATCTGCTGCCACTACAATTACCACGATATCGGTCAGCATCGCGCCGTGTTGACGAATCGCCGCAAAGGCCTCATGTCCAGGAGTATCTAGGAATGTAATTAGGCGGTCATCATGTTTCAACTGATAAGCCGAGATATGCTGAGTAATTCCACCAGCCTCACCTTCAACCGTCTTTTTATGTAGTAACGAGTCAAGTAAAGTTGTCTTACCGTGGTCAACGTGCCCCATCACCGCCACTACTGGTGGTCGCAGCACAGCCTTCTCTGATAATTCCCTATGAAAATTCGAGGTCTTAGTCGCCGTATTCTTACGTTCAAGTTTTACGTTCTCAATTTTTAATTCATCGATAATCAAGCTTGCAGTATCAAAATCTAGGCGCTGGTTAATTGTCGCCATAATTCCCTGCTTAAAAAGTTCGCCAATCAATGCGGTCACCGAAAGCCCGAGTGCCTCCGCCAATTCATCTACCGTGATTGAGCCTGCGATCTGAATAATCTTCTCTTGGGTCTCCGCCATTTTTCTCCTTCCCTGTTTTGCCCATCCTAGAAACAGGCTTAATGCGTAAAAATTACTCCTATTTTACCATATTTATAGAGAATAAGAAATTGTTAGCGTTAATTACAATAGTAACAAGAATCACTCAGTCAATAATATTTATTCTTCAAAATTAGTCAGCATAGCCAGCAACTTGTGCGGTTTCCATATTGGCCGCCACTGTTGACTTCGCATTCTTTGCAATCGAGTTCAATCTCGCCTGCTCAACTTTTAAATCGTCACGCTCGGCTTCCAAGTTTGCAATCTGTGTATCAATCTTGTTCATATTGTAGTCATAGCTAGTCACATTCCCCTGTTGAGAGACGTAAAAAAGTCCGATTGTAAAAATCTCAATAACCAAAATAGCAATTGCTGAAAAACGACCGATTCCACGCGCTTGATGACGCACCGTATTTCGATTGCGTGAATAACCAGAACTTACAGAATTAGCTAAATAGCTAGTTTGGGGACGATCATTGATACCGCGCATGCCATTAAAACCGCCAAAACCCTGTTGGCGCATAGTTCTTGCTCCACTCTGCATTATTTTCCTCGCTTTATGTAAACTCTCGCTAAAATCTTCTCAGCAAAAATAAAGATTTTAATTAGAGTTTAACCTGAATTTATGTTTATATTGTTTTTTGTTGTTTGTTTTATTTGTGTATCTTGGTCGGTGCGCCTTCGTTTAGCGAATTTGCCCCGTAATCATAGTCCGAAAGCTCTTATTAGCCGCACCACCGCATCGCTAATAAGGGCTTCCGGGAAGGTCATATCTTTTTTATTAAACACGTTTCCCAGTTGACTTTACAACCGTGTCGGGACTCCGTCGTTTCCGAAAGCTTCCCGATAGCAGGCCCTAAGGCCTGATACATTCAAAATCAGGAGATTTACATCAACCTAGATTTAGAATTAACTTTCTCTAGCGAAAATTAACTTTGATTTTCTGTGCTCGAGAAGCGTTTTTTACAATGATTTGCTTTGGCATATAGCCTCCTTTTTTATTTTTATTTTTATCATCCCAAAAACCTTCAGCACTCCCGTTCAAGCTATTTTTAGTCTAATTTCTTATCCTAAATTTTTCTAGCTGCTCTCAGTTTTGCGCTTCTTGCTCTTGGATTGATAACTAATTCATCCATTCCCGCAACAATTGGACTTTTTGTCAGAATTTCTAGTTCAGATTCTTCTCCAAGTGAACTCACCTGCTTAAAATACTGCTTCACTAACCTATCTTCTAGGCTATGAAAAGTAATAATCGCAATGCGTCCATTTGGTTTCAGTAGTTTCGGAATCAACGGTAAAGTATTCTCGATAATCGAAAGCTCCTCGTTTACTGCAATGCGAATTGCTTGAAAAACCTTAGTTGCTGGGTGCTTCCCAAACCATCCTTTCGGACTTAAAGCATCCGCAAGTTCCTTAGTAGTTTTCCATGGTCTGTTATATACGATTTCTCTCGCATGTTTTCTTGCCAGCCCCGATGATTCCTCACCATATCGTTCGAAGATTTCAATCAGTTTCTTCTCCGACCAGTGATTCACAATCGTTTCCGCTGACAACTCCTGCGTTTGATCCATTCGCATATCCAGTTCCCCTTCGTGCATAAATGAAAAACCTCGCTCTGAATTATCCAGTTGCGGTGAAGATACTCCAAAATCAGCTAATATCATATCAAAAGTTTTTCCACACTCGATTAAAGACTGCGCCGCATTATAAAAATCTTCGTGCAACATTTCAAGTCCGAATTCACCATCTGGGTACTTCTTCGATAGAAAATTGATTGCATTAATATCTCGATCCACTAAGACCGACTCTTTATAATTCCGCGTAACCGCCAAAATCTTTCCCGCATGACCTGCATAACCTGCCGTCAAGTCTAAATACGACTCACCCGCGCTAGGCTGCAAAATCTCGAGAACTTCTGATAGTAACACTGGCTTATGAAGCTCTTCCATACCTCTATTATATCAAAGATTTTCATCTCTGTTATATAGAAGCTTTTTAGTTTGAGATCGCTCAACTAGAAATTTTAGCGTGTTTGTTTTTGTATGTTTTTTGTTTGTTAATTAAGATTTATTACTGCAATTTCTTAATTGTTTTTCTATACAATAAATGCTGCTATAGTTTCATCCAATGCAAGACTGAATATATGACTATAACCGTTGAGAGACTTATTGTGTAGGTTGTTTGTTGAGTTAATTGGGAGGTGTTTATAGATGTACTAATGGTTTTGATGACGCGTTTCCTAAACGCGCGCCAAGACTCCTAGTTGACCGACCTCAAACATTTTTTAATGTGCCAAAAAGA
>CAUTNS010000015.1:0-17984 GCA_963540345.1 uncultured Candidatus Saccharibacteria bacterium | reverse complement strand
ATTTTGACCCACACGTTATCAATGCCGAATTACTGTCCACTAAGGCCTATGCCGGTTCACGTATTACGATTTTTGCTCCCAAAGGCTGCTAGATATACTTTACATTCAGCCTGAAATATCGTATAATATATTGAATTAATTGTTTAAAATCTCGAGGTGGTGTCGGGGATAAAGTGGAGAAAAATCATGACTAATCAGGACGCCAACCGCCCACAGCGCATCAAAATTATCATCATTAGCATCATTGCTGCCATACTTGTTTTTATTATTGGCGCATGGCTCATTACTTCAGCTATTAAGAGTGTCGAGAAAAAGCAGTCCGAAACAAAAACCAGCGAACAGTCTTCTTCAAAGGACGAGAATAAAACTTCCTCAAATGAGGCTAAAAATAACGCAAACACCGGTTCAAACAGCAGCTCAAATGCTACTAGTGGCTCAAATTCTGCAAATAACACTAGTAGTAAGACCACCGATACTGCAAATACCGGAACTGTGAATTCTCCGGCTGCTCAGTACAATAACTCTGCTGCCAAGAACTCAGGTGCCGTTGTTTCACAGAAATCAAATATGCCAAATACTGGACCAGAAGAGCTCCTTCCAACTGCCATCCTAATTGGCGCCGCCAGCTATCTTTTCTTCAAGAACCGCGAATATAAAGCTCGCGCAGTTGAAAATCGCGCTTAATTTAGACAAAAAGACTGGGAAACTCAAACTGGTAAGGCTAGGGAATTCAAACTAGTAAGACCGGGAAATTCAAACTGGTAAGACTAGGAAGTTCAAACTAGTAAGGTATGAAGTCCGAACTGGTATTATAATTAATAAAAAGGATACCTATGTTAGAAAACCAATCAGAAAATAAAACAAAAATCTTACTTGCCAGTAGTAATACTGCAAAAATTGCAGACTTTACCGTCTTTTTAGGTGATCATTTTGAAATTGTGACTCCAACCATGCTCGGAATTGAGGTTGAGGTGCCAGAGGGAATCACCTCCATTGAAGATAATGCTATGGCAAAGGCAAAAACTTATGTCGAAAAAACTGGCCTACTCACCATTGGTGACGATACTGGTCTATTTATCGAGGAATTGAATGGTGAACCTGGCGTTGCGCTTAGGCGTTGGGGTGGACAACTATCGGACAGTGCCACTAATGAAGAATTCTGGGCATATCTCCAGGAAAAAGTTAAAAACTTAAAAAATACTAAATGCTATTTTAAGCAATGCGTTGCCGTTGTCTCTCCAAATGGCAAGTCAAAATTTGTTTATAATTATAATCACGGCACAATCAATCAGGAAAAAGTAAAACTTCCATACAATGGCACCGGTTTTCCAATGGCAACAGCCTTTGAGGCAGAAAACCGTGGTAAAACTTGGGTTGAGATGAGTGATGACGAAAAACGCGCTGTCTCAAAAAAGTTTATCGATGAATTAAATACTGCAATTAGGGAAGTTGCTGAATAAAATCGATAAACCTGTGATATAATAATCACAGGCCCGAGTGGTGAAATTGGTATACACGTATGCCTTAGGAGCATATGCCTCGTGCGTGCTGGTTCGAGTCCAGTCTCGGGCACCAAAAATCGATTCTTATAGCAGCCTATATATAAAAAAATATAGGCATTTTTGTGCCATGCTAGATATTAGTATATAATATAAATAGATTGTACTAAACATGGAGAATATACAATGTCGACCAAACCTTCAATAAATGATATCGCGGCATTAGCCAAGCGGAGAGGATTTATTTTTAATAGCAGTGATATTTATGGCGGTTTTGGTGGAATATATGATTACGGTCCATATGGTGTTGAATTAGTTAAAAACTTAAAAAACGCCTGGTGGTACTACATGGTTCAGATTCGACCAGATATAGTTGGTTTAGATAGCAGTATTTTTATGTCTCCAGAAATTTGGAAAGCTAGTGGGCATGTAGATGGTTTTTCTGACCCATTAGCAGAATGTAAAGAATGCCACACTCGTATACGGGTAGATCATGTATTAGAAGATATTGGGGTATTTGCCGATGAAAAAATGAGTTCGGAAGAAATTAATAAATTATTTCAAGAAAATATTGAAAAAATAAAATGCCCTAAATGTAACAAAAATAACTTCACAGAGGCAAGGAAATTTAATCTACTTGTTAAGTCTAACCTCGGGAATTTCTCAGAAGATTGGAGTTGCGATCCGGCGTATCTACGCGGAGAAACCTGTCAGGGGATTTATGTAAACTATCTTAACGTGCTTCAATCCTCAAGAGTAAAAGTGCCTTTTGGAATTGCTCAAATTGGAAAAGCTTTTCGCAATGAGATTAGCCCAAGGCAATTTATTTTTAGGACTAGAGAATTCGAGCAAATGGAGATGCAGTATTTTACGCGTCCAGAAACTGAGCTAGAGGAATATGAAAAATTGCGTGTTTATAGGTGGGATTTCTTCACTAAGTTTCTTGGATTTTCTGAAGAGAATATTAGGTGGCATAAACACGAAAATTTAGTATTTTATGCAAAAGAAGCCTATGATATTGAATACAATTTCCCATTCGGATTTAAAGAATTAGAGGGGGTACATGCTCGAGGTGACTATGATCTAACACAGCACCAGAAAGGTAGTGGAAAGAAATTAGACTACTTAGATCCAATCACTAATGAACGATATATTCCACATATAATAGAATCCTCAATAGGGGTTGGCCGTCTTGTCTTAGCCACATTAACTGAGTCGTATAGTATGGTTAGTGATGACGAAGGAGAGCGGTTCGTCTTAAAATTACACCCCCTTATCGCTCCAGTTAAAGCTGCGATATTCCCACTTCTAAAAAATAAGCCACAGCTAGTTGAGAAAGCGGAGCAGCTTTATAAAAACCTATCAAAGAAATTCATGTGTGAGTATGATGATAATGGTAATATTGGTAAGAGATACCGACGCCAGGACGAGATCGGTACTCCATATTGTATAACGGTCGATTTTCAGACTCTTGAAGATAATACCGTTACATTGAGGGATCGCGATACCGCTGAACAAAAACGTATTCCTATTGATGATCTAACTAAAGTCATAAATATACAGAATGAATTTAATTAAACCCAAAAAACTCCACATGGGAGACGAGATCTCGGTAGTATCTTTATCAAGCGGCGAGTTTTTTGTTTAATGTTATAATAAGCCTATGCCTGCATTTGAGTTACAGAGTAAATTTGCTCCGACCGGCGACCAGCCAGCTGCAATTAAGCAACTGACGGATGGTCTGAAAAAAGGAGTCAGGGAGCAAACCTTACTTGGCGTTACCGGTTCTGGAAAGACTTTCACGATGGCGAATATCATCCAGAATATTCAGAAGCCAACCTTAATTTTGGCGCACAATAAAACTCTGGCCGCGCAGCTCTATTCTGAATTTCGGGAATTTTTCCCCAAAAATGAAGTGCATTACTTTGTCTCATACTTCGACTACTATCAGCCTGAAGCCTATATTGCCAGCACTGACACCTACATCGAAAAAGATTCGGCAATCAATGATGAAATTGATCGTCTTCGACATGCTGCCACGGTTGCTCTCTTGACTCGCCCGGATACTATTATTGTTGCCTCGGTTTCCTGTATTTATGGTATTGGTTCTCCAGATCATTATGTAGAAATGTCACTCCCACTCATTAAAAAACAAGGGGTCTGGCAAATTATGGCCCTAAGTGAACTAGCTAAAAACTCACTCGGTCGCCTTCATTCGCCATCTCTCGTTAATACTGCCACTCAAAGTGCCAGTTCTCTCAATCAAACCAATTTCATGATCTATCTCATTGCTATGCAATATCACCGCAATGATCTCGCTTTTGAACGTGGCAATTTTCGAGTCAAAGGCGATACGATTGATTTATTCCCAGCCTCTGGTGAAGTAGCTTATCGCTTCGAATTCGATTTCGATACCCTTGAATCTGTTAAAATTATTGACCCACTCACTGCTGAGGTTCTCGAAAAACCAGACCAGATTCACATCTTCCCAAACACCCACTATGCCACCCCTCGTGACCAGCTTTCTCGCGCCATAGATACAATCAAGGTTGAATTTGACAATCGCCTAAAATATTTCGAGGCAGAACATAAATATCTAGAAGCACAACGTCTGTCTCAGCGCACCAAATATGACCTAGAAATGCTTGAGGAGACTGGCTTTGTGAAGGGTATTGAGAATTATTCAAGACACCTTGATGGTCGCAAGGCTGGTGAACCACCTGCAACCTTGCTCGATTTCTTTCCAGATGATTTTTTGTTACTTGTCGACGAGTCGCATATGACCTTACCGCAAGTACGTGGCATGTATAATGGCGACCATGCTAGAAAAACTACCCTGGTTGATTATGGCTTCCGTTTGCCAAGTGCCCTGGATAATCGTCCACTCACCTTCGATGAATTTGAAACTCACATCCGTCGTGCTATTTATGTTTCCGCCACGCCAGGTAAATATGAACTCGAAGTCTCTCCAGCTCCAGCTCAGCAGGTGATTCGCCCAACTGGTCTCTTAGATCCAGAAATTGAAGTTAGAAAAACCGAAGGTCAAATTGATGATTTAATGCAAGAAATTGAAGAGCGTATTGCAAAAAACCAACGCGTAATTGTTACAACCTTAACTAAACGCATGGCTGAGGATCTTTCAGAACATCTCAAGGACCACGGAATTAAGACTGCCTACATCCATTCAGAAATCGATACTCTAGAACGTGGTGATATTTTACGTGATCTCCGCACTGGCGTCTATGATGTCCTGGTCGGCATTAATCTCTTACGTGAAGGACTGGATCTTCCGGAGGTTTCCCTAGTTGCAATTTTAGATGCCGACAAAGAAGGCTTTTTGCGTTCGGAGTCTGCCTTAATTCAGACCATTGGTCGTGCTGCTCGCCATGAGGAAGGACATGTCATTATGTATGCGGATAATATTACCGAAAGTATGGAGCGCGCCATCACCGAGACCGATCGTCGCCGCGATATTCAGATGAATTATAATAAGGAACACGGTATCACTCCCCATAGTATTAAAAAGGAAATCTCTTTAGGTCTTCGTGCTATCATTCCTGAAAAGGAAAAAGAAAATAAGCTAGATCTAAAGAAGGTGCCAAAATCTGAATTTAAGGTCTTAATTAAAGAATTATCCGAACAGATGCAGCTTGCAGCAGCCAATCTTGAGTACGAAAAAGCTGCTGAAATCCGCGATATGATTCAAAAAATCAAAGACGAAGAAGAAAAAAGGAAAAGCTAATGTCCAAAATCTTAATCATCGAGGATGATGAGGGGATCAGGGAAGGTCTCTCAGCACTTCTTTTAACCTCAAACTACTTACCGTTAGTTTTAGATCTGAACTATATTTCAGTGGAGAAAATTCAAGAATTATCGCCAGACCTCATCCTGTTAGATATTAATCTGCCAAATATTAACGGCCGTGATTTTGTGCGCGAAATCAGAAAAAGTCTCAATACTCCGATTATTATGGTTACTAGCCACAACACCGAAATGGATGAAGCACTTGCTATCAGTTATGGCGCGGATGATTTTATTGCTAAACCCTACAATCCCACAATTTTATTGCTCCGTATTGCAGCAATTTTGAGACGCTCTAACCTCGCTTCAGAAATCAAAACTTATCGGGGTTTGCAAATTGATCTAAAAAAGGGCACGATTTCTTCGGTAAAGAAGCCTGGCAAAATTATTGAACTCACAAAAAATGAATTATTAATTTTTCGCACCCTTCTTTTTAATCAAGAACGTATTGTCTCTCGTAATGAATTGATGACTGAGCTTTGGGATAATTGTGAATATATTAATGACAACGCCCTTACTGTCAATATCAGTCGTCTGCGTGATAAATTAGAAAAGTTAGGTGAAAAAGATACAATTGAGACTCGTAAAGGGCTTGGCTATATCTTGAATTAGGGAAAGATATGAAATTTCGAGAATATTTAGCAGATCATATTAGCATTATTCTTATATTTCTTTTTATTATTATTCTATCTGAATGTTCGTTCTTGATTTTTAATATTACATTTGAGTTGAACGTTTTTATCTTAGCTATAGATATTGTAGGTTTTTTGTTTTGTTTTATTTTTTCTTATTTTAAGAAAGCGACCTTTTTGCGTGAACTTCAAAAACGTACCGAATTACTAGACCAAAAATTTTTGGTACACGAACTTCTTTCTACACCAGAAACTCACGAAGAACAGAGACTTTGTCAAGTAATCTCGGAGATTAACCGTTCGATGATAGACCATATTAATCAGTATAAATATAATTTTCACGATTTTAAGGAGTATTTGGAGCTTTGGGTACATGAAATAAAATTACCAATTGCTTCGCTGAGATTAATTTTAGAACATGAACGGAAAAATCAAGAAAGTATTCTCCAGTTAGATCGATTAGATAGCTATATTAATCAAATTTTATATTTTGCTAGATCTGAGCACGTTGAAAAAGACTATCAAATTTCTGAATGTAGTTTAGCTAATATAGTCAAACATGTTGCTCTCAAGAATCAGGATATTATTTTAAATTCACAAATTAAGTTTCAGGTAGAAAATTTGGATAAAATCATTGAAACAGACCCCAAATGGTTGGAATTTATCTTGGATCAACTATTGGCTAATTGTATTAAATATCGCAAAATAAAACATCCAGAAATTAAAATTTATACGGAAGAAAAGGATAAATTTCTAGCTCTTCATGTTTATGATAATGGCATTGGAATACCATTATCAGATCAGTCACGTATTTTCCAAAAAACTTTTACTGGTCAAAACGGACGTATTCTAGAACAAGATCAGGAAAAAGCTAAACTTCTAGCTGAAACTAAATATCTCAAAAGTACTGGAATGGGCCTTTATATCGTCAAGAAACTAATTAAAAAACTTGGACATCAAATTTCTGTTAGCTCGACTGAGAATGAGTATACAGATATTGTTATCTATTTTGCAAAAAACGATTATTACAAAAATGTAAGAAATCGTAATATTCAAAACACGACAAAACCATAGAGCCTTAGTAAGATAGACTTTAATAAGAGAATCTTATTAGAAAGGAAATTATGAAAAATATTTTAGAAATTGACAAAATTGAGAAATACTATGGCAGTCGTGCTAATATCACTAAAGCTGTTGATAGCATCTCATTTGAAGTCCAAAGTGGGGAATTTGTCGCTATTATGGGCGCCAGTGGTTCTGGTAAAACTACGTTATTAAATCTTATCTCAACAATCGACAAAGTTACTGCCGGACATATCTATGTCGCCGGCACGGATATTACAAAATTAAAAGGAAACGAGCTAAACCGTTTTCGTCGTGAAGAGTTAGGTTTTATTTTTCAAGATTTTAATCTTCTAGACAATCTAACTGCTTACGAAAATATTGCATTAGCACTTTCTATCCAAAACGTTAATAGCGCAGAAATAGAACATAGAGTTAAGAAAGTCGCTGAAGATTTAGATATTCAAAATATCTTGCAAAAATATCCATATCAAATGTCTGGTGGACAAAAACAGCGTGTGGCATCCGCTCGAGCTATTATTACCAACCCTAAATTAGTCCTTGCTGATGAGCCAACGGGTGCACTTGATTCAAAATCTTCAAGAATGCTACTTGAGAGACTTGATTATCTTAATCAGGAACTTGGTGCTACCATTCTTATGGTTACTCACGATGCCTTTACGGCTAGCTATTCTTCACGCGTAATCTTCATTAAAGATGGTAAAATTTTTAATGAAATCAATCGAGGCAAAGATTCTAGGAAAGAATTCTTTGATAAAATCATCGATGTGATGACTTTGCTTGGAGGAGACCTCGGCGATGCTCTTTAAATTATCTGTTCGTAATATTTTACGTAGTATTAAAGACTATGCTATATATTTCTTCACTTTAATATTGGGTGTTGTTATCTTCTATGTCTTTAATGCTATTGGCACACAGTCTTCCACGATGCAACTCAGTTCTTCATCAAGGGAAGTTGTTAAGCTTCTAATTAATGTTTTGTCCGGTGTAAGTGTTTTGGTGGCTGGTATTTTGGGCTATTTAATAATTTATGCCTCGCGTTTCTTGATTAAACGGCGCAATAAAGAATTCGCTATTTATTTAACCCTAGGCATGAGTAAACAAAAAATCTCGCTACTACTATTTCTTGAGACGTTATTCATTGGTATCTTCTCTCTTGTTTCTGGTCTAGTAATCGGTGTGTTCTTGTCCCAACTAATGAGCGCCCTCGTGGCTAGTCTCTTTGAGGCTGACATGTCGAAATTCCAATTTGTATTTTCCAGTGAAGCCTGTCTGAAGACCATCCTCTATTTTGGTGTCATCTATTTCGTAGTGATTATATTTAATACCTTCATGGTTAATAAATTAAAAATCATCGACCTCATACAATCAAGCCGTAAATCAGAGAAGACACGTCTTAAAAACCCAATAATCTGTAGTTTTATCTTTTTAATTGCCGCCGCTGCTCTAGGGTTTGCATACTTTGAAGCAACAACTAACTACCTGAAGATCCTTAACAATGTTAATTTACTATTCCAATATTTCGCAATCGGTGCTATCTCTACATTCTTTATTTTTTGGTCTCTCTCCGGTTTAATCATGAGACTCGTTACTCTCCGTAAAAATCTATACTATCATGGACTAAATAGCTTCACATTTCGTCAGATTAGTAGCAAAATTAATACCACTGTTGCTTCAATGACTGTAATTTGCATAATGTTATTTTTAACTATCTGTATGCTTTCAAGTTGTCTTTCAATTCGCGAAGCAACGAAAAAACAACTAGCTTATGCCACGCCCGTAGATGTGATTATAAAATATGATAATAATAAAACTTCTCCGCACGAGCTAGAAAATGAGCAAGATTCGGATGATGAACAAGATCTAAGTAATAATCATTCAGATCATTCCAGCAAAACAGATGCTCAAAATAAAAAATCCACGGAGAAAAAACCTAGGCAACCCCAAGTTCTAGAGAATATGGATCAAAAAGAAAAAGTAGAGGATCTCATAAAAGAAAATCCCAGCGTTTGGGCACAATTAAAAGATCAACAATCAGTTTCTACTTATAATTTATCAAATACATTTGAAAAAAGACTCACACTCTCACAAGTTGTCAGTAATAATGCACTCAAGAAATATAATGAAATCACTCAGGGTACTGGTGATAGCAGTTACGCAACTCTCGATGTCTTATCCTTAACTGACTACAATAAACTTGCCAAACTTTACCATCTAGACCAAATCAAAATGGCAGAAGATCAGTATTTTATCCTTGCAGATTTTTCTAAGGTATATCCAATTTATAACACTTCACTAAAAGAAGGTTTTCAGATTAAATTGAATAATAGAACTCTTTCTCCTAAGTTCGACCACGTAGTGGAGGGTGCACTCGAGCCAACTTCTCCGAAATCTAATTTCGGTATCATCGTTGTCTCAGATAACATGATTAAAGGTCTAGTACAGCAGAACAATTACTTAATTGCGAATTATAAAGCTAATTCTCGTAAAGATCGAGAGCAAATTGATCAAGCATTGCAAAAAATGATTGTTGGTAACACGAATGATTTTATGCGATTTACAAATAATCGCATATATACTCTAAAGACCAAAAGTTATGTCATTTCTCTATCGGTTGGTCTGCAAGCGATCGCCACTTTCCTTGGGCTTTATCTTGGTATTATCTTCCTTATTTCCAGTGCAGCTATCCTTGCATTAAAAGAGCTTTCCGAGTCGTCCGATAATCGTGAAAAATATATGGTCCTAAGACGTTTAGGCGCAGACGAAAAAATGATTAAACAAGCATTATTCAGACAAATTGCCATTTTCTTCAGTACTCCACTATTGCTTGCTATTATTCATTCAGTTTTTGGTTTGACATTCGCCCTTAATATTCTTAGCTATATTGGTACTGACGGACTATCATCTTCAATCATTATGACAGTTGTTCTTCTAGCAATCATTTACGGCGGTTACTTCCTACTCACCTACTTCAGTAGTAAGCGCATTATTTCAGAGAAGCAATTACGCCGCGATTAATACAGCTTTCAGCAAACAATATCTGTAGAGAAAATAGAACTAATAAAAAAATCACGGAAAAACAGATAGTGAAACATCTAGCCCCTCGTAGGAGGGGCTTTTTGTTATACTAATTCTATGAAGTATCAAATTGTTATTGCAAAAAATTAAAATGCTATTTTTGCATCAGCAAAGATAAAAAAGCTTCCAAAAAATTGGCACTATGTCCCATACTCAAGGCTAACTAAGGATAATTGTCAAGATTTTGACGTAATACATCGTGCCATGCAGAAGCTCGGCTATATCTCCGATTTTCTGGTATAATTGTCTCATGAAAAATACACGCGAGGACATCTTGCATCTAGCAAAACTTTCCAATCTATCCCTCGAAGAGTCAGAAATTGAAGGTTTGCAGCGAGATTTAGATAATATTGTTGGCTACATTTCACAACTAGACGAACTAAATACTGAAGGTGTTGAACCAACCTATCAGGTTTTTGAAATGGAAAATGTTTGGCGTGAGGACGAAATCAAACCTCAAGATGCCACCCGTGAGGAGCTTTTGAACCTAGCCCCTGCCGCAAGACAAGACATGATTCAAGTGCCAAAAGTGCTCTAAAATATAAGCTATATAATAAAGAAACCTAATTCATCAAAATACTGAAAATATTAAAGGAAGACCAAAATGAAGATTGCAAATAAAGAACTTTCTGCCGTCAGCTTGGTAAAAGCAGCCTTTGAGAAGGCTCGTCAGTTTGCTAAGTATAATATCTTTGTCTCTCTCGCAGATGAGGAAAAGGCAATCAAAAAAGCTGAAGAGATCGATAAAAAAATCGCCGCTGGGGAAGAGGTTGGTCCTCTTGCTGGTGTGTCATATGCTTTGAAAGACAACTTCCTGAGTAAAGAAGGCCACACCACGGCTTCTGCCAAAATCCTCGAACCATTCCAGTCACCAATCGACTCCACTACTGTTAAAAAACTCGAAGAAGCTGGTGCTATCATGATTGGCCGCACTAATCTTGACGCCTTTGCACACGGTTCTTCCACAGAGAACTCTTACTTTGGCCCAACTCATAACTCCAAAGATTTTGACCGCGTTCCTGGTGGTTCTTCTGGTGGCTCTGCCGTTGCCGTTGCGCTTGATATCGTTGAATTTGCAACTGGCACTGATACTGGTGGGTCTATTCGCCAACCAGCCTCCTTCAATGGCGTCTATGGCCTAAAACCAACTTATGGCACGATCTCTCGCTACGGAGTGGTTGCTATGGCCTCCAGCACGGACTGTATTGGCTTCTTTACAAAAAATGCAGAAGACATGGACCTTCTAATGTCGATTTGTGCCGGTCGTGACGAAAAAGACCTAACCAGCCTCCCAAGCTATTACAATGACGAGTCTCAAAAATATTTTGTACCAAAAATTGACCCTAAAACTGCTAAAATCGGCATCATCAAGGATTTTAGAAATGACTCAATCGACCCAGAGGTCCAGCGCGTACTTGACGAAACAGTTGAAAAACTAAAATCAACCGGCCATGAAGTCGTTGAACTCTCAATGCCTGCCCTAAAATATGCCCTTGCCGTATATTACATTGTTGTTCCAGCAGAAGTCGCTTCAAATCTCTCCCGTTACGATGGTATCCGTTATGGTTATCGCTCGGATCGCGCCAAAAACCTTGGTGAAGTCTTTGGACTTTCTCGTAATGAAGGTTTCATGCCAGAAAATAAACGCCGTATTATGATCGGCAACTTCGTCTTAAGTTCCGGTTTTTATGACGCCTATTTCAAAAAAGCCGAACAGGCTCGTACCTTGATTATTCAGGAATATCAAAAAGCCTTTGAAAAGTGTGACTTCCTGCTCACCCCAGTTTCACCATCGCCAGCTTTTAAACTAGGCGAAAAGGTGAGTGACCCGGTTGCCATGTATTTTGAGGATGTAATGAGTGTGCCAATCAACCTAGCTGGTTTGCCAAGCCTTGCAATTCCTGCAGGAGAAACTAAAGATTCTAAGCTACCAATCGGACTTCAAGTTATAGGTCCAAGACGTAGCGATAAAAGCATTCTTAGTTTCGCTAAAACTCTAAAAGAGGAGACTAACTAATGCCAACTTCCACGCTTATTCTTTTGATTGCCATCCTCATTGTCGGAATCTTTGTTTTTATCGCCATCTCTACGACGGGGCGTCGCGCTCATAATTTTGACGTTGAAGAATATCAGACTAGGTTTCTAAAAATTGAGAACTCACTCACTCGTGAAAACAAATTATCTTATAATGTTTCAGTCATTGAAGCAGATAAGCTACTTGATCGTGCTCTGATGGAGCTTGGCGTACCTGGTAAGACAATGGGCGAACGACTCAAGGCTTCCAGTGGTCGTTTCTCGCAGCTCAACTCGGTTTGGTATGCCCATAAGCAGCGTAATCAAATTGCACACGAACAAGATTTTAGTCTAGATTATAATCAAGCAAAACATGCACTCGCCACCTTTCGCCAAGCTTTAAAGGATCTCGGGGCAATCTAATCGGAGGAATTTATGACAGAACCAAAATATGAAATCACCGTTGGTATCGAATGTCACGTGCAGCTCGCTACCAAAACAAAACTTTTTTCAGAGGTCGACAATGATGCGCGTGGCAAAGAGCCAAACTCGTGCGTTTCACCTGTAGAATACGCACTTCCTGGTATGCTGCCTCGCCTAAACCGCCAAGCTGTAATGATGGCAATCCGTGCCGGACATGCACTAAATTCAGAAATCAATCTTTTGTCGCGCTTTGATCGTAAACATTATTTTTATCCAGATTCGCCAAAAGGCTATCAGATCACTCAGATGTATCAGCCAATCATTGGAGCTGGTTTCGTGGAGCTTCCTAGTGGTAAAAAAGTTCGTATTGAGCATGCCCACCTTGAGGGCGATGCAGGTAAGCTCACGCATTTCGATAATTATTCACTCGTTGACTTAAATCGCGCCGACACACCACTAATTGAAATCGTTTCAATGCCAGATATCCACTCGGCCCGCGACGCTCATGACTATTGTAAAGAACTTTGGCGCTTAATGACTTTTGCGGGTGTCTGTTTTGGCGATCTCTATAATGGCAATATGCGTTTTGATGTAAACATTTCACTTGCTGAAAAAGGTAGTAAAACACTTGGTAAGCGTGCAGAAATCAAGAACCTCAACTCCTTCCGATCGGTTGAGCGTGCCATCGAGTACGAATATGAACGACAGAGCAAAATGCTAGATAATGGCGAAGTGATCGTTCAGGAAACTCGTGGTTGGAATGATGCCACCGGCAAGACCACTTCCCAACGTTCTAAAGAGGAGGCACAGGATTATCGCTATATGCCGGAACCTGATCTTCCGCCAATTCGTCTAACTGCTGAGCAGGTAAAGAAAGAACAGGAGAATATGCCACTGCTCCCAGCCGACTATCGCGCCACTCTTGGTATGATAGTGCCTCAGGATATCTTGGAAATCCTCCTTGATTATAAGCAACTTGTTGATAAATTAGCCGAGCTTAAGACTGAATACGATATTCAGGGAGTAAGTAAGGAAGTCAGTAAAAACTCAATCCTCAAGATCTCCAACCTCTTCACTTCTGTGCTTTTGGCTGAAGAAAATAGTAGCCTCCTAAATGACCCACTTCCAAGCGCCAAGCAGCTAATCGACCTCTGTAATATGATTGCGAAAAATGAGCTCTCAAGCACCAGTGTTAAAGAGGTCTTCCTCCGCTTCTTTGATCAAGAAATGCGTTTTAAAGATACCCGTACGATCGCTAAGGAGCTGAATCTGATTCAGGAAAACGACCTTGGTGCCGTTGAAAAAATCGTTGATGATGTGCTCGCCGACCCTAATAATGCGCAAGCTGTCGCTGATTTTAAGGCCGGTTCAGAGAAAGTTATGGGCTTCCTTGTTGGACAAGTTATGAAAGCTTCACGCGGCAAGGCAAACCCAGGTATGGCACAAGAAATTCTCCGCAAAAAACTCGCCTAAACCATAAGAGTTATGCTAGAATAGTAATACAAAAATTCAAGACCACAAGAAAGAATAAAATGAAACTATATACAAATGAAATTGTTTTTCGTGGTCATCCTGATAAAGTTTGTGATCAAATCAGCGACGCTCTACTCGACGCGTTTTTGGCGGGCGATAAAACTTCCCGTTGTGGCATCGAAGTCATGGGCGGCAAAGGAAAAATCTTTATTACCGGTGAGGTTACTTCAAATTCGGAAGTAAATGTTGAAGAAGTTGTCAGACGTGTACTTAAAGATGTCGGCTATATTGACCAGAATAATCGGGCGATCAATGTCGTTGAATCTGGTAATCCCGATGAGATTGAAATCGTCAACAATCTCGGTAAACAGAGCCACGATATTGCACTGGGCACTAACGACGAGGTTGGTGGTGCTGGTGATCAGGGAATGATGTTTGGTTTTGCTTGTGATGAAACTTCCGACTATAAGCCAATCGCCATGCAATTACTCCAAGACTTTTCCAGGTTTTACGATGAGCTTCGCCAAAAAGATACACGTTTCCTGCCAGACGGCAAGACTCAAATCACTGGCATATATGATTCCAATATGCATCTAGTAAAAATCAAAGATTGGACCATCAGCTACCAAAATACTGAAGAAGATCGCGAAGCAACAGACAAAATTTTAATGGATCAGGCTAGGAAATTGGCAAAGCAATATAATCTAGAGGTTGAGAAATTCCTCGTTAATCCGACCGGAAAATTCCTCATCGGTGGCTTCCAGGGTGATGCCGGACTCACTGGCCGCAAAATTGTAGTCGATAGTTATCAGTCATTTGCTCCAGTAGGCGGCGGCGCCTTTTCCGGTAAGGATCCATCAAAAGTTGATCGCTCTGGTGCGTACAAAGCTCGCGAAATTGCTATTCGTTATCTTAAGGAATATCAGTTGGCACGCTGTGAAGTACAACTTTCTTATGCTATTGGTATTGCTGAGCCACTAGCTATTTACATCGTCGGTGATGGTAAAAATATTGACCCAAAGCCAGAACTTTATGCTGAATGTACACCAAAGCAGATGATTTCTGATTTAGATTTACTAAATAAACGCTTTGAAGAAACCGCTAAATTCGGTCATTTCTAGAAAAGCAACTTTATTTTTGACAGAGAGCATGGTAAAATATCACCAACGTCTTTTTGCCGTATTTTAATTAATAAAATATGGTAATACACCGCAAGGAGACAAATAATACTAACTAAATAAGGAAATTCATGGCTACTGAAAATCATGATTTAGCAAAGCTTCGCAATATCGGTATTATTGCCCATATTGACGCAGGTAAGACCACGACCTCCGAGGCAATTCTTTACCGTACAGGTTTGAAACACAAAATCGACCTCGTTAAGGGTGATACTGGTGGTGCAACTACTGACTGGATGGAACAGGAAAAGGAACGCGGTATTACTATTACTTCCGCAGCTGTTACTGCCCACTGGAAAGGCTACAAAATTAACATTATCGATACCCCAGGCCACATCGACTTCACCGCTGAGGTGGAACGTTCTCTTCGTGTTCTTGATGGTGCCATCACCGTTTTTGACGGCAAGATGGGTGTCGAGGCTCAGTCTGAAACTGTTTGGCGCCAGGCTACTAAATACGGCGTCCCACGCATCTGTTTTATTAACAAAATTAACCAGATCGGTGGCGATTTTTACAAATCTCTTGAATCAATTCACAAACGTCTTTCAAAAAATGCCGTAGCAATTCATTTGCCAATCGGTTTCGAAAAAGACATCTGCGGTGTTGTTGATCTTGTCGACATGAAGGCTTACACCTACAAGGAATATGCTGACCACTCACTCACTGTTGGCGAAATTCCAGCTGACATGCTCGACAAAGCAAAGAAGGCTCGTGCTATTCTCGTTGAGGAAGCCGTCTCTGCTGATGAAGAACTGATGAATAAATACTTCAACCAAGGTGAAGAAGCTATCACTGAGGCTGAACTTAAGGCTGCTCTTCGTAAACGTGTTCTCGATGGTGACTTCTTCCTCGTTACCGGTGGTGATGGTCGGGGTGTGATCGTGGAAAAGGTACTCGACCTCTGTGTTGACTATCTTCCATCCCCACTTGATCGTGACCTTGGTCAGACCGTTGGTACTGATCCAAAAACTGGCGACCAGGTAATTCGCAAAGCTGACGTCTCTCAGCCACTTACTGCTCTTGCTTTCAAGATTGCTTCTGATCCATTTGTTGGAAAACTTGTCTTCGTACGTGTTTACTCAGGTATCCTAAAATCAGGTTCCTACATCTATAATGCTACTACTGGAAACAAGGAACGCGTTGGTCGTCTTGTCCGTATGTTTGCTGATAAACGTGAGGAAATTACTGAAGTTGCTGCAGGTGATATTGCCGCCATCGTCGGTCTCAAGGAAACCACTACTGGTACCACTCTTTGTGATCCAGCCCACCCAATTCTTCTTGAGTCTATTGAGTTCCCAGAACCTCCAGTCTCTATCGCCGTCGAGCCAAAAACCAAGGCCGATCAGGAAAAAATGGGTCTCGGTCTCGCTAAGCTTGCTGAGGAGGATCCAACCTTCCGTGTTCACACCGATGAAGAAACCGGCCAGACTATTATTTCTGGTATGGGTGAATTGCACCTTGAAATCATTATCGACCGTTTGAAACGTGAGCACAATGTTGAAGCAAATACCGGTGCTCCACAGGTTGCCTACCGTGAAACTATTCGTGGTACCGCTGAAGCTCAGGGTAAACACATTAAGCAGTCTGGTGGTCGTGGTCAGTACGGTGACGTTTGGATTAAGTTTGAACCAAACGAGCCAGGTAAGGGCTTCGAGTTTATCGATATGATTAAAGGTGGTGTGGTTCCTCAGGAATACCGCAAACCAGTTCAGCAAGGTGTCGAAGAGACTCTTAACGGTGGTGTTATCGCTGGCTATCCAGTAGTTGATGTTAAGGCCACTCTCTATGATGGTTCCTACCACGATGTTGACTCATCCGAGCTCGCCTTCAAACTTGCTGGTAGCCTTGCAACTCGTGAAGGTATTAAGCGTGCTAAGCCAGTGCTTCTCGAGCCAGTCATGAAGCTTGAAGTAACCACTCCTGAAGAATTCATGGGTGACGTTATCGGTGATATTAACTCTCGCCGTGGTCGCATCGAATCTATGGAAGATCTCCAGGGTGGCGCAAAGCTTATTACCGCTTTCGCTCCTCTTGCTAACCTCTTCGGTTACACTTCTGACCTTCGCTCAATGAGCCAAGGTCGTGCCGCATCCTCCATGGAGCTCGCACAATATGAGGAAGTCCCACCTAACGTTGCACAAGAGATTATCGAAAAACGTAACAGTTCTAAATAATCTGAAAGCTTAAAAAGAGACTAGTTCCGCTAGTCTCTTTTTGTTTCGAAAAGGAAGTAATATAATAACACTAAGCATAAACAAGGAGTAATGATATGCAAACTACTTTTCTCTGGCTTAAATCAAATACTTTTGGATTATATTTTAATTTTCTTGACTATGCAGAACTACTCATCTTTGTTGTAATATTTTTAACTACCATTATAGCTTGTATACTCCTCCTACTAGCCAATGAAGTAAAGAGCGCAATAAAAGTATTTCTAATAGGAGCCTTGTCAATAATTCTGCCAGTGGCTTTACTCTATGACGCCCGTTACATATTGTTGATATCCCCTATGCGGGATGTTGCTTGGTATCTGGCCACAAACGGAGCGGCAGTGGCTGTAATTCTTTGTTTTATACCCATGTTTATCTTTTTCCCGTATACTGCATATATGACAATAGTAGCCTTAAAGAAAATAATCAAAAACCGTCGTCATAATAAAAACTAGAACAGTATTTTACTCTTTACTTTAGCTAGAGTTTCGTCTAAAATATAAGATATAGACTTTTGGGCTGGTTAATATTAGTGCCTGAAAGAAATTAATATTAAAGGAGAAAAATTTAGAATGGCAAATTTCGACCGTTCCA
>CAUTNS010000014.1:0-18124 GCA_963540345.1 uncultured Candidatus Saccharibacteria bacterium | reverse complement strand
ATTTGGGATTTTGGGATTCTTTTCTGTCATTTCCTACCATCATAGTGGCTTTTTCTGCAATGTCAAAACTAATAGCTGCCTGGGATATGGAATGCAGATGGATCGGCCTTGACTGGATTAGCGGCCGGATCGGCTGGGGCCTGCGGCTGAGCTGGCTGTGGGGTAGACTGGACTGGAGTCTGCATTTGTGGTTGAGCTGGAGCTGGGATAGGCTGAGCTGGAACCTGCATTTGTGGTTGAGCTGGCTGGACTGGCTGAGGAGCAGGCTGTGGGATAGGCTGTGGGGCTGGCATAGCTGGTGGCATGAATGGAGGCGCGGCCTGATCGATAATTACTGGGGCTGGAGCTGGCGGCAGGAATGATTCGGGCTGAAGAAAATCCGGGATTGGCGTGCTGGTGGCTGGTGGAGTGGCCTGAATGTAGCTATCCATTGGCTGCTGTGACTGAATTGGCTCTGGGGCAGGCTGAGCTGGAACCTGCATTTGTGGTTGAGCTGGCTGGACTGGCTGAGGAGCAGGCTGTGGGATAGGCTGGATTGGTTGAGGAGTAGGCTGGGATGGATCCTCAGGGAGAACCGGCATAGCTGGAGTTTGGTATTCTGGGACCACATTTGAATATTCAGGATTTGGGTAGGCCTGATTTTGTGGTATTTGTGGCAAGGCAGGCGCGGAAAGCGTTGCAAGATTTTGGCCTTGCTGGTAATTCGTAACCGGTTGCTGACCAACAGCAAGCGGATAATTTGGCGTAGTATTTTGATTAAGAGACTGATTGATGTAGTTGGATTGATTGATCATTCCCTGGTAACCGATTGGATTCTGGATTGGAGAAGGCTCAGCAAGGGCTTCATCCATCAGACGACTCATGTCTTCACCAGAATCTATGACCGGTTCGGCGATGGTGTGACCATAAATTTCAGGGTTTGAAGCTGGTTGAGGGCGAAAGGCTGGCTGGGCTGGTTGAGGAGCAGACTGGACTGGCTGAGGAGCAGGCTGGACAAATTGAGGAGTTGGCTGATATTCGACCTGCATTTGAGGCATTGGCTGAATCTGTTCTAGTTGAGGTTGCACAGTTTGATATTGCATTGGCTGCGTTTGTGCTGGCTGATATTGCGTCGGTTGTGGTTGAATATATTGAGGCTGCGCTGGAGCTGTTGGAATGGTTGGGGTTTCTGGTGCAACTGAAATATTTGGAGCAGGAGAATTTCCTGGCGCGGCTGGAATATTTTCCGGTACGACAGGAATAGTTGGAGTTACCACAGGTGCTTCTGGGGCCGCTGGGATATTTTCTTGTACCGCTGGGGTATTTGGAATTATAGACTCAACAGGGGCGGCTGGAATGACATTTGGTGCTACTGGAGATTCTGAACTCAGCATTGAGTCGGTGAGGCGAGCTAAGTCGTCCATCACGTTTGAGGCGGCAACCATAGGGTTTCCGGGGAGTGAACTGCCTGAAGTAGGGGCCTGAGACTGGGAGGCCTGATTCTGCTCAAACATACGTTCAAGTTCTTGTTCCGGAGTGAGTTGTGGTGTCTCAGCGGAATCCTGCGAAACGGCTGGAACTTCTGGCGTGGCTGCTGCGGTTGCCGGGGATTCCTGAGCTACTGGAGCTTCTTGTGTTTCTTGGGCTGCTGGAGCTGCTGGCGTTTGAGTGGTGATTGGGGATTGGGTTGCAAAAGGATTTTCAGCAGCTACAGCTGGAGTCTCGGCTTTTAAGATATTGGAGGAAATTAGCTGCTGGTCGGCGCCGGCTTCCATAAGTTTCGAGGCAACGGCCATGGTGGTTGGTTTAGTGCGATTATTCGAAAAACGTTCGGTGGCAGAAAGAATACCGGTAAGCAGAGCAGTGGCAACCTCTTGTGGAGTGTTGTCAATTTCAAGCTCACCAAGTAAGTCATAGACCATTTCACAAACGGAAGATTTTGATGGATCACTCCATTCAAGATCCGCAAAGCGACCCGGCACGCTGGAGGTAATATTAATCGCCATAGCATCATGCATGATACGCCCATATTCAGAGAGGGCGGAGTCGATTTCGCTACCAGAATTAACATTGAAGACAATCACGAGGTCAACATTGTAGTCACTATAGGAGTATTCGAGATCCTCTTTTTTAATTTGACCTTTGTATGGAGTGATAAGGATTTTGACATAATCACCTTCAACCTGATAGATAAGATGGTCGGCCTTCGACTTATTGAGGGCGATGATAAAATCTTGCAAGCTACTAATATCTTTTTGGAAGGTTTCTTCAGGGCGCAAAAATTCAAGCGCATTTGGAGTCTGGCCGGAGTAAATAGCTGTGACATGTTTTTTCTGCTGGTCTAGAACAAAGGCTAGAGCGATGGCGGCAGAAATCTCATCAACATTCGGATCCTTGGAGAGAGCAATCAGGATATTGGTGGCATGTTGGATTTTATCAGCAACCTTTGAGACGGCGTCTTCTGGATTCAGACCAAAATCCGAGCCACCGCCAGGATGTGGTGCCTTCATGGCAGCATCTACCGTGCTTGAAGCAGGTGTTTTGGGTTGATTATTTTGCATTCCAGAATCCATTTTTGTGTTGACCTATTTTATATAAATTTAGCATAAGAGTTTTATTTTGACAAGTTTGAAGGCGAAACATCTATCTTGCTTTAGAAAACTTTGATGTAATTTTTGGACCTTTGGCTTTGGTTTTTTATCAGGAGTCCACGCGTTCGGCGTGGACCCATTTTAGTTTTAGTATCGTGGTGCAAGTTCACGTTGGTAAACAACTTCCGCAATGCCGGAACGCTGAGCCTGTCCCATACCCCAGTAGTAAGCGTCGGAGCGAAGATTGAAGATTTCACCTGGCGCGATTGAGCCATCATTGGCCGTGAAATAATAGGTGTCGCCTGGAAGATGTCTGAAGGAGGTGCCGAGCTCACGAGAGCCTGCGTTGTCACGAGTTGCTATACCACCGCCGTGGTTGGCGCCACCGGTACGTCTCAAGGTGAGACTCTTGGCAAAGACAGGACCATTAAAGACGAGAGTTTTCGAGCAGACGAGAGCTGAAGGTTCAGTATAAGTTGAACAAGTGTTTAGGTTGTTTGGGGCGTTGTCTTCATCGAGAATAAGCCAGGCGTCGATACGAGTCACATATTGATCTACGTTAATTTGTTTGGCAAAAATGAGAATTTGAGGGAGCTTAGTGATAGAGTTTGTGGCAATATCAGCATAATTATTCTGTATGGTGGAAGAGGCACCTTCACAGTAATATCCAGAGGTGGCATAACAGATATTCTGATCAATATTGAGGGTACCGTCGACATAGAGAACGAGAGTGTTATTTTTTGAATCGTCGGCGGAAAGAGTTTTGTAGAGACTATTTTTCATCACGCCAAGTGTACTGGCGGCGTTTGGATTATAATCTGGAAGACTAATTTGCGAGAGATTGACATCACCTTTGATATAAGCATTCTGTAAGCCAGTGTCATGTGTGGTGATTTTGAGGCGACTGATTTTTTCAATATTATCACGGTATCTTGCCTTGAGGCGGGCCAGTAAACTTGATGGAAGACCTGGGACGCCGGAGTAACCAGTGCGACCGCGGCTTGCAACAGTGAGATTATTGCGGCTATCATTAAGATTGGCGCCGCCAGTTGGAACATCAAAGCGGTAGCCCCTTTCATAACCAAGGGAGGCCCCAGAGCCAAAGCCGGAAACATTGCTGCCAGCAATTACGTGATATTCATCCCATGAGCCGAAAATCTTTTCAGTGCCATTTGGATAAGGATTGAAGCCGCTACCTGGCACTTTTTTACTGACGGAGGTTTCGATACTACCGTTGGTGTACATACCACCACCCCAAACTTGGAAGTTTGGTTTCTTGGCGATAGTGATACATGAAAGATCCGAGACGTTATATTTGCTTTCGTCACCACCACTCATGGCTGGACCACTGATGTTTTCATCAACTGTATTGGTGGTGCCGACATGAGAGGAAGCTGGCCAGATTGAGGTGGCAGTACAGTATTTGAAGCCAACATATTCTTCATTGTCCGGGATAGTGCGAGAATATGTACCTGTGTTTTTACTTTCACCACTATAGTTACCACTGGCGTTCATTGGGCCATTGATAGTATTAACGAGATTACAGTTGGAAATTCCGTAGTACTGACAGACGTCTTGAGCAGAGCGTTCGTTACCAGAGAAGGTGTTTGGAGTGGCATAGATTGGGAGAATCATTTCATAAATGCGGAAGGTTTCCTTGCTGGAAGTGACGGTGGCGTAGGCATTCTTAGCGACAACATCATTTTGCCTTGGCAGAATATGATAGGAACCACCGATGTCAACCTGCTCGCCGGCAAAAGCGATATCCTCGGCATCGATGAAGCTAGTGACGTAGGTATTGAAGTTATATGGGACATAGACCTTGGACTCAGTTTCTTTGGTGCCGCGGTTTTCTGTGGTGAGCGGAAACTCATATGTATAGGTTGGTCTGTATCTCGTGTCTTCACCATGATGGCAGGAGCCGCTGGCACGACAAGAGACGTAATTTTGGCCCCATTCGGTTCTTGGGTCGCTCGAAGTGCCGGCGGTATCATATGAAGTCTGTTTGAAATGATTTTCATACGCCTCATCGCGCTCACAACCACATCTAACGACATACTGAGTAGTGTAAGAAACCCAAGTGCGGATATCGTCGTAGCGCAAACCTTGTGAAATCACGCTGCCAACCTCAGAATTGTTGGTGGTGCGGCTGGCGGAGTTACAGTTGGTGATGCCGGTGGCGAAGCCTGGAATCTGGAAACCATTCTGGATGCCGCGGTTATTATTGATTGTGAAAATTGGTGAATTACAGAGATAATCTGGGTTTGGGTTGCCAGTTGGAGATTCCGTAGTGAAGCCATAATCGGCAGAAACAATACCGTTGCCGCGGATTTGGTGCTGAGTATGAGCATGGACAGTGCGCTGGTTGCCGTCAAGTAGTTCAGATTGGCCGAAGAGATAACGACTATCCTCGCTGCCGTTGCGTTTTGCATAAATTTGGAAATGATTTTCTTTGTCTGGAGTTGGGCGACCTTGCAGGTTGCGGCCAACCCCTTGTGCGGTGTAACACATGGAGTGCTTGAAACGGACTGAGTCTCCCGGCCGAGCTAAGACAAAATTCTTCCCCTTTGTGGTGTTTTGCCAGTTACGAAAATCTAGGGTACCGGTATAGGAGAGATTGATGACGCCGGATTCGGCAACGGTGTTGCCTTTGTATGGTGAGGTCGAGACACCAGGAAGATCGCGGCCACAGTTGAGGCTGCCAGCCGTTGGGGTTGGCGGGATAATTTTATCATTACAGGTCGGGTCATTCGGGTCGCAATCAGGCTTCTTCTCTGCATCCCAGGAGCAGAACCAGGAGAATTGACCCTCTTGCCACCTTTTTTCAGCAGCCTCCTCATTATCGGTCTGATTAGTACGCTTTAGGTATTTAAAATATTCGCTTTTTGCCTCATTATAATCAGCATGATGATCAGATCGATTAACGTATCCCTTTTCAGGTGGAACGTTTCTATTTCCATCCCAGAAATAATGAAATTTATGGGGACCATAACCTTTGCCAATTGCTTGGTATGGTGGTTGATTTTGAAATATATGGCCGATAAATACATATATATTATCAGCATCACCACAACCGGTGATAACCTGGGGATCACCCTTCCACGAAATATTGCCCCCCTGTCCACTATTTATACTTATGCCAAATTTACCCCTTAGCCAATTATATGTAATCCTATTCACGTCGGTTTTGATTTCTTCTTTAGGTATTTTTAACCATTCTCCACCACCACCCGTACCATTATCTTCACCATTGGAATTAAAACTATTGTAGCAAGTTCCATCCGATGACTTAGGACATGCTCCTGCAGATTGAGAATCCCCTCCTTGTTTTCCGCCAGGATTTTGTGGGGGGTCAACTGCAAAACATTTTGCTGAAAATATAAATGCCCAGGCCAATATTGCCATAATTCCGAGAATCTTTGTGTTAGTGCTTCTTGAAGTCATATATTCAAAATTAATTAAAAATACCTTTTAAAAAGTATATAACCAAAAGCAGAATAAATCAAATGGGAAGGCGCCTGAAAAATTCCAGGCGCCAGGAGACGAACAAGAAGAGTAGCAGACAATATTACTGTCTCAATTTGATACCTTATAACGTTCTGCAAATAGTATGACTTTTGCATTTTCCTTATCAACCCCGGGGATGGGCATTTCTTTCCAAAAAGTATCTTCCCCAAGTTCTTTGACGAGGGTATGGTCCTCCGTATAATAACGCATAATCATTTCGAGGCTTTTAAGCACTGCTTCATTGATATAAGCGTCATTTGTTCCGGTGATTCGAATTTTCTGACCTTCGTAGCCGGGCTTAATTCGAGCCTGACCATTTGCATTTACTCTTGTACCGTCAGATAATCTACAGGTTGCGTTAAACATTACCCCACCATACGCGCTACCATGTTTGTCATTATCGAACCATACAGAGTTAGCAAGGGCAATATCCAGGTAGAGCACGGCGCCAGCATCCGGGTCGTTATCGAATTGAATCTTATGATCATGGATTAAGTATAGTCCACTTCCGTACATCTTCTTTTTTCCAAACCTTCTTGCTGGGGAGCCTGGATCTGCGAACATGTATGCGTAGCTATTTTTCTGTTCTGGAGTAAACTGCTTCAGGTATCCATACAGATCAAAACTATTGTCGCTTCTCCAGAACGGCTGAGTATCCCATAACGGCCTATTGGTTATCGGATTGATTGCAGGCCAAGGATGATTCTCGGAAGTGGTCTTGGTGAAATAGATATCCCCCGGCGACATATGTGCAGATCCATCCGGTTCTGGCACTACAGGATAGTGTATCCTGTCATCAAAACTGGCCGTTTCGATTTCAAGCTCTGCGCCAAGATAACTCGGTGTCTTTGCAACCCCATTCGGAAGCAACCAATCGCTCGACTTATACACTTCCTCCGGATACATTTTCGGTTCCTTCATTCTGCGGCGGCTTCCATCGCTATTGATGAGCGTATTAACAATTTTCTCATCTTCGATGTAGCCACCAGAGACGCGGTGAAAATCACTTGAGAATAAATTCCCGCGATAGGTGGGGATGGCGTATTTCGAAGCGCCGTCCTGTAAATCACGCTGAATGACGACCTGACCATTCGAATCAACTTCGGTGTAGGTCTTGCCGTCGCTGAAAGCTGCAGTGCCGATCGAGGTTTCCTGCTTAGTGGTGTTTGTATCCGAAGATGCGTCGGTAGTTGCGGCGGATGTCGTGCCGGCAGCCTTACTGGAAGCGCTGCGTTTTACAACACCTGCATAAACCGTCTGTGCACCAAAATTAAGTGCGCCACACGGGACAGTGATAGACGTTGCACTCATGCAAAGTGCAACAACGGTTGCCAACGGTAACAAATTCTGCTTTTTCATGTTACACTCCTTTCAAAGAACCCTCGGGGACCTTCCCCGTAGTTGCCGCGATTCTACAATATTTTATAATTATAGTCAAGCATAAGCTTGATGATTCTTGAGATTTTACATGTTTAAGAGGTTTACACACATTTTGATTTGTCTAACCAATAGATCCGCGCTGAGACCTGCGCCTTTTTAATGTGGAGAGTTTGCGGAATTTAGGATAAAATAGAGCCATGCCAGAGTTACCAGAAGTTGAAACAATTCGTCGGGGGCTAGATCAGTTTATTTTGCGAAAACACGTGCAGACCGTACAGGTTTTTTGTGATAATTCTTTTATCGGCCCGAAGGAGTTGATTGAGGGCCAAGAAATTATTGCTATTCGCCGTTTTGGAAAGGCGCTGATTTTTGATTTCGCAAACGGAGTTTCGATGATGGTGCATCTGAGAATGACCGGACAGCTAATTTTCCGGGCTTTCGGTGAGGAATCCGGCAAGGATTATCGAGAAATGATTGAGGCTGGTGATTTTAAAACCTCGCTTTATGATGAAAAAAGTTTTGCTGGTGGACACCCGACAGATAGCTTCTTCTCGGAGCTGCCAAACAAGCAGACTCGCGTATCGTTCACCCTCGAGAACGGGACATTATATTTTAACGACCAGCGAAAGTTTGGGTTTTGTAAGGTCCTAGAGACTAGCGAGGTGATGCAGGATAGTTTTATTAAGAAACTAGCCAAAGAACCATGGCAAATGAGCGTGGCGGAGTTTTCTAAAAACCTGGCAAGACATAAGAACGCGGAGATAAAACCAACTATTCTTGATCAGACGGTGATTGCCGGGCTTGGTAATATTTATGCGGACGAGGCGTTGTTCTTAGCTAAAATTCATCCGGAAAGATTGACCGGATCGCTGAGTGAAGCAGAGATTTCCGACTTATTAGAAGCGGCAAAATCAGTGATGCAGGCCTCGATAGATTCTGGTGGAAGTACGATGGCGACTTATGTGAAGGCGGATGGTACACGTGGGGATTACCTACAGAAATTTGCGCAAGTTTTTCGCCGAGAGGGAGAGCCCTGCAATCGCTGTGGAACGGAAATTATTAAAATAAAGGTGGCGGGACGCGGTACACATCTTTGCCCACATTGCCAACAGAAGAACCTATGATTTATTTAATTGATGGAGACGATCGCAAAAAAGCTGAGTCGAAAGCGAAGGATTTTTTGGGCGAGAACTGTGAAGTAATTGATGCAGAGAGCCTGGAAAAGGCAGATTTAGTGTCGATTTTTCAGGGTACGACGTTGTTTTTTGAAACGAGAAAAATCTTAATCAAGGATTTGGGGGCAAAGAAAGAATTATTCGCAGAGCTTCCAAAATATCTTGAGACTGAACACAGAATCGTGATTTTAGAACAGAAGATCGACAAGAGAAATGCCGTCTACAAGGAACTGGCTGCTGTAGCGAAGAAGAATCCCCAGCAGGTGAAAATTGATGAATTTAAGATAACTGAGGAGGTAGACAAATTCTTAACTTTTCGCGTGTTTGATATCGCTTTGACTGATGGAAGGCGAGCGGTAAAACTGCTGCGTGAGGCTGAGGAGAATAATAGTCCATACCTGACAGTGGGGTCCTGGACCAAGAAGGCAGTAGATTTACTGGCGGCCAGACCAAATGGTGAACGCGAAAAACGCATTGTGAAGAAGCTCGCCGAAATTGACATGATGCTAAAACAAACTAGTTTTTCGAAAGAGCCTTGGCTTTTGCTGGAAACTTTTTTGCTAGAATTATCAGATAAAAAATAGGGCGCTGGGCCCTATTTTAAAGATTGACTAAGCTTTCTTGTTAATTAGTTAAGCTTTTTGGTAGTTGCTTTTTTGGTAGTTGCCTTTTTTGCAGCGGTTTTCTTAGCGGCAGGCTTCTTTGCAACAGCTTTTTTCACAGTCTTTGGAGCTTCTTTAACTTCAGTTTTTGCAGCTTTTGCAATTTTGACTAAGTTAGCTTTGCGGCGTGAAGCGGTATTTTTCTTCAAAAGACCCTTCTTTGCAGCTTTGTCATATTCAGACTGAGCTTTTGAAAGATTTTCAGGAGTTGGTTCAGCCTTGAAAGCTTTGAGAGCGGCCTTAATGAACTTTTTAATTTGTTGATTCTGCGCAGTGCGTTTGACTGCTTGGCGTGCTGCCTTTTTTGCAGATTTGATAATCGGCATTAATTTAATTCCCTGTGATTTTTAATAATATTCTTTTGACATATTATACATGATATTTCAAGATTGTAAAGAAAACAGATTATTAGCTATAATGCTAGTATGAATGTAATTGAATCACTTGTTTTAGGTTTGACGCAAGGTCTGACCGAGTTTATTCCAGTGTCTTCTTCCGGGCATTTGGAACTTGTCCAAAAATTATTAGGCGCCGGGAGTCGCGCAGACGATTTTCACTTCTTTTTGGAGTTGATTAATTTCGGCACCTTGTTTGCACTTTTAATCTATTATCGTAAGGAAATTGCGAAGATTTTTAAGCAAGTGTTTGTTAAGCGTGACATGCATATGGCGATGAATCTTCTGATTACTTCGATTCCAGCTGGGCTGATTGGACTAGTGCTATCAAAATTTATTGAGCAGCATAGTTTTTTCTCCGCTCTGACCACGATTGCTATCGCAATGGGTACCGTGGGGCTTTTGATGATTTTCGTAAATCGCTTACCACGCAAATCTGAGACAGACGAAAATAAATTACCTCATAAAAGAGCACTCGTGATTGGCCTTGCACAGGTATTTGCTTTGATTCCTGGCGTTTCTCGTTCTGGTTCAACAATTATTGCTGGTCGTGTAATGGGAATGAACTCTGCTTCAGCCGCAAAATATTCCTTCCTTGCTTCTCTGCCAATCATGACGGCAGTGTGCGGCAAGTCGCTACTTTCAAGCTCAAGTCGCGCTTATGTTGCCGCAAACTGGCAGATGCTGCTATTTTCTAATTTGGTCGCTTTTGTCTCTGGCCTAATCGCTTTGAAGGTGGTGATGAAGTTTTTCAAGAAGGAAAATTCAATCCCAGCCTTTGGCTACTACCGAGTTCTGCTCGCCTGTGTGTTACTTGGTATTGTGATTTTTGCCTAAAAGAGTCTTAAAAAATCTACACTGCGGTGTAGATTTTTTATAGCTTAGACTTCTAGATTTAGGTTTAAATATTTTCCGAGTCTAGCCTAGAGTTTTGAATTTTCTGAGCCTAGCCCAGGACCTCTTATTCCTCGTCTTCAATGATTTGGATATGTGCATCCTTTAGCTGATATTCATCAACGAAGGATGGAGAACTCATCATAAGATCGATACCGGAGCCGTTCTTTGGGAAGGCCACGATGTCGCGGATGTTCTTTGTGTCGTTTAAGACCATGAAGATACGCTCGATACCGAAAGCACAGCCAGCGTGTGGAGGTGCACCAAATTTGAAGGCATTAAGCATGCCGCCAAAGCGCTTCTCGACGTATTCATGACCATAGCCAAGAATATCGAAGACTTTGTACATGATTTCAGGATTATGATTCCTGACGGCGCCAGAACAGATTTCGTAGCCATTCATCACCATGTCGTACTGATCAGCGACGATGGCAAGTTTTTCTTCATCGGTTTCTGCAGCTTCAAGAGCGGCGAGGCCGCCTTTTGGCATCGAGAATGGGTTGTGACCGAAGTCAATTTTACGTTCGCCGTCATTCCATTCGTAGAATGGGAAGTCGACAATCCAGCAAAGCGCAACAATAGAGTCATCCTTTAGGTTAAAATGGTCAGCAAGGGCGATACGAAGCTGGCCGAGGATTTTATTCACCTTGGCGCGGTCATCAGAACAGAAGAAGACAGCATCACCGTCTTTAGCGCCAGTAGCTTCTTTGATTTTAGCAAGTTCTTCAGGTTGCAAGAATTTGGCAATTGGACTTTTTTCGGTGCCATTTTCATACATGATGTAGGCAAGACCGGAAGCGCCAAGCTTTCTGGCTTTTTCAGTAAACTGGTCGATCTGAGAACGAGTGAGACTGGCACCATTTTCAACACAGATAGCTTTAACACATGGACTCTGGAAGACTTTGAAGCTAGTGTCTTTGAGGATTTCAGTAAGCTCGATCATTTCCATGCCGTAGCGAAGGTCTGGTTTATCGACACCGTATTTTTCCATTGATTCCTGGTATGAAATGCGTGGGATTTTTTCAGAGAAAAGTTTTTTGCCGGCAAAGTCGGTGACGAGAGACTTGATGAGTGGCTCGACAGTCTGTCTGACAGTTTCACCCTTATCAACAAAGGACATCTCACAGTCTAGCTGATAAAAGTCACCATAAAGACGGTCAGCACGTGGATCCTCATCACGGAAACATGGAGCAATCTGATAATAACGTGGCAGGCCGCCAACCATGAGGAGCTGCTTAAACTGCTGAGGAGCCTGAGGAAGTGCATAGAAGAGACCTGGTTTCAGACGGGATGGCACGAGGAAGTCACGAGCACCCTCAGGGCTGGAGTTAGCGAGAATTGGCGTGGTGACCTCGATAAAGTCGTGCTGGTCCATGTAATTTCTGAGATAGGAATAGAACCTGGCGCGGCGCTTCAAGGTCTTTTGCATGCTTGGACGACGCAAATCAAGATAACGATATTTGAGGCGAAGCTCCTCGCTGGATTCAGGGCCATCGTCGTGGGTATTGACTGGAGGAGTGTCGGAGCGATTTAAGAGTTCGATGCTTTCGACCACAAGTTCGATGTCACCAGTTTCAATGTTTGGGTTTTTGAGTTCAGCGGCGCGCTCGCGGATCAGACCGGTTGCAGAGATAACGTATTCGTCACGCAAGGATTCGGCAAGAGTGAAGGCTTGACTATTTTCTGGAGTGATAACTAGCTGAATAATTCCCTGATGGTCGCGTAAATCGATAAAGATAAGACCACCATGGTCACGGCGGGAATTAACCCAACCGGCAACAGTTACGGTTTGATTTAATTTCGTTTTCAATTCTCCAGACAATATTCTCATAAAAAAATAATACCACATCTTAGAGAATAGGGGAAACCAAAAGTGTTGTACTGATTAGCGAGATAGTGTTGCGCTGACCAGCGAGATAGCGTTGTACTGATTAGTGAGATAGCGTTGCGCTAACCAGCGAGATAGAATCACAAAAAAATATCACCTTTAGGGGTGATATTTTCCTTATTTAATAATCGTGCTTGGAGATTTGCGTTTTTAGCTCTCAGGCTGAATCTTCAAGGAAGTTTGACCCTTCTGATTAGTAAATAATGAACTCTTGCCATGGGGCAGGAGGAATTTTCGACTTTTTGCGCGAAGATTCACGTTTAAGTCTACGCATAAGTAAAATTCTTACTCCGTTTAATTCTATTGCTCGCGACCGACCCACCTCGTAAGTCAAAATACTCTAGAATGACTTGTGGAAAAGAGCAATACCTGAGATTTTAGCAGAAACATTAAAAAAATGCAAGCTTTACAGGGGTGGAGCTAGGCCGGTATTTAGAACATAAGACCTTTTTACAGATACAGCTTATCCTTATTGCAATATCTTATTTTGATATGGTAACTCTTTACAATACCGGTTGTTTTATGTTATAATATGGGATATGGAAGAAATTAATTTGAGAGATCTTTTGGCTTATTTTAAGAAGCATTTGATCTTGTTTGTAACTTTTGTGGTACTCGTTGTCGCTGGCGGTACTTTTTATACTATTTTTGTGCAGAAACCTGAATACAAGGCTCAGGCAACCGTGATTTTGAGCTCGGATAAATCAAAAAATACCGTGCAAAATGAAATTAACGCCAACAAAAACTTGATTGATACTTATACCGAGGTAGTAAAATCTCACCGCGTGCTCGATCGCGTGAAGCGTGAGATGTTGATTGACGACTCTTATGAACAGCTAGTGAAAAAGATTAATGTTTCTTCCCTCAAAGACACCGAGATTATTAGTATTTCTGTAGTGGATGCCAACCATTACCATGCTTTTGAGCTTGCAAACAGTATTGCTGAGGTATTTACTTCTGAAATTGGCTTAATTTATAACGATAAAAGCGTCAACGTGCTGGACCGCGCAGTTGAACCACAGAAGCCATACAATGTGGATGTGGTAAAACAAGAGGCAATTTATCTTGCTGCTGGTGTGGTGCTCGCTACCGCAATTATCTTCCTGATGTTTTATTTTGACCGTACGATTAAAACTACTGAACAGATTGAGCAATTATTTAAGCTACCAATTTTTGGTAAGGTGCGAAAACTAGAAACCGAAAAGCAGAAGGAAAAACGCAAAAAAGAAGCTGAGAAACGTGCTAAAAAAGAAGCTAAGCAGGCTATGAAGCTTGAGAAGCAGCAAATGAAACTAGCAAAGAAACTTGCACGCGAGGAAGCAAAGAAGGCCCTAGATCTTGAAGCTGAAGAAGCCGAATCGGAAGAATCTGACGAGGCAGAGAGTGAGACGGAAGAAAAAACTGAAGAAACTCCAGTAAAAAAAGTGGTGGAGATTAAGGCAGTTGGTAGGAAGATTATTGCTGAGGAGAAGGCGCTTCAGGAGAAATTGGCGGCTGAAAAAGAGGCTGAAGAAGCCGAGATCGACGAGACTGAGGCCGACGAGATCGATGAAGATTCTGAGCTTGTACTTCGCGACAATCCAAAATCAAAGGTGAGTGAGGATTTCCGTACGATTCGTACCAGTCTTTACTTCTCTTTGAATAATAAGAAATCGAATACTGTATTGATTACCAGCTCGACACCAAACGAAGGTAAGAGTTTTATCGCGTCAAACCTCGCCGTGGCTTTTGCAAAAACTCAGAAGAAAGTACTTTTGATCGATTGTGACATGCGTCTTGGTCGTCAACACGAAATCTTTGCCCTCTCAAACAAGGCTGGGCTTTCCAATTTGCTAGCTGAGAATGAAGCTAAGGCATATGAAAAATATGTACAGAAAACTACCGTGAAGAGTTTGAATGTAATTACGCGTGGTGTGGTGCCACCAAACCCAAGTGAATTGCTAGACTCCAGCGACATGGAAGAATTGCTGAACGAGGCGAAAGAAAAATACGATTACATCATCCTTGACGGCACGCCGCTTGACGGACTTTCAGACTCTCTGATTCTGGCCAAGAAAACCGACCGTACCGTGGTTGTCTGTTCTGCAAATATCACCACGATTGAAGACTTGCAGAACTCAAAGAAGGCGCTTGAGGTGATTGACGTGAAGGTTTCCGGTGTTGTCTTGAATCGTACCGTAGATGAACGTCGCGGCGACTACTACAACAAATACTACAGCTACTAGTTTGGTGCGGGTGGGATATAATTAGACTATGATTGATTTACACTTACATATCCTGCCTGGCATTGACGACGGCAGCCGCTCGATGCAGGAGAGTGTCGAGATGGCAAAAAAGCTGGCGGCGCTAGGATTTCGCGGGGGGTTCTGTACGTCACATTTCATTGCTGATAGCGAGCAGGCAGCTGATAACCAGAAGAAAAAGTTACTCCGTGAGAAACTACAGAAGGAGCTTGACCAGGCTGGCGTGAAGTTTATTTTACTACCTGGCAACGAAATCTATATCGATCCAAAAATGGTTGACCACCTGGTGGCAAAAAAATCGTCTGCACTCGGCGGCGATTTTGAAGGCAAAAAAGGCGTTCGTTATCAGATTCTGTTTGAGCTGCCGTTTTATGCAGAAGTGCCGTTTTTGCGCGACATGATTTTTGAGCTGAAGGCACGTGGGATTACACCGATTTTGGCACATCCGGAGCGTTATGTATTCTTGCAAAAAAATCCAGATGCCGCGGTGGACCTAGTTAAGCTGGGAGTAAAATTGCAGGGGAATTTCGGGAGCATTGTCGGACAATATGGTGGCAAGGCAAAAAAGACATTAAAGATCTTGTTGAAGCGACACTTAATTTCCTATCTTGGCACGGATATTCACCGAGCGGACGGTTCCCTGTTTTTGAAATTTGAGAAAGCACAGAAGAAGATTTTGAAATACGCTGGCGAAGAGTATTATCACAAGATGATTAAGAATGGCGAAGAGCTAGGTGGGATCTAATTTAGTTAAGAGCAAAAAAGAGCTAGGCGTCTTGTGATTTGATTAAGAACGGCGAAGAGCTAGCCGGGTTCTGATTTTTTGGACGGCGAGAATGACGAGACAGCCAAAAGTGGCGCCGAGCGTGTCGACTAAGACGTCAAAAGGCTGTCCGGTGCGGCCAGGAACAAAAAGCTGATGAAATTCATCGGTGCAAGCATAGAGGGCGCTAAATAAAATCGCTAGAGCGAAGAGTTTTGGCGATTGCTTTTGACCTACGTGATGTTTTAGTGATTGTTTTTTATTTGAGTGATGTTTTAGATTAAGGTAGAAGAGGAGGCCTAGAATAGCGTATTCGGTAAAATGGGCGGTTTTACGGACGAAGAAGATGAGGGTTTTGAGGTCAAAAGCTGACGTAGATGTGCCCGTTTTAAGATCTGGTACGAGCCCGGAAATTAGATTGACAAAGAAATTGCTTTGCGCGTTTGAAGAATCTGGACCGAAAGACGACATGGTAAAAATAAAAAGCATTTGAAAAATCAGGAGCGCCAAAAGAATAGTTGCGGTTTTTGAATGACTTTTTGGTGTGTTTTTTGAGCTCATGTTTTATGATAGGTTTTTTCGATTATTTCTAAATGATTTTTAGATTAATCTTAATAATTAGTTTTCGATATTATTAAATTTTGATATTTAGTTTTGGAGATATTCCTGGAGCTTGGCCTTGGCGCGGTCGACAGAATCTTGGTATGGGTGCCAGACAAAGTGCTTTGGCTCAGGATAGGTGAAGGTGGAAGTGATGTCAGCCTTGCCGTCAACATCGATTAATTCAGTTTGCCAACTGGCGAGAGTGGTAAGCTGGCGCTGGACGAGATATTTGAGATCGTCGCTAGTGAAGTTGGTCTGGATGTTCTTGGCGATGGAGGCAAAAATCTGATCAATGCGGTTGAGGTCATTTGGACTGGTTTGTAATTTGTGAAGCATTGCAGAAAGAATTTTCTCCTGATTGCGGCCACGTTCGCGGTCACCGCCGGCCCAACTAATCGAGACGCGTTCCCTAGCGAAATCGAGAGCCTGATCACCGTTTAGGTGGTACGTGCCTGGTTCATAATGGCGCCTGCCGTGATAGGTATTGACGACATATGGAATCGTGACGTCGACACCGCCGAGCTGATCAATTACAGAAGAAGTAGCATCAAAATTAATGCGGGCATAGTAATTGAATTTGATGCCATAAAAGTTTTCGAGGGTGTGAATCGACTCATTAACACCATAGAGGCCGGCATGAGTGAGTTTATCGAGCTTGCCGTTCATGGCGAGTGGGACATAAAAATCGCGAGGTGTGTTCAAAATGAGAATTTTATGTTTTTTGGGATTGAAGACCATGATGAGATTAACGTCGGAGCGGGCAGCAAATGGCAGAGTGTGGTCGCGGTTGTCGATACCGCTAATATAGACCGTGAACGGAGAGTCGAGCGAGTCGTTTTTGGTGACCTCAACTGTCTTTGGTGTGACAGCAAGTTCGATATCTTGCAAAACATGGAGCTTGGCGAATATTTCCTGGTTATTTTCCTTGAGAGATTCAAGGTAGGACTCGCCAATCAACATGGTTTTTAGGTTGCCGGAATTCACGGAGGCTTTATTGATTAGGCTGGTAGTTAAGGTGAGAAGATTTTCATAATGCACTATGTCGGAAGCGGAGAGAGTGCGTGCAAGGAGGCCAGGACGAGTGGATTGATCGGCTTGCAGATATTGCTCTACTGTTTTAAGGTATGGGTCGCTTTCGAGTAGGCCGAGATAAGTGATTTCTCCAGAACCAGTTTTTGCGAGCTCAGAATCGGCGAGGGCGACGAGGCTGTATTTCTCGTGGTAATTGGCGTGAGTGCCGAATTGGGAGAAATAGTCGTTGTATTTATAAAAAACGAAGCTGAGGGCGAGATTAATGATGGTGTCTAAGATTAAGAAAATAACAACGAAAACATAGCGTTTACTGAGAGTGATAAGAAGGGCAAGAATAAGAAAAACCCCGATGGTGAGAAAGCCAAAAAGACGGATTGGTAAAAGTTGGGCTTGGTATAAAAAGTAGAGGGCCGAGCAGGTTGAGAGAAAGGCAAGTATCTGAAAAAGAGCGCGGAGGGGCGTGGATCTTCTTTCGGATTTTCTTTCGGATTTTTCTTGTTTCATAGTGTAATTATACATCTTTTGAGGGTTTAAAGCGATTTTAAAGAGGAAGTGGATAGACTAATGAACATGAAGAAAGATTTATACAATGCAAGTCAAACAACAGCACTACGGTTAAATTCGCCGATGCGATTAAAAATCCATTGCCGAGGGGAGCCGGAGGCGGTTGAAATATATCATAAACGATATTTTCCGGCGATCGAAAATCCACTAGTGGAAGTCGTGGTGCCGGTCCTAAATGAAGAAAGAACATTAAAAGCGAACATTGAGAAATTACACGACTTCCTGCAAAAACAGGATGGACTACATTTTCGGATTACAATTGCCGATAATGGCAGCATAGATCGGACGCAGATGATCGCGAATGAGCTCTCTGAAAATTATGCAGCAATTCGCGTCGTACGCTTAACAGAAAAAGGTCGTGGGCGGGCGCTCAAACAAGTTTGGATGGAGAGTGATGCGGATATTTTATCCTACATGGACGTTGATCTGTCGACCAGTCTTGAAGATT
>CAUTNS010000013.1:0-20204 GCA_963540345.1 uncultured Candidatus Saccharibacteria bacterium | reverse complement strand
TCTTAATATGTTTCCCGAGACTCTCGTGATAAAGCAGTAGTAGTGACCCTAAATTCATCTGTAACGAAGCGTGCGCCAATGCTGCTAAAATAATCACTCCAACCGCAGAGAATATAGTAAGACCTTCCATAGCTAAATTATATCATATCTTGCTTATGCTAGATTATATCTTGCTTATGTTATTTTTTAAAAACCAGGTTTTTTCTCTGTAATACATAAAAACAAAACGCTCATGCTTGCTAATATTCTATCAGAAGGGTACATTGGCCTCATTAGAAATTAAATGAGGTAATACTATGCGAGCACTGCCAGTCAGTATCAGAAAAAACCATCTTAATAAACAATCTTCTTCTGATTGTGAAAATTTAGACGGTAAATTCTCAAAACCAAAAGTTCAACCAAGAAGTAAAAGAAGTAAAAAACTGAAGTTTAGGTATCTTACATATGTCTTCTTTCTTTGTGCTAGCCTCCTCTTTCAGTCAGTGATGCGGCCAGTTTCTGCCCTGCAGCCGCCTTCTGATGCTAGAGGTAAAAACATTGTGCAAGAAGAAAAAACTTGCCCAAAGGGTCATTATCTTAACCCTGAAACGAAGCGGTGTAGGAAATTTCCTGATCAAACTCCAAAAACCTGCCCCAAGGGATATTTTCTCAATGTCAAAACTAACCGCTGTAACAAAAATCCTGTGCCTAAAAATCCAACACCTAAAAAATCTAGCTCGGAAAAATCCAAAACCAAGAAGCCTGACACGAAGAATCAGGCCCAGGATCATCATGATGTAAAACCTGAAGAAAACACAGCAGATAAAACTAAGGAACCAAAAACTTGCTTGCCTGGATATTTCCTTAATAAAGTCACTAATCGTTGCAATAAGGAAATCGTGAAAACTCCAAAAACCTGCAAGGATGGCTACTTCATGAATAAGATTACTGGTCGTTGTAATAAAAAGGCGGAGCCTAATGAAAAGAAACCATGCAAGGCTGGTCAAACACGAAATCCTGAAACTGGCCGCTGTCATAAGGTTGTAGGTCCGGTAACTCCAAAGACTTGCGCGGAAGGCAAAACTCTTAACCCAGAAACTAATCGCTGTAAAAAAGTTGAACAAGCACAAGAGAAAAAGCCATGCAAAGAAGGCTACGAGCGCCACCCAGAAACTAACCGTTGTCGCAAGAGTCATCAAAATACTGGTGCTGGTAATCCAGTAGAGGTTCCAAAGACTGGAGACGCAAAAGAACAACCAAAAAAGGAATTTAATGGTACCACCGCGGTCGCTGGCTCTGCTGCTATAGGTTTAGGCATTGCAATCTTCCAATTTAAGGACGAAATCTTTGTCATAATTCGTAAGATTTTTCTCCATAAATAGGATTTACCTCTGTTAAAAATCTCCAAAAATCTTAATTAGCAGTCTTGACATGAGAGTGCTAATGGGCTATACTCTTATTAACTTAGCAATAAAACATGAAGAGTGCTAAATAATTTAAAAGGAGTATTTAATGAGTAAAATTATTGGAATTGACCTTGGTACTACGAACTCTGCGTTCGCGTACATGGTTGCCGGAAAACCGGAAGTTATTACAAATGCTGAAGGTGACCGTACTACTCCATCAGTAGTAGCAGTCACTAAAAAAGGTGAACGCCTAGTGGGTAAAGTCGCTCAGCGTCAGCGTGTCACCAACCCAAAGAATACAATTTACGGTATTAAGCGTCTTATCGGTCGTAAGTTCGAAGACAAGGAAGTCCAACGCGACCTCGATATTATGCCATACAAGATTGTTAAAAAAGGTGACGGTGTCGCTGTTGAGATGGATGGCAAAACTTATACCCCAGAAGAAGTCTCCGCTATGATTCTTTCTAAAATCAAAGCTGATGCCGAGGCTTTCTTGGGTGAAAAAGTTACCGAAGCTATCATTACTGTCCCAGCCTACTTTGACGATTCCCAGCGCCAAGCAACCAAAGATGCAGGTAAAATTGCCGGCCTTGAAGTAAAGCGTATTATTAATGAGCCTACTGCAGCTGCCTTGGCCTATGGTCTTGAGAAGAAAAACGAAGAGAAAATCGCAGTCTTCGATCTTGGTGGTGGTACTTTCGATGTCTCCATCCTTGAATTAGGTGACGGTGTCTTTGAGGTACTTTCAACCAATGGTGATACCCACCTTGGTGGTGAAGACTTCGATAACATTATCGTTAACTTCCTCTGCGATCGCTTCAAGGATGAGTCTGGTATCGATATTAAAAACGATGCAGCCGCTATGCAGCGCGTGAAGGATGAGGCTGAGAAAGCTAAGAAAGAGTTGTCATCAGCCAAAGAAACTGAAATTAACCTCCCATTCCTTTCTGCTGATGCTGACGGTCCAAAACATTTTGAATATACTCTCACTCGCTCCAAGATGGAAGAGTTGGTTGCACCACTTCTAGACCGTCTTGCTGGACCAGTTGAGAAAGCCCTCAAAGATGCAAAGCTTCAAACTTCAGATATTAACGAAGTCGTGATGGTTGGTGGTATGACCCGTATGCCAGCTGTTGTAGAGAAGGTTAAGAGTATCTTTGGTAAGGAACCAATGCAGGGTGTGAACCCAGATGAAGTCGTTGCTGTTGGTGCGGCTATTCAAGGTGGTGTCTTACAAGGTGATGTTAAGGACGTTCTTCTCCTTGATGTTACTCCACTCTCTCTAGGTATCGAAACTATGGGTGGTGTTTCAACTAAGCTTATCGAGCGCAACACTACTATTCCAACTTCAAAATCAGAGACCTTCTCAACTGCTGCTGATAATCAGCCACAGGTTGAGATCCACGTCCTCCAAGGTGAACGCGAGATGGCTGCTGACAATAAATCACTTGGTCGTTTCATCCTTGATGGTATCGCTCCAGCTCCACGTGGCGTCCCACAAATCGAAGTAACCTTTAATATCGATGCTAATGGCATTCTTAACGTTACCGCTCGCGATAAAGGTACCGGCAAGGAGCAGAGTATTACTATTCAGAACTCTGGCAACATGTCGAAAGAGGATATTGAAAAAGCTCAGAAAGATGCTGAGCTCCACGCCGACGAGGACAAGAAGAAGCGCGAAGCTATTGATGCTAAGAACAAACTTGAGCAAACAATCTACCAGACTGAAAAAATGCCTGAAGAATACAAGGACAAAATCTCAGACGAGGATAAGGAAACCATCAAGAAGGCTGTTGAGGAAGCTAAGGAGGTCCTTAAGGATACCTCTGCGGACACCGAAAAATTTGAAGCAGCCGCTAAGGAACTTTCTAACAAAGTTATGCCAATCGGCGCAAAACTTTATCAGTCTGCTTCAAACGACAAATCAGCTGAGGCTGATGCTTCCAAGAATCCATCAGATGGTGAACCAGTTGAAGGCGAAGTGGTTGATAAGTAATTATCCCCAGAATTAAAACAGCTCAAAATGCTATTTTACAAAAATACCCCGCAAGGAGTATTTTTGTTTGATTTAAGAAGCGGTATAATACAGATATAAAAACTCTAATATGATATATTTAATCTAATTGATTTAAGGTATTATCTATGAACAAAATTTTCAAAAGATTTTTTAATCTCACAAAATACGAACGTATCAACTGGATACTCAAGCTCCTGATTAGTCTTAGTGGTATTCTCCTAAGTGTCCTTCATTTTATTGATCCAGTCACCTGGCACAAATTCCCAAGCTACTTAGTTACTATTATTCTGCCATATGCGCCAGAACTGCTAAAAAAACTAGGCTTTGCTACTACCACAAGACTACAGATCATCTATGGACTATTTCTCATCGTTGCCATGGTACTAGGCATTGACCTGGATTGGTATAAGACCATCATCATTATGGGCTCCCCAAGTTATGATAAAATTGTTCACACTCTTAGTGGTGTGGTGGCTGCTTTTGGCGCGAAAGAAATTCTAGATAATTTCTATGACGGAAAAGAAGCTACCGATTACTCCGGAAAAACCTTAGAGGCAAAAACTGGCTCCTCTGGAAAATCTACTATTAAGCGAAAGGTCTATCACACCGGCTTCGCCTTTCTCTTCATTATTTGTTTTGTCGCCTTTACTGCCGCAATGTGGGAATGTTTTGAATTTACGTATGACAAACTCTGTGGCGGCCACATGCAAGAGCTCAACGCCCCGGGTATCGACGATACCATGGGTGATATTATCTCTGCCACCGTCGCTGGTGTTATTACGGCCATCTTCCTGAGAAAGAAATAAAAATGTCAAAAAATGCCCTACAGAAATCGGATGAAGTTTCGCAAGTCTCTGCAAAAGAGACGGAAATCCTCTTAAGTCTCCTCAATCAGAGTTTATCTGCAAACATTCCTGGCGACGTAGTTGAACTGGGCTGCTATAGAGGCGACACCTCAATTGTTTTTCAGCGAGCATTACAAAATTTCACCAAGCTTCCAGGTGGTTCAAGTAAAAATCTCTGGCTCTATGATTCATTTGCGGGTCTTCCAGAAAAGTCCAGGGAAGATAGTTCGGCTGCCGGTGATCAATTTAAATCTGGCGAACTTTTTGTTACAAAGCGTGAGGTTATCGAAAAGTTTAAGCGTCAAAACCTTCCTCTACCAAAAATTAAGAAAGCTTTCTTTGAAGAACTAGATCCAGAAACTGATCTACCAGACAAAATTAGCTTCGCCTTTCTCGATGGTGATCTCTATATCTCAATCAAAACTAGCCTCGCGCTCGTCGAATCAAAAATGCAGCCAGGCAGTATTATTATTGTTCATGATTATAATAATCCAGAACTCCCAGGCTCCGCTCGCGCCACCGATGAATGGCTAAAATCACACGCAGCAAAAGTTGCAAAATTTAAAACTCAAGAAACTCTTGCGATTATAGAAATTAAATAGTTAGCAGGATATCAAAGATCTATTTTTCATGGCCGGATTTATTTTTCATGCCCGCCACCCGGTACCTGCATTTTATCCAGCGCATATTTAAACTCTGAAAAATCAAGTCCTACAAAAAATATCCCGACCTCTCTGGAGTGACTTAGCTCCCACAAAACTGTCTGTGCGGACCGGTCATCTCTGGTCCCATTCAAATAGGTCACCACGGCTGTATAAAATTCACCATCCTCCATCATGGCCTTATCAATATTGTATTGAATATTCTCTACTAAATCCATTTATGACTCGCTATCTATAAATCTATTCTAAAGCATCTATGAAATAAATCCACCCCTTGGGACGTTCCGCAAGTTCGCAAATTATAGTTAACATAAAAAACGACCACCAGGTGGTCTTTTTTAAAATGGTATGTTTTTCTGCTTTTGTAAAAAACATTCCAATCTGCGTCGGTTCAATAAAGAAAAGCATACTTTTCTTTATTTCTCCTCCTTGATTGGTCGGGGCGACAAGACTCGAACTTGCGACCTCAGCGTCCCAAACGCCGCGCGCTACCAACTGTGCCACGCCCCGCTACCGTTAAATTTACCACACATACCCCAAAAATGCAATGATATGTTAATATAATTATATCTGTACTCGTCAGCTCCAAGCGCAGTCCAAACTAAAAGTCTCTGCAATCAGAACTAGTAGCTACATAAGTCATCCTTGGAGCACTGTAAGATATAGTAATTTCTATTTCAAGACCAATTTTAAGGAGTTTAATGAATACGCAAAATTCTACAGGGAATAAATCAAAAACCAGCTCGGGCAAAAGTACCAAGTCAAACACCATCCGCTCAGTTATCTTTACGATCCTTTCCATTCTTTTTATCGTCTACTGTCTAAATCTTTTTAGCTCTCACAATTTGAAGATTAAGGAAGTTCCACTCTCTGATGTTATCGCTCGCGCCAATGATGAAAACGGCAACATTAAGAAAATCACCGTCTCTGGTAGTGAACTCGAGATTACCCTCAAGGATAAAGATATTCCAACCGAGGTTTCCAGAAAAGACGCATCCGGCACCCTTTACGAACAAGGACTCATTAATCACTGCGCCAATAAATCCGGTGAAGATTTGAAAAAATGCCAGGAGCATTACCCAGTTATTAATTACGTCGAGCCAATCAATTATTCTGAACTTTTCATTAGTATCCTGACTATCGCTGTTCCAATTATTGTCGCCATCTTCTTCTTTAGTCGACTTCTAGGTCAAGCCCAAAGTATGAATAAAGAAAATATGGGTTTTGGTAAGGCCCGTGCAAAACTATATGGCCCAGACAAAAAACGCGTTCTCTTCACCGATGTTGCTGGTAATGAAGCTGCAAAGCAGGATCTCGCCGAAGTTGTTGATTTCTTGAAAAACCCTAAAAAATATGAAAAACTTGGCGCAAAAATCCCACGTGGCGTACTTCTCGCCGGTGATCCAGGTACTGGTAAAACCTTGATGGCTCGCGCAGTTGCTGGCGAAGCTAATGTTCCATTCTTTAGTATTTCTGGTTCTGAATTTGCTGAAATGTTTGTGGGTGTTGGTGCTTCTCGTGTTCGCGACCTCTTTAGTAAGGCAAAAAAGAATTCACCAAGCATCATCTTTATCGATGAGATTGACGCTGTCGCACATAAGCGTGATGCCAGAGGTGGTGCAGGTCGTGAGGATGAACAGACACTTAACCAAATTCTCGTCGAGATGGATGGTTTTGATAATGAATCTGGCGTAATTGTTATCGCCGCTACCAACCGTGTTGATATGCTTGATAAGGCGCTCCTTCGCCCAGGTCGTTTTGATCGCCATGTTGACGTCACACTTCCAGAACGCAAAGATCGTCTCGAAATTCTTAAGGTCCATTTCAAAAATAAGCCAACTGAGAAATCTGTTGACCTTGAGGCTCTTGCTGCAAAAACTGCTGGCTCCTCTGGTGCTGACCTTGCTAATATTGCCAATGAAGCTGCTATTACTGCTGCCAGGGAAGGTCACAAGGAAATCACTAGTGCTGACGTTACCGAGGCTTTTGAGCGCGTTGCGATCGGGCCTGAGCGCAAATCAAAAGTCATGAACGAACAGGAACGCAAAATTACCGCCTATCACGAAGCTGGTCACGCCGTGGTCGGCCACGTCCTTCCAGATTCTGATCCTGTCCATAAAATCACAATTATTCCTCGCGGTCACATCGGTGGCGTCACCTGGTTCCTCCCTCCTGAAGACCGCAGCTACAAGAGCGTCTATGAACTTAAGGATGTTTTGGCTCGTGCCATGGGCGGTCGTATCGCAGAAAAAATCATCTTCGGGGCCGACAATGTTACTACTGGTGCTTCCTCTGATTTAAAACATGTAGCTGAACTTAGTAAGGAGATGATCACTCGTGAAGGTATGGGTAATAAAACCAGGAACCTCGTTTTCCCATCTGAGGAGACTGGATATTACACTATTAGCACTGGTAAGCCATACTCGGAAAAAACTGCTGAATTAATTGATGAAGAAATCGGCGAGTTTACTGCCGAGGCTGCCAAGCGTGCAGAATTAGTTCTCCAGGCTAATCGCAAGGTTCTCGACCGTGTCGCGAACGCCCTCCTTGAAAAAGAATCTCTTGAAGCAGAGGATCTAAAAGACATCTTTGATGGTGCCACTCTCCCGGATCGCGCCAAGCTTCATGATTAGCTAGTTCGCTCCTAAAATAATCATAAAAACTTCCTACACTACAATAAAAAATGCCCCAGCTGGGGCATTTTTTATAGCATCGAATAGACTTAAAAATTAAATAATCACGGGATAAAATTGCGCGCTCTTTAGAATTGATACTGAAGCTCGCACCTTCAGGTTTGAGGTGACTTCTTGTATTGCGCAAACCTTGTCGGCCAGCACCACAATCCAGCTCTCGCGATATTTTGGCATCACAATACTAATAGGGAACATATGGGCCTGAATAATATTTTTTTCAATCGCATTCAGCTTAAATTCTTTTTTCGCATTATCATAAGCAATTAACGGATGTAAGTAAGCATGTGCTTTTGGCATTGCCGTCTTGTCATGCCAGTCATATAAGAAAAAATCATGTAGTAAAGCGCCACGTATCAGGGATACCTTGTCAACCTTAGCTCGCAAAATCTGTGCAACCACAAGGCTCATTCTTGCTACATTTACAGAGTGTTCATAAGTAGAAACATTGGCATGCTGAATAAAGCGTTTCTCGCGCTGCATATTCTCAGATTTTAGAATCTCATCCCCGATTTTATAAACTAAAGTAAGATTTTGTATTCTCACTCATATATTATACAATATTCGTCGCAATTTTAAAATCCCCCGCTCATGCTTTATCATGTATAATAATAATTAATGAAGAAGTTTCAGTTTCGATCAGTCGTGGCTATGGCTAATAGTAAGCTAAGTGTGAAATATGCCGCAATATTATTAAGCTTCAGCACTCTCATCTCGGCCCTGCTCGGTATCTTCCGCGACCGTCTCTTGAACTCATACTATCTTGATACTTATCCAACCGGTATTGATGCCTATACCGCCGCCTTCACTATTCCGGATTTCATGTTCTTCGTATTAACCTCTGGGGCGCTCGCTGTCAGTTTTATTCCGGTCTTCAACCAACGTCTGGTTGCCGGTAACAAAAAATCCGCCTGGGAACTCAGCTCTTCAATTCTCAACCTCATGGCCATCGTTACTCTAATCTCCAGTATTCTCATTATGATCTTCGCCGATCCACTCGTTCGCTATATCGTCGGCCCAGGTCTCGATGAATCCGGTACCACTCTCGCCATCAACATGATGCGCGTTATCGCCATTAATCCATTTCTTTTTAGTATTGCCACCGTTCTAAACTCCATCCAGCAGGCCGTCGGTCGTTTCGTCTTCTACTCCCTTGCTCCAGCTCTCTATAATGTCGGTATTCTTATCGGCATTACGGTCTTCACAAATGGCATTAATATTTTTGGTCTCCAACTTTTTGAAGGTGGCATTATGGGTGTCGCCATTGGTGTAGTTTTTGGTGCCGTTCTACAAATTTTTATCAGCCTCATCGGTCTCTTTGGCCTCGGTTTTGATTATCAATTCAAAATCTATTGGAAAAATCTTGGTTTCAAAACCGTCTTAAAACTTCTTCCCGCCCGTTCGCTCGACCAGGGAATCGACTATGTTTATTCCATCCTCGCTACCAACCTCTCTTCACGCATGGGTAAAGGTGCACTACGTTCTTTTCAGCAGGCCAACAGTCTCCATCAGATGCCAGTCAACCTAATTGGCGTCGCTATCTCTACTGCATTCTTCCCAAAACTTACCGAAGAAACTAATAGTGGCGACACTACTAAATTTGATGATGTCTTCCGCCGTGCTCTCCGTATGATTGTCTGGATCTCTCTTCCGGTTTCCGTTATTGCTTATTTTGCCCGCGGCTATGTTGTAAGTTTTGTCAAAAACGGCGGCCAGCCAGTCATCGCCAGCATTCTCGGTTCTCTTGTCCTTGCTATTTTTGCTCAGTCCATTTTTCACATCGCCTCACGCGGTTTTTATGCCAGACAAGACACCAAGACTCCGTTTATCGTCAGTATTATCGCCGTTGGTTTTACGATGGTTCTCTCTGTTATTTTTAGTATTATCGGCCTCGGTCCAGACGGCCTGGGTTGGGCTCAGTCCATCGGCGCCGTTCTTGAGATCTTCATTCTCCTCTTCATCCTGCAGAAAAAATCCCGTCAGAATCTCCTAAATAAGGACTTCTGGTCCGCCTTCTTTAGGATGCTTGTCGCCACTGTTGTTACTTCCGTTTCCGCCTATATTTTAACCAAACTTCTTCCACTCCGCTCTACGGATGTTTCTGTTTTTGTTACGATTCCAAAATTCCTCGCCATTTCACTTGGCTCCATGGCGATCTATTTCGCTGCCAGCTTCCTCCTAGACTTGGAAGAGGTCCAGCCGTTCTTTGAGAAACTCAATAAAATCCTCTTCCGAAATCTCAAACCAAAAGACAAGTAGTTTAGCACAAAACCAAGGACTATAATCCAAAAGATAAGTAAAGCTACTCCTCTCGTGTTATAATCATTACCATGACAGAGCAAAACAAGAAAGTCGTTTCCGATTACAACGGCTATGATTACAAAAAAATCTTCTGGGAAGATGCAGACCGTAAATACGAAGACATGGCAGATCGTCTCGCCATCCGTAGACTCCTCCCAACCAAAATGGATACTTTCGTTGACATCGCTGGTGGTTACGGCCGTCTCGCTAAAGAGTATCTTGATCGCGCCAAAGTTGCCACTCTCTTTGATTATTCACAAACCGAGCTAGACCAGGCCAAGGAAGAATTTGGTGATCGCATTCGTACTGTTCAGGGTGACATCTATCACACTCCATTCAAGGATGATGAATTTTCTGCACTCTTGATGGTTCGCGCAACTCACCACTTTGCAGATCTCCCAGCCGTCATCAAGGAACTTCACCGTATTCTTGAGCCGGGTGGTGTTGCCGTGATTGAGGTCGCCAACAAGCGCACTCTTCCAAAGATGTTCCGCTATTGGTTCAAAAAATCTAAGGTCAATCCTTTTGACAAGAAGCCTTCCAATCTTAAAAACATTGATAAAGATGGTTTCTATAACTACCATCCAGCCTATGTCGAAGATCTCTTTAGAAAATCCGGTTTCGAAATTGATAATATTCTTTCAGTTTCAAACTTCAGGAGCCAAACCATGAAGAAAATCTTTAAAACCAAAGCTCTTGTTGCTCTTGAGAAAAAACTTCAGAAGCCTCTTGCCGGCCTTCGCTTTGCTCCAAGCATCTACTATCGCCTAATCAAAAAATAATCAATGAAACTATTTCGACTCAGTACCTACCGTCTTTTTCGCCCTGATTTTTTCGCACACCACAAAAAAGCCTCCGATCCGTTCAAGGTCATGGTTATGTCGGACCTTCATTTTAGTTATCAAGTTACAAACCAGAAACTCCAGGCCATCATCAAGCAGGTCAAAACTCTCGCACCAGATTATATCCTTATGCCAGGCGACCTCATTGATACCCTAGATATGGTTGATGAATATTCTGAACGTCAGCGCCTCCTAAACTTTCTCAAAAAGCTCGGCCAGCAATCCACGGTGATTCTTAGTGTCGGTAACCACGATATGTATCGCAAGCCAACTGAAGGTCAGACTGGTTGGCAATACGAAGTTGCGTCAAAACTTTTTGACGAAATTCGCGCCCTCGATAATGTGTTTCTTCTTGATAATCAGGTCTATGAAGATGAAAATATCTATTGTCTTGGTTACACTCAGTCGCCAAAGTATTATCGCGCAGACAAGGGGATCGTCGAGGATCTGCCGGTTCTGCTCTCTGAACTTGAGTCTCTCCCAGAAAAATATTTAACGCATCTTCCTGAAAAGAAGCTTAAATTTGCTCTCATCCACTCACCAGTCTATCTCAATCAGCCTGAGGTGAAATATCTTCTTCGTGAATTCGATTACTTTATCTCCGGCCACATGCATAATGGAGTCATGCCGCCAGTTCTCGATGAATTAATCAATAGCTCTCGCGGCCTCATCTCGCCAACCAAAAAATGGGCTCCGGAAAATTCCCGGAACACTCTCAGGACCTATGCTGATAAACTACTAGTAGTTGGCGCTCTCACCACTTTTCATGAATGTATCAAGCCATTCAATAAACTTAACGCCTTCTTCCCATCCTATATGGCACTCATGGAATTCACCAATAAAAAAACCTACGCTAGAAAACCCTACATCAAGCACACCTATAAAAATTGGTAAAAGTATAAAACAAAAAAGATGATTGCCTTAATCATCTTTTTGCGGAAAAATAAATGCAATTTGGTAGCGCCAGTAGGGTTCGAACCTACGACCTTGAGCTTAGAAGTCTCCTGCTCTATCCAGCTGAGCTATGGCGCCAAGTACCTCTTTAACTATACCACAAAAAATTATTCGTGCTATATTATTTATAACTAACAAGGTGTCATATTATGATTAGCAAAGAGCAGGTTGAGAAAATCGAAAAGATCAAGAAAGAAATTAGCGTCCTTAAAAAAGATGGTTTAGCTCTTGAAAAGCAACGTGACGACCTCTCTAAATTCAAAAGAATTGACGGAATTGGCGGGATCACATTATTCCAGAATAGAGTTATTGGATCCGGCCGAACCTTAAGTCTTGACTCTGAAATCTCTGCAAAAGTTGAAACCAGTGGTCAAGTATCCTACTCTGTAGAAAGTAGTGGCGGCGGATCTCGACCTACCCTAACTAGAATCGCGCTTGGAGCAGCAGTAGCGGGCCCTTTGGGTGCTGTCGTTGGTGGTGCAGCACAAAAGAAAAAGAAGATTAAATCTACGACTATTCAGCATGACGACCGTGTACTTAGAATCGTTATATCGAGCGACGAGGGAATTATTGATGCCAACGTTAATCCAACCTTAGAATCTCGCGCAAGAGAATTTGCTCGCAATGTCTTAAACGCAAAGACGGATTATCCTAAACTAAAAAAGGAATTGGAAAAAGAAAAGAAAAGACTAGACAAAGAGATAGAAGATTTAAGAACTAATAGTCCGATAGATAAAAAAGAAAAAGAGCTGGAATCTTTATTGTCTGAAATGAGTGATGATGATAGGCGTACTCTTAAAAAGATAGAAAAGGAAACAAAGTTATATTTCCTTATAAGTATATTGTCTCTAGTTTTATTTTGGTTTCCGATTGGCCCTACTATTCTCTCCATACTTTCAGTTATTGAATCCAAGAAGAATCAGAAATATGGTTTATATGAGAAAAGAATAAAATTAACGAAGAGGCTGGGTATTATCGGTTCCATCTTGAGTGTCATAACTTTTTTGGCTATAGTTTTATATAACCCAAATAAAAATTTTGACATCAACGGACAGAAGGTTGAGCTTGTTTGTCAAAATAATGTCTGTACTAGTTTAGATAATTACGGAGATAAAAATGCAACTAGATTACTAGCAGAAATTGGCGTTCGAAAAATCGACAAAATAGAAAAATCAACTAGCAATGTGATTGCAAATGTCTATGATAATAGCACCTCAGAGGAAGGAGTAAAAATTTCAATTCAATACGCGGACTCCAATTTTAGCAAAGTCACCAAAATCGCAAGTAGTGAAGCAGGGGCAGTCGTATATTATTCTAGTGATAAAGCCGCACAGATCGTACCTTTTCCATCGTTAGATAAAATCACTGAAGAAAAAGCAAAAGCTGAAGAAGAAAGAAGAAAAGCGGCTGAAGAGGAAGCAAAACGACAGGCTGCGGAAGAAGCCAGACTGAAAGCTGAAAGAGAGGCTAAGGCTGCTGAGGATGCCAGGTATCCATCTGAAGTTGGTACCCGTGAGGTGTGTGACCAGGCCTTTCATAAAATGTATCCATATCGCGGCTCAAAAGTACATTCAATCCTCGGCGTTCACGTCATTGGCAGAAGCGGCACAAATAAGATGGTTTATAAAGTTGATGTTACCGTTCAAAACGCTTTCGGCGCAGAGTATGGCGCTGTCATGGAATGTGTAGTCTCTAGGGATGCTGGTTCAAATATAATTAGAGTAGATAGTTTAATCTTATATTAAATCAAGTGTGATCATCATAGGAAATAGTAAAGTATTAAGTATAAACTTTGAATATATTTGATCATCGTATATTTTAATCTAAGCATATTGCATACTGTAGACTTATCGCTTATTGTCATTATGATATAATGCAACAAATGATTAAATACGATACAGAAAGAAAAACAGTCTTTGGTCCATCTGACCTTAAATTAAAAGGATCTCCATCAAAATGTTTATTTATTTTTGATGACGAAATTTGGGAGGATCTTATACTAACGAATCAAAATCTGGAAACATTTCCCGTGACAAATGCCTTTGGTCGCCAGTTTGATACCTATCGTTACATTGATGTTAATGGAGAAAAGATTCTTCTAGTCTATCCAACCATGGGCGCCGCGGGTGCTGTATGTGATATGGAATTATTGATTGCGAGTGGAATTAATAAGATTGTAGCATTTGGTACATGCGGGAGACTTGATAAGAATATTGCTCAAAATACTATAATTCTCCCTACTGCCGCATATCGCGAGGAGGGTACTAGCTACCACTACTTACCAGAAAGCGATGAGGTTGAAGCTGATAGCGATGCCTTTAAAATTTGCAATGATATTTTTGATAAAAATAGTTTTACAACTGTCTCTGGAAAAATCTGGACAACCGATGCGGTATATCGTGAGACTCCTGGAAAAGTTGCACTGATGAAATCACGTGGGTGTGTAGGTGTCGAAATGGAGTTGTCAGCACTACTAGCCCTAGCAAAATATCGTAATATTAAATTTACCGAATTTCTTATTGGCGATGATGCGGTGGATGGTAATGCTGTTGATCCAATTAAGCGCAGAAACGAAGATATATTGAAATCAGCAATCGAAATCTTAAATCAAATTTAAAATAAAAAAAGAGCCATCCGGCTCAAATTCATAAAATGGTGATCTCTGCGGGAGTCGAACCCGCGTTGACGGGATGAAAACCCGTTGTACTAACCGTTATACTAAGAGACCATACAAAGATTGTAATAATCCTATTCTAACAGAAATTTAATTTTTTTCAATAACAGAATTAAAAAAAATGCAGGGAAAATCAGAAAAACCAGTCCAGATGCCCCAAGAGAAAAGACAATCCTTAATGATATTCCCGCGGCTCTATCCCCTCTTTGTCGCGATTCTATCCCTCTTTGCAACTAAGCGCGCTTTTCAGCTCGTAGTCCTTCTCCCCAAACGGCTGCTTAGGCTTAATAATTACATATGATCCATTAGTATCACAACTAAACTTCTCGTGCTCGAAATATTTTTTCATGTCCTTATTGTTTCGCTCACTATAGTCAAGTAATTTCCTTAATTTTACCGGCGAAAATCCCATCTGTGTGTATTTCTCAAAATACTGCCCAAGATCCTTCTCGTTTTCATCCGCCACGTGATCTCTAATAAACCGCTTATAAAAATCATTTTCATAGTAATCGCGCGCCAGCTCTCCGAATTTCTGTTCCGCCAGCTTGCTACTTGTTATATTTTTACGCACAAACAGCGCCGCAACTACAACAATCACGCAAGTAATTACAATTAATAAGCTAATAATTCTCATTAATTTTACATTTCGATTGCCACATCTCATAGCTGAATTATACCATAACAATTTTATATTTTTCTCCCGTCATTATATAATATGACTATGCAAAAATTTTCTTCTGAAGCAGAGATGATTGATTTTGGCGAAAAGCTCGCCAAGACTCTTAGTTTTCCTGCTGTCATTGAACTAGTTGGCGACGTCGGTGCCGGCAAAACCACTATCACAAAAGGTCTTGCCAAGGGTTTTGGCATTGAAGAAGAAATCACTTCGCCAACTTTCACTCTGTCAAAACATTATTATTTTACTCATGATGGCAAGAATCGATCTCTCGTACACTATGATTTTTATCGCCTTCAAGATCCGGGTATTATGTCCGAGGATCTACTTGAGAACATATCAGACCAGAATACGATTACCGTGATTGAATGGGGGGATTCTGTTGCCGACCTCTTGCCAGCCGGTCATCTTCGCTTTTTTATCACCATTAATGATGACGGCACAAGGAGCATTGAACAAAAATGAAGCTCTATCTTGACACTTCCACCCCACAAACTATTTTAAAGCTCGACGAAACAGAATACCACATCGATCTTGGTAACCAGCTCGCGGAAAAACTTCTTCAAGTTCTACATCAAAAACTTCAGGAAAATCATGCAGACTGGACTGATATTTCTGAAATAACCTTTATGGCCGGGCCGGGTTCCTTCACTGGTCTTCGTATTGGTGCGGCCATTGTTAATACCTTAGCCGATCAGCTCGATATTCCTCTTTTCAAGTCAACTGGCGAAAAAGTTCCTGTCATTCTTCCAGATTATGGTCGTCCAGCCAATATAACACCACCCAAAAAATAGTATTTTTTGTTATAATAATTTAAGAATAAGGGTTTTGCATGGATCAAGAAAAAAATACTTTTAGCTTCAGCAATTTAAATAACTCAACTACCATCGGTGGCGTAACTTTTGGCGGTGGTATAAATCAGTCCGCACATCCTGCGGCTGCCGCAAATACCAACCTCCCGCCAGCTTCAAATAATCCGTTTATGGCTTCAGCTTCTAGCAGTCCATTTGGCGAAAATGGATTTTCTCAGGCCGCCAATTCTGGTAATCCAAACTCTAACAATCAGCTCACTCAACAGGCCATTGCCAATGCTGCTGAACTAGCCGCAAAACAAGCCAAGGATGCTAAAAACCCAGAGAATCAGAATTTTGAAAACTTTGGTCCACAGACTTCACTTAATGTCCCAGTGGTCTCTCCAACCCATTTTGATTTTCAAACACAAGAAAATCCAAACCTCAATCAGATTCCTCAAGAAGAGCTGCCGCAACCAGTTGACCCTAAAACTGACCCAAAGGCCATCGCTCTTAAATCTCTCAAGAAAATGACCACCATGTCACTCGTTTTTGGCATTCTCATGGTTATCTTCCTTGTCTTAAGTATCGTTGGTCTTGTATTTGGTATGTCGCAAGGTGATAAAATCACCACCCTCACTCAGACCGTTGCCGCGAAGGATAAAATCATTAAAGCCGTTGAGGAAACTACTGGTGTTTCAAAAATCGCTAAACCTGAAGATGTCCCGGTCTATAAAGCCACCACTGGTTATATTTATCTCACCGACTGGAATATTAAGATCAAAGTCCCAGATACTTTAACTACTGTTAGCTATGTTTTAAATAGTTATGAATTTAGAAATTCCATCTGCTTTAATGCTGTTCAAAAAGGCGTGCAATACAAGCCAGCCTTTGCCGATCCAGGCAAAAATCTTGGCCGCCAGGGTTGCTTAAGGCGCGTTCCAGTCTCTGATGGTGATTTCGATACTCAGTCCGGTCTCCGTTTTGGCACTAAAGTTTTCACTTATAAAGACTACAATTATTTCTATGTCGACCCAACCATGTACAGCACCGATGGCGCTGAACAAGGTCTTGAAAACACTGCCAACCAGCTCATTCGTAACATGTTGACCGACAACATCGAGCCATACGAATAAATAAAATAAAATAATATGTTACAATAAAAATATCCGGGGGAATTTTTATCAAAAGTGTAATTATTATATATTTTGTTAATCGGTCAATATCAGGAAAATATTGACGCTTCCAAAAATAACAAAAAGAAAGAGGAATATGGAGTTAGTCCCTGTGATTATCGCCGCAGTAGTTGGGCTTGGCGCTGGTGCTGGAGTGGTTTTTGCTTACGACAAAAAGAATGAAAATGGCGGAAAAAATCGTGCTGACGATCTAGTACGCAAGGCAAAAAACGAGGCATCGGACATTATCTTGAAAGCTAGAAAAGAAGCTGCTGATCTAGCAGAGAAATCAAAAAATGAAGAAGACAATAGACGTAAAGATTGGAAGCAAACCGAAAAACGTTTGAGTGAGCGCGAACTCTCTCTCGATAATAAATTTGACCAAATTGAGAAACGCTCCGAGCGTCTTTCTCGCCAGGAAAAAGAGATTGAAGAACTCAAATCTGAAATCCATAGCATCCGCGACAAGCAACAGGAAAAACTAGAAAAAATTGCTGGTCTTTCAAAAACTGATGCCAAAGAAAAACTCATCGCCATGACCGAAAGGGATATTAAAGACGATCTCGCTAATCTCGTAGTTAAACAACAGCGTGAAATCAAACGCGATATTGATGAGACTGCCCAGGCACTTCTCGTCACCGCTATGGAACGCATGTCCTCAGAGGTTACGGCAGATCGTACTGTTACGGCCTTGAAACTTCCCGACGATGAAATGAAGGGGCGCATCATTGGCAAGGAAGGTCGCAATATTCAGGCTCTTCAGCGTGCCACCGGTGTTGATATTATGGTTGACGATACTCCAGGTATGGTCGTTCTCTCCTCTTTTGACCCTATTCGTCGCCAGGTTGCAAGATATGCTTTGGAGCGCTTAATGAAAGACGGCCGCATCAATCCGGCTAGTATCGAAGAGGCTGTTAGTAAAGCTGAGCGTGAAATTGAAAAAGAAGTCACGCGTGCTGGTGAAGACGCTGCTCGTGAAGTTGGTATTATCGGTATCCCACACGAAATGCTACACCTCCTAGGGGAATTAAAATTCCGTACTTCCTATGGTCAAAATGTTTTACTCCATTCTATTGAAATGGCCCACATGGCTGGTATGATCGCCGAAGAAATTGGTGCCGATATTCGTATCGCTAAGACTGCTACTCTTCTCCATGATGTTGGTAAGGCGGTCACTCACAAGATTGAAGGTAAACATGCTGAAATCGGCGCTGAGTTAGCCAAAAAATATGGCATGTCCGATCCTATCGTTCACGCCATTGCTGCTCACCATAATGATATCGAGCCAACCACTCCGGAGGCTATTATTGTAAAAATCGTTGATGCCATCTCTGCTGCTCGCCCAGGCGCCCGCAATATTTCTGCGGAAAACTTTGCCGAACGCATGAAGGAGCTTGAAAATATTGCTACTAGTTTCCAAGGTATTGATAAGGCTTATGCTATCTCCGCTGGTCGTGAAATCCGTGTTGTAGTTGAACCAAAACAGGTCGATGATCTCACTGCTTTGAAGCTTGCACGTGATATCGCCAATAAAATTGAAGCCACGATGAGCTATCCAGGTATCATTAAGGTTAATGTTATCCGTGAGACCCGTGCCGTTGAGTACGCAAAATAACATAAAAGTTAAACTCAAAAATAATCTTCCACTAAAAAGACACCAAAGCGGTGTCTTTTTAAAATCATAATAAATGGTCTGGGCGACCAGATTTGAACTGACGTTTACCCCTTGGGACGTTCCGCCAGTTACTCAGCAGGATTATTTTAATAGGAATGAGTACTTAAAAATTCAATCAGTGGTCTGGGCGACCAGATTTGAACTGGCGACCTCGCAGTCCCGAACCGCGCGCGCTACCAACTGCGCCACGCCCAGATATTTTTATCTTATCACGATTTTTTTATCTTGTTCGATATTTAATGGCCCATTCATTAAAATGTTAACAAGTATTGAAACCTCAAAGTGATAAAATAAATATAGAATGAAGCAAAAATCACATCTCAAAATCTCTCATTTCTTGTCGCTTGCCGGCCTACTTCTCATCTATTTTCTACTCTGTTCTCACTTTATTCTCAAACAAGTTTCAAGCATCGAAGCTGCCAACTACCTAAACTTCTTTCAAGTACCCGCTAGTGGCCAAGCTCTAGTCAGTCCTCATCACAACTTTTTTCCACAAAATATTTATTTTAGCTCACTAAGCTTTTGGACGCAGATTTTTGGCACTACCCTCACCTCGGTTCGTTCTTTTTCTGTATTTTGCGGTGCAGGTATTATTCCCGTCCTCTTTTTTAGCCTAAGAAATAAACTGGATGCAAAAAACACATTCTCCATTATTTCAATTAGTGTTCTAAATCCCATCTTCATTTATTTTGCCACCGAGTTTGACCCAGTTATGGTGCTACTTCTTGGCATGTCCATTATCTACTCAATCATTCTACTACTTTATCAACTTAGGCTTAAGGAGCTGATCAGTTTTAGGCATCGTCGACATTTAATTAACTGGCGCTCGATCATCCTGGAGAGCGCACCTCCATCCCGTGCAAAAACTTTTTTCACACTAATCTCCTCTATTTTTGCTATTATCGTCATTATCAGTACTCTCCTTGTTGGTCTCAAACAAGACGTTTCCATTCGCAAAATCTTCACCGTAATATATCAATCCGATCGTAGTGAACAGATTGAAGTCTCCCAGTCTAACCAAGTGAACCAGTCTAGCCAAGCGAACCAACCTAACCAAACTAACCAGTCTGAAAAATCTACTCCCACGGTTTACGTTACGCAAACCCCTTCAGTATCCATCTATGTCGAAAATCTGCTTGTCGCAAAAGAACTTAATAAAACTCCAATTACTCTCAGTTGGCAAGATACTTTAGATAGATCTATAAGTACAAAAACTCTACCAGTAAAGTTCTGGATCGTAAGTTTCAAAGATCAGCAAATAGACGACGTCCAGAAGTTTCTTTCAAACCAAGATTCATCCAAAACAGAATCAGTAAAGAAAGACTCAGTTATTTATCAAGAAACCGAATCATTAAAAATTGATGATATTTCATCAAAATATTTCAAAAGATTCCCTACGTCAAATAATAAGAAATTATAACATCTATTCGTACTGAGAAATTTAAAATAGACTATGGAGCTCGCTACTCTAACCCCTCAAGTGCAACACCTTGAGACTTATAGACCTCAAGTGGAGT